>CACZBP010000022.1 GCA_902779495.1 uncultured Bacteroidia bacterium
AAAAAAGCCGGGACCCTTTCGGATTCCGGCGAGTGGGTAGATGGTGCTCCTGCCGCCGCTGCCTCCCACTTCTCCGACACCCTCGCCTATAACCTGAAACACTACGCTGTCTCCTCAGACGCCAGGGTCCTCGGCGCGGCACTTCCCGGACACGGCACCGCCCATATGACCACCTATGGAGAGTGTAACAGGTCGAATTTGAGCTTGACCACCTGTGACGCGGGAATGGCCTTCCAGCAGCACCAGTAGCAATATCGGTGTAACAGGTCAACTCGATGAAAATCGACCTGTTACGCTCGCGCGAAATGCGGTCTGCGATAGCAAAATAAAACTAGTCGGCGGTGAGGATGAGGGCGGAAGGACATTGACGGGAATGGAGGGGGCCTTGTGCGTGGGAGTGCGTGAGCCTTGTGCAGGGCACGGTCCTGTGTCAGCAGGATGACCGACAGCCGGACTCGAGTTTACGGGCGCAGCCCGTCGAGTTTTGAGGTCAAGTGCCCGGTGCCGCCCATTCCCGGAAGCTGGCCTTCCGTCCTCATCCTCACCGCTGACTAGTTTTCCGCAGTTTTCGTTCAGAGCCTCAGTAGGCGGAGTGAGTGTAACAGGTCGAATTTGAGCCTGACCACCTGTGACACCTGAATGGCCTTCCAGCAGCACCGGTGGCAATATTGGTGTAACAGGTCAACGCGATGAAATACGACCTGTTACACGATTATATCCCACTACCCCGACCAATGTCACTTTCGCCTGCGAGGCAAGAGGAAACGTGACCTCTGACGGCCGGAAAGATTGTGTATAAATACTTTTTTTATTATATTCGCAAAGATATTCGCACGCGTGCGTAAATACTTCAACACTACACGATATGAAAGACAGATTGCCTGTTTTCATTAGGAGGGCGCTCTTGGCCCTGACGCTCCTGGCAGTGGCCTGGAGCGCGGAGGCACAGCGTAAAGCCTGGGGAACAGTCTATGAAGAAGGCGGCCTTCCCGCAGTGGGGGCCGTCGTGATGGAGACGGGTTCTGCGTCCAATGCGGCGATGACTGACGCCCAGGGACGCTTCGCCCTGACCCTGGAAGGGGAGAGCGTCACCGTCTCCCTTTTCGGTTTCAAGGACGTCACCGTCCCGCTCTCCGACGGGGAGATGAAGATCATCCTCCAGCAGGACAGCAAGGTCCTTGAAGAAGCCGTGGTCATCGGCTACGGCGTCCAGAAAAAGGAATTCCTCACCGGCTCGGTGGCATCGCGCACCGGAAAGGAAATCCTCAAGGCCCCGGTAGCCAACGTGAGCCAGACGATGTATGGTCAGTTCTCCGGCCTTGCCCTCCACTCCAACTACGGCACCGCCGGCGATGACGGAGCCACGTTCCTCATCCGCGGCAAGAACCAGCCCGACGGCAATATCCCGCCTGAACCCCAACGACATCGAGTCCATCTCCGTTCTGAAGGACGCTGCAAGCACGGCGGTCTATGGCCTTGAAGGCAGCAACGGCGTCATCGTGGTCACCACCAAGAGCGGCTCCTCTTCCGGCACCAACAGCATCCGCTACGACGGCTCCGTCACCTTCACCCGCAACACCGCGATGGTGGACCTGATGGACGCCGACGAGTATATCCTCTGGAACAACAGGGCCCGCAGGATGGACGGCCTGGACATCATATACACCCCGGAAAACATCCAGAAGCTAAAGGATGCGGGAATATATGCCCCGACCGACTGGCTCCAGGAGGTCTTCAACCCCTTCGGCCTCACCCACCAGCACAATATCTCCGCATCGGGTGGCAACGAGCGAGTCACCTATTACTCCAGCCTCGGGGTGATGAGCCAGAAAGGCATAATCCGCAACAACGATTACCAGCGGTATAACTTCCGCAACAACCTCTCCGTCCAGCTTGCCCGCGGGCTCCGCTATGAGATGAACGTCTCGGCGGAATATTCCCGCAAGCACCTGCCTGTCATAGACTTGCAGATGCAGAGCGAATATTCCCCGATGCGCGCGGCATTCTTCGCCGCCCCCATCCTTGCAAAGCAGTGGACGGACCCCGAGACCGGCATATCCTACCCTCTTGGCGTGTATAACGGAGTATATACCTACACCCCCTCCGCTGTCCTTGACGACGGCTTCAAGAACACCAACACCCTGGCGCTCAACGCCCTGTCCAAGCTGGAATATTCCTTCGACTCCGTCCCCTTCCTCAAGGGCCTTAAGGCTTCGGTTTTCGGCGGCGCGCGTTACGGCCACACGGTCTATGACCAGTACCAGGAGCCCTTCAAGCAGGCCTCGTTCGACCCTAACACCCTGTCTGTCAGGGTAATAAACTTCATCCCCTTCAGCGAGACCTACTATTTCAAGTCCCAGTCCTACAACTGGACTCTCATCCTCCGTCCCCAGATCAACTACGACCGCACCTTCGGCAAGCACTCGGTTTCCCTGCTCGGCCTGTTCGAGGGTGAATACTGGTACTACGACCACATCGACGGCTGGGGCAACGATTTCGCCACGTCGGACCCCATAGACCTCGACTTCGCCAACAAGGCCATAACCGGTGCAAATGCCGGTTCGCACAACCATTCCGGCAACTGCAGCTTCGTCTACCGTCTGAACTACAACTACGACGGGCGCTATATCTTCGAGACCTCCGCCAGGGCCAATGCCTCCTACCTGCTTCCGCAGGAGAACCGCTGGGGCTTCTTCCCCTCCGTTTCCGTGGCCTGGGTGGCTTCCAACGAGAATTTTATAAAGGATAATGTGGGATGGATAGACCACCTTAAGGTGCGCGCCTCAATCGGCCAGACCGGAAGCGTCGAAGGCCTCGGGGCATATTCCTACCTTGAGAAATTCTACACCACCGGCCAGACCCACGCCTACGGCATAGGCCTCCAGCCCACAGCCGCCTTCTACACAGGCGGTTACGGCGACCGCAACCTCACCTGGTCCAGGATGACCGATTATAACATAGGCCTCGACGCTATGCTCCTTGGCAAGAAGCTCACCGTCGGCGCCGATTTCTTCTACCAGTATCGTGACGGCATAATCGAAGGCCTTGATGCGGCATATGCCCCCTCCATCGGCGGCAACCACCCCTCCTCGGCCAACTCGATGCGGGTCGACAACAGGGGAATAGAACTGACCGTGCGCCACGACAACTGGTTCTCGGGCGGCCTGACATATTCCGTCCAGGGAATGGTGAGCTGGGCGCGCAACAAGGTGCTCTCCTCGGCGAACCAGATAGGCGACCATCCGTCGTACCGTATGGTCCTCGGCCGCCCGATGGACGAACTCTATGGCTTCCAGTGCATCAGGCTCCTGCGTGACCAGGAAGACATCGACAACGCGCCCGACCCGCCCGCAGGCTTGTATTATCCCGGCGAGCCCCTCTACAGGGACGTCAACGGCGACGGAAAGATTTCCTCGGACTACGACTATGTCCGCATAGGCTATTCCACGACACCCGAACTGAACTTCTCCCTCAACCTCTCGGTGGGGTTCCGCCGCTGGAGCCTTTCCGCCCTGTTCCAGGGAGCCGCTATGAGCAGCCTCCCTCTCACGGGCAACTATCGTAACACAGTGATAGACAACACCATATACACCCGCACCTTCTATGGCCTTGCCTTCACCAACGGCAACCTCGCCCTGGCGAAGGACTCCTGGTACATAGACGAAGAGGGCAATGTGAACCAGAACGCGAAGTATCCCCGCCTCCACCAGGGCTGGAACGGCACCACGATGTGGCATTCCGACATCTGGGTGGTGGACGGCAGCTATGTGCGCCTGAAGAATCTCCAGCTGACATATTCCCTCCCGGAAAAGATAGCCAGGGCGGTCGGAATGTCGGCAGCCTCCGTCTACGTGGCAGGCACCAACCTGTTCACCCTCTCCCACTACAAGTGGATAGACCCGGAGAACCCGGGCCTCAACAACGGCTTCGTGCCCCAGCAGAAGACCTACAGCGTCGGACTCAACGTGACATTCTAAATGAGAGGGATTATGAAAAGATATATATTCATAGTAGCCGCAGCCCTTCTGGGCGCAGCCTCCTGCAACAAGTTCGTCGATCTTGCTCCGACCACCTTCTATTCTGAAAGCGTCGTCTGGAACGGTTCGGAGGCCAACCTTGACAAATATGTCTACGGCCTGTATGCCGCCGTGCGCGACCGCAGCGAGCTGTACAATTCCAATATGAGGGACTTCACGGATGCATATTCCGACCTAGTGAAGACCTGCTCCTACGACCAGTATGGCCAGAGCTACAACATATGCCTCCTGGAGGAGACGACCTTCACTTCGGCGGGAGCCTCTGCATTCGAAATATGGTCCGACAGCTACTCCCGCATCAAGAGGGAGAACCAGTTCCTTCGCGACGCTGCCGCCAATGCATCCAAATACAGCGACTCTTTCCTCAAGACCCGTGTAGCCGAGGTCAGGTTCATCCGCGCCTTGTCATATTTCTATCTGATAAGGGTTTACGGCGGAGTAGTCATCCGCGGCGACGGAGTGGACGGTCCCGCGCAGAACAGCAAGCCGCGCTCGGGAGAAGCTGATTCCTGGTCATATGTTATGGGCAACCTGCGCAGCGCCGCAGAGGATCTTCCCGCCAGCTGGACATCCAATTACTACGGCCGTGCGACAAAGGCTGCAGCATATGGTTTCCTCTCCCGCGCCGCGCTTTACAAGGCCTGTGCGCTGAAGAACGCCGGCGCTCCGGCCGATTCCGTGGCCAAGGCCTACCAGGATGTCATCGACGCGGCCGATGCCTGTGCCGCGCAGCCGGGAGTCGGCCTTGTGGCGGACTATGCCTCCCTGTTCTCGAACCAGGTCAATAAGGAGAACCTCCTCACGGTCTCCTTCTTCGGCAATGATGTGGCCAAGGGCCTCTCGCACAGGGGAGACGTCTTCTTCCGTCCCCGGGGCGACTCCCAGTTCCACGACGGAGCCCCGGTATATGCCGTCTTCGGCCCCACCTCGGAGCTTGTGGACAGCTATGAGATGGCCGACGGAACGCCTTTCTCCTGGGAAACATATGGCACCGACCCTTACGCCGGCCGCGAGCCAAGGTTCTATGCCACAATACTTTACAATGGGGCGACCTGGGAGAAGCGAACCATCCGCACCTACGACCAGACCGGATATGTAGCCCCTGCCGCCCCCCGTCTGGACAGCACTTCCCCCGACGGCTATCCCGCCGAGGACAAGTATCCTTATGACTATATAGCCAAGTTCGAGACTTCCGGCTCTCCCGCCACCACCGTCACGGGTTATTATATGCGCAAATGGATAACAGAGGGTGACACAGACTGGATAAAGAACGGCGGCTCGCACTACTGGATTGCCCTTCGCTATGCCGAGGTCCTTCTGAACAAGGCTGAGGCCCAGGCGCAGAACGGGGATGTCCCCTCAGCGCTGATCACCCTGCAGCAGGTGCGCGACCGTGTCGGATTGCCCGCCCCTGCCGCCGCGACCCTGGACGACTTTATGAAAGTGCTTGAGCACGAGAGGATTGTGGAGCTTGCCGGGGAAGGCTTCCGCTACTGGGACCTTCGCCGTTGGAGAAGGGCGGTCGAAGTAATCAACGGCAAGCAGGCCCACGGCTGCTGGATAACCCGCGCCCCCGACGGCACCCTCACCTACAAGCAGGTCGAGGTGGACGCCGGCAAGAACAGGGTCTTCCTCGACAGGTACTACGCCTTCGCCATCCCCGAGGAGGAGCGCAACACCAATCCCGCACTGAACAACGAAAACAATCCCGGCTGGTAATATGAAATACCTTAGATATATACTTATCCTTTCCTGCCTGGCGCTCTTCGGCTGCGCCAAGGCGGATGACGACGTGGCCTCCCACCCCGAGGCCCACAGCGAATGCAAGATCAGGGCGGCCTACACCAAGACCCTGGTCGCCGGCAGTTCCGACATAGTCTATGCGACGATAGACGAGAGCGTGGAGCCTGCCGAGATCGTATTCAAGATCCTAAAGCCCAAGTGGGACCTCTATGACCTGTCGAGGATGAGGGTCCGTGTGACCGTGACCTACGACGTTATGATAGAGCCGAACCTTGGAGAGAGGACCTTCGATCTGTCCGACTATGACAACCCTCTTCCCGTGAAGGTGCGGAACACCGTGACCGGGCAGGAGAAGAATTACGTTATGAAAGCATATAAATCCGTAGACCTAAAATAATTATGAAAAGAACTCTTCTATTTGTCACTGCTGCCCTGGCAGCAATCGCCTTCGCTTCCTGCAAGGGTGGCGAGGTAAATCCCGAGAATAAGCCCGGGGATGCATCCAAGGACCCCTCTTCGGATGCCCCGGCCGTAAAAAGCAATAAATGCGACATCGTCACCTTCACGGTCCTTGCCGGCGAGACCCACGTCGAAGCCGACGTCTCGCCTGTGGAAAAGAAGGTCGTCATTCCGTATTATCCCGAGGATGCCGCCGCGATGAAATCCGCCAAGGCGGAATATACCCTCTCCGAAGGCGCGACCATTTCGCCTGACCCTGCCAAGGAGGCGATGGACTTCACCAGGGAGGTGAAGCTCACCGTTACCGCACAGGACGGCACGACGACCAAGGTCTTCACCGTCACCTCCAGGGAATATGAGGTTGCCCTCAAGGTCCAGAAGGTCTGGGATGAGTCCAAGACCCTTGGCCAGCTCAGGATTGTCCCTTCCCAGCTGGACTACAACACCCAGCTCTTTGCCTTTGCCGGCACCGACAAGTTCGTTGCCCCCGACCTCCAGGTGTTCGACCTTGAAGGAAAGAGGGTGGGCGTGCTCAACACTGACGGCATCCCTTCAGGGTGGGAGCCCACTTCCATCACCAATGACAGCAAGGGCATCGTTGCAGCCTGCTTTGCCGGCGGCAGTGACGGCACCCTTGACAATGTCACCGAGGGCGGCGTTTATGCGTGGCTGGACGGATATGACAAAGCACCCGAAGAACTGTGGTACATCACAGAGTCCGACACCAACCCGCTGTTCCCCATAGGAGGCAACCGCGACTTCTTCGAGCTGAAGGTCGGTGGAGAATTTGCCGGCGATTTTATCGCAACGACCTACCACTTCCTCGAGTGGAACGGCCCTTCAGGCGGCGAACTGATAGGAACCTACACTGACCAGGCTATGTTCAATGCCTTCATCGGCAAGGCCGGCAAGGTGAATGAGCACGTGCTTGCCTATTCAATGCACTGCGCCGGCGACGGTAACGTATGGCAGTCCCTCATCCCCGTTTCCGGAAGCAAGAACGGCCTTTTCGTGGTCTGCGATTCCAACACTCCTCCCGGAGGCATCACCTATTTTGTCCAGCAGGGCATCCAGATGCCGTCCGAAGACCTGCCGCTGTATGGCACGCTGACCGCCGAGATAGTCGGTGAGGAAGGTGCGCAGGGCGCCCAGTGCTACGGGAATTATTCCTGCGGTGACGGATTTGTCGTCAACTTCCACGGCACCCCCTACCTGATAGCCGCCACCACCTTCTGGGAAGGCCAGTATCTTACCGTCCAGACCCTTGATCCCACCGACGACCCCCACTGGATTATGGAGACCACCGACGTGGCTTACATAGACCAGAACCGCGTCTCCGCCGCTGCCATAGTGGATCCGGAGAGCGATTCTGTCAAGATACTCTATGCAACCAACCGCTCCGGCGGAGAGGTGAACCTGTTTGAAATGGTTCGCGAAGTGCTGTAACCATATGAAATTGAGATTGTTACTGTCGGCGCTCCTGTGCGTGGCGTGTGTTCCCCAGACTCCTGTCGTGGAGCCCGGGCCCGAGCCGTCCGCAGAGGTTCCCGTCTCTGAAGATCCTTCGGTGGAGCCTTCCGAGGAGCCGAAGGAGCCTTCTTCCGAATGCAATCTCTATGGGATGACCTTCATATCGAAGGGCGACAGGATTGAGGCCGTGGTCGATGAGGAGACCCTCTCCGTGACGTTCTCCTACGGCTATGACCAGCGTGCCGGCCTTAAGAACGGCCTTGCGGAGCCCAGGATGTCCGAGGGTGCCAAGATGACGCCGGACCCCACGAAGAAGCAGGACTGGCTGCGCAGCCCTCAGGTGGTCAGGGTGACCGCCGAGGATGGCAAGACATTCAAGAAATACACTGTCCGAAGCAAGGTCCTGCCGGCTCCCAGGCCGGTCAAGCCCACGATAATGTGGGTCGATGCCGGCAACTCCTACAGTATGCTGAAGACCCCTGAAGCCGTGGATGAGATAGTGGGGAAGATATATGACGCCGGCTTCTCCGGCATAGCGATGGAGGTCAAGCCGCCGGTGAGCGGCGATGTGCTCTACTCCAAGAGCGATATCCTTGGATATGCCACTTCGCTTAAGGGGGGAAAGACGGTCAACACCTCCTTCGACCTCCTGCAGGCCTTCATCGACGCCTGCCACAAGAGGGATATGACACTGACCGCATCCTATTGCATATTCACCTTCGCCGAGCCCACCTCCGCCAAGAGTCAGGAATATTACGAGGCCAACCTCAAGGACGCCTTCTGCCACCAACTGCTCACCACCGGAATCGAGGACATCCGCGAACATTCCTTCGACTATTGGTTCCTCAGCCCTTCGCATCCGGCGGTCCATAAGTATGTAATGGACGTCGTGGCGGAGATAGTAACGTGCTATGACATAGACGGTTTCGCCCTTGACTACTGCCGCTATCCCAATATCCGCAGCGATTTCTCTCCCTCTGCCCGGGCCGATTTCGAAAAGTACCTTGGCAAGCCCGTCGAGAACTGGCCTTCCGACGTTATGAAGGTCTCGGACGACAGCAACGCCGGCCTGTATGACGGCAGCACGAAGTACTTCAAGCAGTGGATGGCCTGGCGCGCGGGCGTCATACAGGGCTATGTTAAGGATATCCGCGATGTCATCAAGGCCATCAGGCCTTCCGTTGCCCTGGAGCTGTGGGCGGCCAGCTGGTTCCAGTACCGCAACGAGACCGGCCAGAACTGGGGCAGCTCAGCAAGCAATTGGGCGTCAACCCATTACAGCTGGGCCAGCCCGGAATATGACAAGGCCGGCTTTGCCGAATATATGGATATATTCCATCTTGGCAACTACGTCAAGACCATCTATGGAAAGTCCGAGTCCACGTGGTCGATGGAATATTTCACCAGCCTTGCCAAGACGCTGGTGGGCGATGCCTGCACGATGTACAACTCCTTCGGCCTGTATAACGGCGTCAACTGCGAGGAGGCGACCTATTATTCCTATCTCCACTACGACGGCCTGATGGTCTTCGAGCTGGGGGCCTTCGTCGGTCAGGGGCAATGGGATGCCTTCAAGAGCGGCTACGTCCGGGCTATGCGGGAGCTGGGCGAATATTCTCCTGGAAACAATTAATCCTCTTTCATATGGCAAAAAAAGACAAAAAACAGAAAGGTTACAAATGGGTTTTCTCCTCGGTTGGAGGAACCGTGCGGGTGAAGATATCCTCCGGACAGGATATAGCCCACCTTGGAGAGCTTGACCGCAAGCTCTGGACCGTGCTCAGCTGCCCCGTAACCGGGTTGGAGTTCGATCCCAAGACCCTGGCGATGATTGATGGCAACGCCGACGGCAAGATCCGCGTGGATGAGGTCATCGCCAGCGCGAAATGGCTCACCGACGCCGTGTCCGATCCGGATATGATCCTTAAGGGTGAGTCTTCCTTCCCTCTTTCAGCCTTCTCCGAGAGCGAGACCGGCAAGTCCCTCAAGGCTTCCGCCGCCCAGATCCTGGCGAACCTGAAACTGGAGAAGGATGAAATCTCCATCGAAGACACAGCCGACAACGAGAAGATTTTCGCCGAGACCAAGTTCAACGGTGACGGCATCATCACTCCTGCATCGGCCGATGATGAGAGGCTCAAGGCCCTCATCACAGAGGCTGCCGCCAGCGTGGGTTCTTCCCACGACCGCAGCGGTGCGGAAGGCGTCAACACCGACCAGATCGAGGCATTCTACGCAGCCTGCGCCGACTATGCCGCCTGGAAGGATGCCGGCACGCCCGACATATTCCCCTTCGGCGACGACACCGAGGCCGCCCTTGCCGCCTGCGAGGCCGTAAAGGCCAAGGTAGCCGACTTCTTTATGCGCTGCAAGCTCATCCGCTTCGACGCTGACGCCGCCGGCGCGGTGGATGTATCGGTGGAGAAGATTGGCGCCATCAGCGGGGGAGACCTCTCTGCCAACGAGGAGATTGCGACATATCCTCTGGCCCGCCCCAATGCAGAAGGAACGCTCTCTCTCGTCGAAGGTCTGAACCCTGCCTGGCAGGGCGCTATCGCTTCCCTCAAGGCCCTGGTGTTCCCCAAGAAGGACCGCATCAGCGAGGCTGAGTGGAGCGAGGCCCTCGGCAAGTTCGCAGCCTACACTGCCTGGAAGGATGCCAAGAAGGGCGCCGAGGTGGAAGGCCTTGGCCTGGACGAGGTGAAAGCCGTCCTCAAGGAAGACCGCAAGGCTGAGTTGCTGGACCTCGTGGCTCAGGACAAAGCCCTTGAGGCTGAGGCACTTGCTATTGAGGCAGTGGACAAGTTCCTCCACCTCTACCGCGACTTCTTCCGTTTCCTGAACAACTACGTCGTCCTGTCCGATTTCTACGACAAGGACCAGAAAGCCATATTCCAGGCAGGCCGCCTGTATATCGACCAGCGCAGCACCGACCTCTGCGTCAAGGTAGCGGGCCCTTCACCGGAGATATCCTCCCTGAGCGGAATGTACATCCTCTACTGCGCCTGTACCAGCGAGAAGCTCGGCAAGAGCTTCAATATCGCCGCCGTCATCACTGACGGAGACGTGGATGACCTTCGCGTGGGCAAGAACGCCGTGTTCTATGACCGTGACGGCAATGACTACACGGCCAAGGTCGTAGCCATCGTCGAGAACCCCATTTCCGTGCGCCAGGCCTTCTGGACGCCCTACAAGAAGGTTGCACGCCTCATCAACGACAAGATAGACAAGAACGCAGCCGAGAAGAACGAGAAGTCTATGGCCGGTTTCACATCCGTCGCCGACAACGCCACGGACGGCAAGACCCCCGCAGCTCCTTTCGACATCGCCAAGTTCGCCGGCATATTCGCCGCCATAAGTATGGGCGTCGGCCTTGTCGGTGCAGCCCTGGCAGGAATAGCGGCTTCGCTGAAGACCATCTCCTGGTGGCAGTTCCTGCTGATTATCGCTGTGATAATGCTCCTGATATCAGGACCTTCGATGTTCATTGCCTGGAGAAAACTGCGTAAGCGTGACGTCGGTCCGCTGCTCAACGCCAACGGCTGGGCAATCAACTCCAAGGCCCTGGTGAACATCGCCTTCGGCGCGACGCTCACCCAGCTTGCCAAGCTGCCCAAGCTCACCGCAGTGGATCCCAAGGAGCGCAAGAAACGCCGCCGTCGCCGCTTCATCATCTGGACCGTCATCATCCTGCTGCTTGCCGGCACCGGCGCCGCCCTGTACTTCACCAATCACCTTAAGTGCATAGGGCTCCCGTACAAGGACGAGCCTGTCGAGGAGGTGGTTGAGGCTCCCGAGGCCGCGGAGGTTGCTGAACCTGCAGAGGCCGCAGAGACTCCTGCAGAAACCCCTGCCGAAGCTCCTGCCGCAGAGTAAACCCGTTCTAAGCAACTGGCTTATAATCAGCCTGTAATGAAAAAGTCCCTGCTTCATACGAGGTAGGGACTTTTTGTAACCTTTTAACAATCAGGAACTTGCTTAGAACGCAGCTATTCCGGCTTGTAGGAATCCTTCAGCGAGGTGGTCTTGTTGAAGACCGGGTGCTCGGGGGTGGAGTCGGGATCGGCTATGTAGTAGCCGGTGCGCTCGAACTGGACGGCTATGCCGGAGGCATCGTCCAGAAGGGCGGGCTCTGCCCAACCCTTGGCGACCACCAGGGATTCTGGATTGAGGAAATCCTTGTAGTCCTTGTCTTCGGGGACCTGGCTCATATCGGCCAGGGTGAAGAGGCGGTCATAGTTGCGAAGCTCCAGAAGCTTGGCATATTCAGTTGAGACCCAGTGGATTGTGCCCTTGACGGAACGCCATTCGCCGGTCTGCGGGTGAGTCGTTTCATCATAGGTGCAGCGCAGCTCGGTGATGTTGCCCTGGGCGTCCTTTATGACCTCGTTGCACTGGATGATGTAGGTGTATTTGAGACGGACTTCGCCGCCCGGCTTGAGGCGGAAGAACTTCTTGGGGGCGTCTTCCATAAAATCGGCGCGCTCGATGTACAGTTCTCCGGTGAGGGGCACGCGGCGGGTGGCACCCTCGGGCTCTGCCGGATTCAGCGGGCAGTCGAACCATTCCACCTTACCAGCTGGCCAGTTGGTGATTGTGACCTTGACCGGATCCTGGACAACCATATAGCGGTTGGACCTGGCGTTGAGGTCCTGGCGGACGCACCACTCCAGCAGCTGGATGTCCATCAGCTGGTCGCGCTTGCTGACACCGATCTTGTCGCAGAACATCCTGAGGGATTCGGCAGTGTAGCCGCGCCTGCGGACACCGCAGAGGGTGGGCATACGGGGGTCGTCCCAGCCGCTCACGAGGCCTTTCTGCACCAGCTCGAGGAGCTTGCGCTTGCTCATAAGGGTGTAGGTCAGGTTGAGGCGGGCGAATTCATACTGGTGGCTGGGGAAGATGCCCAAAGTCTCTATGAACCAGTCATATAGAGGCCTGTGCACGTCGAATTCCAGCGTGCATATCGAGTGGGTGATGTGCTCTATGGAGTCGCACTGGCCGTGGGTGAAGTCATACATAGGGTAGATGCACCACTTGTCTCCCGTGCGATGATGATGGGCGTGCTTGATGCGGTACAGAAGGGGATCGCGGAACATCATATTGGGATGGGCCATATCGATCTTTGCGCGGAGGACCTTCTCGCCGTCGGCATATTTGCCTGCCTTCATCTCGCGGAAGAGCCTGAGGTTCTCCTCCACGCTGCGGTCGCGCCAAGGGCTGGGAGTGCCGGGCTTGTCCACGGTACCGCGGCCAAGGCGGATTTCTTCGTGGTTCTGGTCATCGACATATGCCAGGCCCCTCTGTATCAGCTCTTCGGCCCAGGCATAGAGCTGGTCGAAATAGTCCGATGCATAGAGTTCCTTGTCCCACTTGAAGCCGAGCCAGGCGATGTCCTGCTTGATGGAATCGACATATTCGGTGTCTTCCTTGGTGGGGTTGGTGTCGTCGTAGCGGAGGTTTGTCTTGCCGCCATATTTCTGGGCAAGACCGAAGTTCAGGCATATGCTCTTCGCGTGTCCCAGGTGCAGGTAGCCGTTGGGCTCCGGAGGGAAACGGGTCATAATGCTGTCATACTTGCCCGAAGCCAGGTCGGCCTCGATGATCTCTTCGAGAAAATTCAGTTTGCGCGGCTCTTCCATATTTGCGTGTTTGTTTGAAAACACAAAATTAATAAAAAAATTCCTGCCTTTTACAGCAGGAATACCCAAAAATATTAATTAACCAACAAATAGGGGTTCAAAGAATAAGTTAATAAGCTACGACTGTACCGTCTTCGGTGACCACTGCCGTTCCTCTGAGGAAGAGGGGCGTGCCTGCGGGGATCTCATACACCAGGACGGCTTTGTGGGCGGGGACATTGATGGGAGTGTCGCCGGTTGCATCCCTGGCGGCGTAGTCGCGGGCTACACCATCGAGAAGGTCATATGAGTGCGAACCCGAAGCCTTGTAGGTCACTGTCTTTTCATCATCGAAGGGATTGTAGATGAGATGGCAGGGGAAAGGGCGTTCAGCATAGAAATCCGTCGCGTTGCAGTCCAGGGATATGATTCCTTCGACGTCAGTAGTCGATATGATGGCGCCGAATATTCCGATTGGTGACGTGCTGTAGAGGCTGAACATCGTGCAAGGAGGCATTCCTGACGTCCAGGATGGCCCGTCGCCCTCAGCAACCGGTTCGGTGTCAATCTTTCCGTAGCGGTCCCTCTTGCGCAATCCTTCATAGCCTATGATATTTCCGGTAATATCCTTTATGTCGGAGCAGGCCTGGTTCTCATCGGCTATTTCATACGGGAAGAACAGCCTGGAGGCGGATGCGTTGTTCAGCATCCATTTGCCTATGGTAGTTGCGAATTTTGGCATATACTTGACCATAGGGACAAGCGGCCAGGCCATTTCGTAACAGTTCATCTGGAAGGCATAGCCACCTCCGTCAGTGATGCTTCCCTGCAATCCGGAAATGTCGTAACTTCCCCACGTGCCGACAGTTACCGCCCATCCGTTCCTGCCATTGGTCTTGTTGCCTTCGAAAGTCCAGCGGAGTATCTTCCCCACGTCGTAGGACTCTCCGTATTCGGCGTCAAGGACTGCGGCGACATATGCACCGAAGGGCATTACGATTTCGTAGAAACGGCTTTCAGACTGCGAATAGAGGGCATTCATCGCACTTATCGCCCGAGTCATATAGGATTTGTCAGCAAACTTGCGATATGCGTTCAGCAGCACCCAGGCGTGCCCGGCTGCAGCGTCCTGCTGCCTGGGGATGCCGTTGTTGCTTCCCCTCATCTTCCCGTAGTCGAACCACGACCAGCTGTAGTTGCCGGCTAGTTTGCTGTCAGCCTTGGCGAACTGGTCGGCTATGGAACGGAGGATGGGCTCGGATCCGTCAACATCGGGGAAAACGTCGCTTAGGCCCCAATACAGAAGGTTGGGAAGAATGTTGTACCACCAGTCCTGGGCATATCCCGTCGTGCCGTTGAGCACAATTTTCCACGGGGTGGTCTTGCTGAAGTAGTTCTGCAGCATCTGGGGATAGTTGTATCCGTCCTGGGAGGTCTTGTCTATACCCACCAGACCCGCGCCCATAACTGCGGCTATGGTATTGATGGATTCGTGGCTGCCGGGGTGTTCGGGGCCCTGGCGTATGTCTCCTACCACGGTATAAAGTCCGAAACCGTCGTAAGGAGAGTTGTTGCTGCTGCGGTCCAGCCATATCAGCGGCCTCACCCCGTCGGAAGCGTTCCAGTCGAAGACATAGGCGTCATAATCAAGGGCTTTCTGCCTCCAGTCCAGCATCTTGTATGTGGAAGGGATATCCGGCATGGAGTTGACCCTTGTGATTGCGACCTGTTCCACTGCTTTCCCTGGGACAAAGTCTGTGATTGCCGGCTTCTGCGGCTCTTCCCATTCTTTTTCCGGCTCGGTGGAAGGTTCCACGGAGGCTTCTTCAGATGGGTCTGGCGAGGGAGCTGGCTCCGCGGAGACCGGGTCTTCCGTAGGCTCACTCTCAGAGGGAACCGCACTCTTGCAGGAAGTCAGCACCAATGCTGCTAAAATAGTGAGTATGAGGTATTTCCGATTCATGACTGTGGAATTGGAAACCGGCGGCAGGATCAGCCGCCGCCGGCTTTTAAGCGAAATTACTTCTGGTCGTTGTAGAGTTTGCTGACCTGGCCGCCATCGAGAGCGATGGTGTAGAATGCCAGATCGTCCATCTTGCCGACGAAGTAGCCGCTGGTCTCAGGATTCTCTTCCTGGATACCGACGAGGAGCTTGATTCCCTCGGCGGCAGGCACGATCTGCTGGTTCTTGGCAGCGAGCTTGTCCTCGTTGTCCTTGTTCCATTCCATAACGTTCTCGCCATTGATGTAGTAGATCTCGGTACCGTTCACCAGGTCAAGGGTAACTACGACGTGAGTCCACTCATTTTCGGGAATTTCGGTGTTGCTGTCATGCTCGATATACTTTCCGCTTTCGCCATCCTGAACCTTGACGGTGAGGAATGCCTTGTTGGTGGACTGGGTCTGGAATTTCCAGCTGTTCCACTTGTCCCAGGAGACGATGTAGTTGTTCTCGTTGATGGGAGTGTTGACCCATACTGCAATTGAGAAGGTGTTGCTCTCAACTACGCTGGGGACTGCATTTGCGATCTGGATATAGGAGGCGCCGCCGAACTGCATACCCTTGCTGCCCTGCTTGTGACCTTCAACATAGGTGGGAAGACCGTCACTTCCTGCGACGAGCTTAGCATCCCACTGATTCTTGCCGCTGGTCTTGAACTCATTTGCGTTGGCCTCGAAGTCGATGGCCCATGCAAGAGCGTCAGCGGGGATTGCACCGATCTCAGCAGCGAGGAAAGTCTCCTTGGCGGTCGTGAGCTGGGTGACGATGTTCTTCACGGCGTCGTCGGTCGTGGCAGCATCGCTTGCCTTCTTGGCGGTCTCGACAGCTGCTTTGAAAGCGTCGATAGCGGTCTGAGGGAACCTGTCGGTTGTTGCCTCTGACAGGATCACCTCGCATTCAGCGATGAGACCGATGAGAGGGGTCTTGTCAACGACAGTGGGCTCCGAGCTGGGATCTCCGCTGGGGTTTGACGGGGTGTTGTCTTTCTTGCAGCTGACTACCATAATGGAAAGGATAATGGCTGCGAATGCAAAAAACTTTTTCATTTTGTTTAATTAATTAGGTTGATTAATAATGATTTATGTTTGGTTTTAGTAGTACTCTACTTAAGTGCGGCATTGGCATCGGTTTCTCCCTGGGGGATAGGGAAGTAGTAGCGGTCGGAGGGCCAGGCGGACTCGCCGAGGGCTGCTACCGCATATTCTTTTCCATACCTCATTACGTCGAAGAAGCGGTGGAACTCGAAACCGAGTTCGCGGCGGCGTTCTTTGCGGATGGCCTCGCGCAGTGCGGATTGCGTCGTGGCCGTAGTTTTGCCAAGGCCTGCGCGGTTACGCACCTGGTCGAGGGCTGCGGCCGCGGTAGTGACATTTGCGGCGTTCGCCTCGTTCAGGGCTTCAGCCTTCAGGAGCAGGACTTCGGCAAAGCGAATACGGTGCTGGGGAATGGTGCTCTGTGCTTTTGCCATATCCTCAACTGCATCTTCGTCGTATTTCTTCACAAGGTAGCCTGTAGCTCCTCCCCACTCTTTCTTGAAGGTCTCGCCGTTGAACCAGGGTTTGCCGTCACGTCCTATTGACGCGTCAAGACGGGGGTCCGTGTCACCAAGGGCGGTATTCTCGTCGAAACAGGCGACATATGAGTCCGTGGGGGCGTTGAAATTGTATCCGCCTTCGACAAAAGGCGCGAACCAGACGTTGAGGTTGTTGCCCAGGGACGCAGTCTTGTTGTTGCCATAGCGGATTGCGAAGATGCTTTCAATGCTGTCCTCACCGCCGCTCTTGAAAAGGTCGGCATAGACAGGTTCAAGGTCGTATCCCGCATTGACTGACTCAAGGGCGGTAATTGCAGTCACGGCATCGTCATATTTGCCCTGGAACAGTTTGCTCTTGGCCAGGAGGGCATATGCCGCAGTCCTGTTTGCCCTGCCGTTCTTCTCGTCGCCAAGATTGGCTGAAGCATATGTGAGGTCGGCGTCGATGGAGGCATAGATGTCGGATATTTCAGACAGGCCTACGTGTATGTTCTTGCTCTGGTCCTGAGGGTTGGTCTTGAGGGGAACCTTCCCGAATATGTTCACCAGATTGAAGTATGAATAGGCACGGAGGAATTTGGCCTCGGCGATCAGTTTGGATGAAACCTTCTCATCCAGGGACATGCCTTCTA
>CACZBP010000023.1 GCA_902779495.1 uncultured Bacteroidia bacterium
AATGGTTTGGTATACAGATAATTCCGGCGCCCTGAAAAAGTATATGATACGCTGCCGCCTGAAGACCATCGAGGCCAGTTTCCAAGGGAGTTCCCTGGTGCGCTGCCACCGCAAATACATAGTCAATCTGGACAAGGTCCGCATCCTCCGCAAGGAGAAGGAGGGTTATTTCCTCGAACTCGAAAACGACTCCATCCCTCCCATCGCCGTCACCAAGACCTACGCCTTCAACGTCCTTCCCCGCTTCTGCGAATAGCTGCGCCCTCTGGCATTTTTGCCGAAATAGCAGAGGATTTGTTTACTATGTGTTATTTATTTATAAATAATTTTATAAATTTGTGGCTGGTTAATTAGATTTTATTAATTGATGCTATTCAAAAGGTTACTGATGGTCCTGCTGGCGGTGATGGTTTCGGCCGCGGCGTGGGCGCAGTCCGCGACGGGAACGGTGAGCGACGAAAGGGGAGAGCCCCTTATCGGGGCGGGAGTGCAGGTGAAGGGGACGCAGAAGGGAACGGTCACGGATTATGACGGAAAATTCACCCTTGACGGAGTCGGGAAGGGGGATGTGCTGGTGTTCAGCTCGATAGGATGCACTTCAAAGGAAGCGACCTGGCAGGGCAACCCGCTCAGCGTGGTGCTGGAAGACAGCGCACTGGCCCTCAACGAAGTGGTCGTGGTAGGCTATGGCACCCAGAAAAAGGAGATGCTCACCGGCTCTGTGGCGGCAATCTCCACCGACAAGCTCACCAAGGCTCCGACGGACAATGTCTCCACGATGCTGGGCGGCAAACTGCCCGGCCTGGTGTCGAGGCAGACCACCGGCCTTCCGGGCGAGAATGACTCCCAGATCTACATCCGAGGCATCTCCACCACCGGAAACTCGGCGCCCCTGGTCCTTGTGGACGGAGTCGAACGCGATTTCAGCAACCTCGACCCCAGCGAGATATCCTCGATAACCATCCTCAAGGACGCCGCCTCCAGCGCGGTATATGGCGTTCGCGGCGCCAACGGAGTCATCCTGGTCACGACCCGAAGGGGCGACAAGTCCAAGGTGACGGTCAACTACAGCGGCGCCCTCACCATATCGCGAAACTCCGATATGGTCCAGCTCCTGGACGGCAACCAGTACATCTACTGGCACAATATGGCCACAGACCTGGACGGCACGGCACGGCAGTTCACCGACGACGAAATAGCCTATGTGCGTGGCGACAAGGTTGACCCGCAGGGCCTTTTCGCCAACACCAACTGGCTTGACCTGGTGTTCAAGAAAGCCGCTATAGGCCACAACCACAACGTGAGCATCACCGGCGGCAACGACAACGTCCGCTACTTCGTGGGCGCCAGCATCCTGAACCAGGACGGTATCATCGACAACGTGTGGTTCCGCCGCTATAACCTCCGCTCCAACCTGGACATCAGCCTCACCGACAAGATAACCCTCAAGGTGGACCTCTCCGGACGATTGGAGAACCGCCACCAGCCGGGAGTCTCCGCCGGAGCGAGCGACCCCACCGCCTCCCTTGACAACGGAGGCGCGGATATGGGCTACAAAAACATAGTCTTCTACACCATATACACCAAGCCCGTGGTCAACCCGCGTATGCCCGACGGCTCCTATGTGGGCTACCAGAACCCCATCCTGGCCCGCGACGAATCCGGTTTCAACGACAAGAACAACTCCTTCGTCCAGACGGCGGCGACTCTCGAATATGAGATCATCAAGGGCCTGAAACTTCGCGGAATGTTCAGCTACGACATCCAGAACACCCTCACCAAGAAGCTGTTCCTGCCCTGCGCCCAGGTTACCCCGCAATATGGCGCCGTGGATGCTCAGGGCTTCGTGAGCCTCACTCCCGGCAACTCTCCCCACCTGAGTACCGGCATCAACCAGCTCACCGACAGCCACTCCCTCTTCACCCGCTACACCAATATGCTCCAGCTCACCTACAGCGGCTCCTTCGGCAAGCACGACCTGAGCAGCGACCTGGTGTGGGAGCAGAGCGGAACGAACTACAGGGTATTCTCCGCCGGCAAGCAGAATATGTCCATAACGGAGATCCCGGACCTGAACTTCGCCACCGAGGTGATTCCCAACACCCCGACCGGCAGCCACAAGGACTATGGCCATCAGGGCCTGCTGCTGAGGGCCAACTATTCCTACGACCAGAAATATCTCCTCCAGGCATCGGTGCGCGGCGACTGGTCTGCCAAGTTCGCCAAGAACCACCGCCTGGGTATCTTCCCGGCCGTTTCACTGGGCTGGCGCATCTCCGAGGAAGGCTTCCTGGAAGGCGCCAAGGGCTGGCTTGACAACCTCAAGCTGCGTGCTTCCTGGGGCGTCCTGGGCAATGACAATATCGATGACTTCCTCTACGTCCAGGGCATTGCGATCAGCACAAAACCCGTGGCTGTCATAGGAAGCACTCCTTCGCAGGGCCTCTCCACCACAGCTGTCCCCAACGCAGCCATCACCTGGGAGACGACGACGACCTATAACGGCGGCCTTGACTTCTCCCTGTGGAACGGTCTTCTCTCCTTCGAAGGCGACGTCTTCTACAAGGTAACGACCAACATCCTCCAGTCCCAGGCCGGCCAGCAGCCCCCGTCCATCGGCGGAAACTATTCATCCATAATCAATAACGGCATAGTGGACGTGCGTGGATTCGAAGCGGTCCTTGGCCACTCCAACAGGATAGGGGAATTCCGCTATGACATCTCCGGCAACGTCTCCTTCGCCCGCAACCGCTATGTGAGCACTACCGACAGCGACAACATCCCGGTGTGGCAGCGCAAGGTCGGGCAGCCGCTGGGCGCCGTGCTCGGATATGTCTCCGAAGGCCTCTTTCAGAACGACGAGGAACTCGCGATGAGCCCCAAGACCAGCGCCGGAGTGCGCGTGGGCGACATAAAATACAAGGACCTCAACGGCGACGGCCGCATCACCGCGGAAGACAGGACCTGGATAGCAGGATCCCAGATTCCGGAGTGGATGTTCGGCCTGAACATAGGCGCATCGTGGAAGGGCTTCGACCTGTCGGTCTTCTTCCAGGGCGCAGCGGCCACGGATATCCTCCTGTGCGGCAATTACTCCGCCCTCGGATACAGTGATGGCACCTACTACACCCAGGTCTTCAAGTGGGGCAGCAACCCGCCCCGCTACCTGGTCGAAGACAGCTGGCGCCCGGACAACCCGGGAGCGCATTATCCACGCCTGAGCCTGAGCAGCAACTCCAACAATGCGGTTGCGGCGGACTTCTGGCGCAGGGACGCCAGCTACCTGCGTCTCAAGAACGCCCAGCTGGGCTACACCCTGCCTGCCTCGTTCACCAGGAAGTTCTTCGTCAGCAGCCTGAGGATATATGTCAGCGGCTCCAATCTGCTCACTTTCTCAAAGCTCTCATCGATGGGCATCGACCCCGAGGCCCCGAGCGTCAACAACGGCTATTACCCCCAGCAGAGGGTCATATCCACTGGCATAAACATAACATTCTAGGGAGGGACGCGATATGAAAAAGATTCTGTTTATAGCCCTTGCGGTTCTTCTTGCCGGATGCAACGCCGTGGACCTTAACCCCGGCAACAAATATGACGTGTCCTTCGGCGTCAAGACCGAAGCCAACGCCAACCTCTACCTGAACTCCTTCTATCCGATAATAGCCAATTTCGGGCAGTTCGGCAGCAATGCCATCGGAGGCAGCAATTCCTCCATGTCCGACGGCCTGACGGATATCCTCAAATACAGCAGCATAGCCGAAGGCGCCGGAGACCCCAACCTCATTATGACGGTCGCCGGCAAGCAGAGCGTCTCGCAGAACTATTTCGACTGCTGGACGACCTGCTACGGCTGGATCCGCCGCATCAACGAGTTCCTCTCAAACCTGGACGGCAGCCAGCTCAAGGACAATGGGCGCCTGCGCGCCGAAGCCCTGTTCTTCCGCTCCTACTGCTACTTCCTCATTATGCGCTCCCACGGCTCCGTGGCCGATGACCTGGGCGCCATCCTTTACACCGACATCAGCCAGATGACCTCCGCCCTGAAGGACACTGAAAGGTCTTCTGTGTCAAAGACCTGGGACCAGATATATGAAGACGTGAAGTTCGCCGCGGAGAACCTGCCCGAACCTGGTAGCGCAGCTGGCAGGCTGGACTGCTATGCGGCATATGCCCTGATGGCAAGGGAGATGCTTTATGCCGGAAGGTATGACAAAGCGAAGGAAGCTGCCGAAAAGATTATCGGAAGCACCCGCTATGAACTGGACCCCGATTATTCCAACATATTCACCGGGAACAGCAGTGAAGTCATCCTGGCATATAAGTACGCTGTCCGCCAGCTGACTCATTCTTTCGACCAGAAGTATTCCCAGCCCGGTGACGTGTGCCTGAGCGGCAGCTACGGCAGCGGATATGCCGGCCCCACCCAGGAGTTCGTGGACAGCTTCGACAATGCCGACGGCACCGCCTTCGACCCGTCCGATGCATCCAAACGCTTCATAACCAATGCGAATGTAGGGGGCCGGGACCCTCGCCTTGCGGCCAGCGTGCTGTATAACGGCGCAATCTGGAAAGGCCGTGCCCTGGAGTGCTGCGAAGGCGGCATCGACCAGAAATATTTCCCCTACGGCAGCTACAAGACCCCCGGCAACTCCATAACCGGCTACTATATGCGCAAGCTCCTGGACGAGAGTAACAATGACTACGTGCGTGACGGCTCCTACCAGCCCTGGATAGAGTTCCGCTACGCCGAGATTCAGCTCATATATGCCGAATGCCTCGCCCACGAGGAAGATTTCACCGGAGCATTCAAGGTGGTGAACGACCTGCGCAAGGTCCGCTTCGGCCGCGACGATGTCTTCACCGCTCCCATAACCGACTGGGAATCAGCCCTTGACGTAATTCTTAAGGAAAGGGCAGTGGAGCTTTGCTACGAAGGCCACCGCTTCTGGGATCTGCGCCGCACCGGCCGTGCCGCCGCCGTCCTTGATGGAAAGAAATACACCGGAGTGCTCTGGCACGCCGACGGCACCTGCGAGAGCGTTTCCTGCGATATGGGCGCTCACAAATATCCCGAGCGATTCGACCGTTTCCCGCTCCCGCAGTCGGAGATAAGCAACAATAAACTCATCAAACAGAATTCAGGATGGTAAGGAAAATCATATATATGCTGGCCGCCGCTGCAGTGCTCGCCGGTTGCCAGAAACTGGTCCTTCCCAAGGACGACGACGCCTGCGACCTCCGTTCGCTGACGGTCTATGTCCATTACGATGCCCAGAATCCCGGTCTGAGTGAATCGTTCGATGCCCTGACCGGCAATCTGGACGAAACTACGGGGGAGGGAACTTTCTCTTTCCCTAAGGACCCGGAGAAATACAACGCGCAGACCCTTGCCCGCTGCACGGTCGAGGCCGCTATCCCGTCCACCGCGAAACTCGTCGTCTATGACGAGGAAGGGAATGTGCGCCCGCAGGGCCTTGGCGGCACCTGGGACCTTGCCAACCACTCGATAGTGATGGACGTGGTGGCCGCCAGCGGCAAGACCCGCCGCTACGACTTCCTCTTCCGGATGAGAAGATAATCATTTAACCCATAATTAACTATGAAAAAGATTCTTATGTTGTTCGCAGCCGCTGCCCTGATGTTTGCAGCCTGCAACCCCAAGGAGCAGCCTAAAGATCCTTCCAAGGACCCTTCAAAGGATGCGCCCGTCAGTGCCGATCCTTCCGTAGATCCCGGCAAGACCGAAGAAAAGCTTTCAGTCGACCTGACCCGCCGCAATTTCGACATCGCAGGAGATTTCGACTATGACATAGCAATCGACGGCAAGACCGCTACCATCCAGCTCGCATATGCCGACAAGGACGAGGCTCAGGCCCTGGACATCGAGTTCATCGGCCTCCCCAGCGGCGTTGAGGCGGATTACACCAACCCTTACGACTACTCGGACGGAAAGACCCAGGAGATAGTCTTCAAGAAGGCCGGTTCCACCGACGAGAGCAAGTGGGACAAGTGGACAGTGGGCGTCGATGTGGCTGCGGAGATTCCTCATTTCGTTGAACTTTCGGTAGCCGGAGTGGAAATCACCTCTGCCGAGCAGACCATCAAGATGGCCGGCGGGACTGACCTATCGAAACTCGTCGTGGAATATGTCGTTTCCCCTGAAGGCAGCGTAGTGAAGGCCGACGGCGTCGCCATCGCAAGCGGAGCCGAGGTGGACTTCAGCGATATGCTCAACGGCGTTGTCATCTCCATCGAAGGCGGCGAAGAGACCTTCACCGTGAAGATTGAGACCAGCGGCATCCATAAGATTACCCGTGTGTGGGGCAAATATGCCAAGCCTGTCACCGTTGAGGATGACGGATGGTATACCAACAAACTCGGTCTGGACTGGACAGTGAAGGGCAACTGGGACCGCAACGTCGCCATCGATGACAAATATGTCTATCTGGCAGCGACCGAATCCAATGCCGGCACCGCAGGCGACTATCTCGCCAAGATCTGGGCTATCGACATAAACAATCCGGACAATGTCAAGGAGCTCAAGATCCCTGAGGGACTCTCCGCCCAGCACAAGACCGCAGGCCTTGCAATAGCCCCTGACGGCAACGGCACCCGCCTGCTGTTCTGCACGATGGCTATGGCTGCAGCACACAAGTATGAGATATATTCCTACACCTCTCCTGATGCCGATCCCGAACTCGTGGCCAGCTTCCCTTATTCCGATATTGGTAAGAGGGTAGGTGACCGCATCACCTTCTTCGGTACCTGGCAGGATGGCGAGATCTGCTCAGTCTCCTGGACTGACGGCAGCGCCATCATCATCCCTGTCGTCGCAGGGAAGGACCGTAAAGAATTCTTCACGGCAGACCTTAAGAACGGCGGTCTCACCGCCACCGTGGGCGGCAACGGCGCCAAACTTGTGAAATACAGCAACGATGAATACATCTGGTGCGGAACCGGAAACCCTATCGTGATGTCAAGGGACGGCAACACCTTCACCCAGAAGCTCCTGACGACCAAGGATCAGGGATTCGGTTCCCCTATCCACGGTTTCAACTTCTTCACCGTCAAGGGTGAGAGATATGCTGTGTTCGCCGGCAGGGTGAACAGTTTCCAGAGCTCCAACGTGAGGATATTCCCTCTCAGCGACGACTCGCTCCAGACCAGTCTCATGGATGCTGATCCGTTCGCAAAGTCCTGGAAGTTCGGCCTCGGCGATCCTGACATCGAGCAGAATGAGACCGCAGGCTATAAGGATGCCAACGGCATAGCCGACACCGCCGTGCGCGAGATCGGCGGTGTCACCTACATCGTCGCAGCAGGCTGCGGCTCTGGTATTTCTCTGTTCAAAGCTGAATAAGGATGACAATGAATGCTCTGTCGATATTCCTCCTCGGCACCCTGCTTCTGGCGGGGTGCAAGGAGGGGGTAAACCCCGGCCCCGTGTCGGAAGACCCGGTGGTCTCCGAGGACCCTTCAGGCTCCGCGGAGCCTTCTCTTTCCGATGATCCCGTCATCTCCGAAGACCCTTCGCAGGAGAAGATACTCCCGGAAATCCTGACCTTCTCCCTGGCGGAATATCCAGATGCAGTTGTCACTTTCTCAGAAGATTACACTATCACCGTCCAGGTGCCGAAGGGGGCTTCCCGTTCGGCACTGACGGCGGTGTTCACCATGCCCGAAGGTGTGACATCCAGGCCGGAAAGCGGCACTGTGATGAATTTCACCTCCGCGCAGAAGATATTCCTTTCGGCTCCGGACAATACTGCCCGCAAGTATGTCGTCACGGTGGTCGATGAGCCTTACCACGGCACCGCCCTCCATCAGGTTATCCTGCCCCAGACCCTCAGCCACGTCTATGTCAGGGGAAAGGAAGTGCATATGAAAGTGCCTTATGGAACTGACCTTTCATCCATTGAAATACAGTCAGTCACGAGCGAAGGCGCGACAGGCTCTCCTTCGGTGGCCGATGCCCGCGAGCCCTTCACCTACACGGTGACGGCCGAGGACGGCGTCAGCAAGGCCGAGTACACCATCTCGGTCGATGTCCTCCCGCAGGACAGGGGAGTGCGCGGAGTCTATCTCCCTGACCCCGCCCACACGTCCTCCTTCATCACCCCGGAAAACGTGCGTGAGTCCATCGCGCTGATGAAGGAGCTCAGATTCAATTGTTTATTCGTCTGCGCCTGGGCCCGCTCAAAGGCGGCCTGGGACAGCAATGTGCTCCTGGAAAACAGCACCTACACCACTGAGCGTGAGGGAAATCTTTACGCGAACTATTCCGGAGAAGATGCCCTTTCGGACATTATCGCCGAAGCCCACAAACAGGGAATCAAGGTCATCCTCTGGTTCGAGTATGGCTTTATGCACAATGCCGGTGGGGTGAACTGGAGCAATCCCGTGCTGGCGAAGCATCCCGGCTGGATAGGCCGGGGCAAGGACGGCGAAGTCGCGTCCTACAACGGCACGGACTTCTACTACAATGCCTACGACCCCGAGGTGCGGCAGTTTATGCTGGACCTTATGGCCGAGGCGCTCCAGAAATATCCCGACGTGGACGGCATCCAGGGCGATGACCGTCTCCCGGCAATGCCGCGTGAAAGCGGCTATAACGAGGCCACGGTGGCCCTGTACTGCGCCCAGACCGGCAAGCCCAAGCCCACTGACGACAGGGACGCCTCGTGGAGCAGATGGCGTCTGGATATCCTAAACGGTTTCGCCTCCGATATGGCGAAGCTGGCCCGTTCGAAGGGCAAGATAATCAGTTTTGCACCGAACAAGTACCCTTGGTGCGAGAGCGTACTTATGCAGGAATGGCCCGTGTGGGTAAAAGCGGGCGATGTGGATATCCTCAACGTACAGCTCTATATAACAGGAAGATACGAAAGCGACCTGGCCGACACCGTGCCATACGCGGCAGGAACGGCCTTCAGTCCGTCAATGATACTCAAGAACGGTTCCACCATAATGCAGCCGCAGATGATAGCGGACGAGTTCTATGCCAACCGTGAGGAAGGCACTGCCTGCGAGACCCAGTTCTGGTTCGACGGCCTCAAGGAAAAGGCGGTGGCCGACACGTTCCGTAAGATATATTCCGCCGACGCTATATGGCCTCTGTAAGACATATGTCGTGGCTTCTTGCCGCAGCCCTGGTGATTGGCTGCGCCGGTCCTTTGGACCCGGTGCCGGACCCTTCGCACGAGCCGTCGCAGGAGCCTGTCTCCGAAGACCCTTCCGAGGAGCCTTCAGAAAGCCCCAGCACCCCCGTGCTGGCAGCTCCGACGGAATTGTCCCTTACGGAGGAAGGCGACGGGATAGTCCTGACCTGGAAAGACAACAGCGTCAAGGAGGAAGGCTACCTGGTCGAAAAGGAAGGCCCCTCCAGCGAGAAGAAATATATCCCCGCCAACAGCGAGACCTGGACCGACCCTTCCGTCGAGCCCGGCGTCTGGACCTACACGGTGAAGGCATATAAGGGCCTGGAGAGGGGAGAGGGCGCGTCGGTGGAATATGTCAAGTCCACCCCGGCCCGGATGTCGGTTTCCGTCCAGACCTCGAGCTATATGGCGGCAGTACGCGTCATTATCGATGACGACGGTGCATCCGGCTGCAAATCAGGCGTTTGCTGGAGCACGGAGGAGAACCCGACGGTCGATTCGGAGTCCTGGGAATATCCCAAGGGCCTTACTACCGGCAAGAGCTATTATGCCCTCCTGCGTGGCCTGGAGCAGGGCGTGAAGTACTATGTGCGCGCCTGGGCCAGGTCCGCCGGAAATCTCTATTACTCAGCCCAGAAACAGCTCATCCTGGACGAGGAGCCTTCCGCTCTGAATGCCCAGTGGACCGAAGTGAAGGACTATTCCCTTCCATCTTCCGTAAAGCTATATAAGTCAAGCACTTCCGTCACTGGTTCCAAGGTGAATATGTGGCGCGCGGAAGCGGATTTCAGCGCCGGAGACATCGAGCTTCGTACCCTTAAGGGAGGCACTTCGCTCAAGACGCTCAGCGCTTTCGTTACATCTGAACTCAAGGACGAGAAGGTGTATATAGTCACCAACGGCGGCTATTTCTTCACGCCCTACGGCTCCTACAGCTATATCGTCGACCGCGGCAACGTCCTCGCCAAGAATGTGGCCAGCCTGAACAGGGAGGAATCCTATTTCGTGGCCCGCGGTGCGTTCGGGCTGGATGAGAATATGACCCCGTCCATCTGGTGGGTCTACAATTCCACCGACACCTGGGCCTATGACGAGCCCCTTCCCATCTATGACGGCGGTCCCGTCCTGAGACCTACGGCTGACTTCCCGTGCGAGGCCCTGGTGTGGGAGCCCTATGAGGCCATGGGCGGCGGTCCGGTGCTGGTAAGGGACGGTCGCATATGCTTTGACTTCCTCAAGTCTTCCAGCGGTAAGTATCTGAGCAACACCGAGTTGTTCCAGTCTGACATATTCGCCTCCGGCCTCAGGGCTCCACGCACGGCAGTTGGCTATAAGCCCGACGGGAAGGTCGTCCTTCTGGTTGCCGACGGCAGGAATTCCGGTGGCAGCGCCGGTCTCACCCTGGACGAGCTGGCCCGCATAATGAAGGGCCTGGGCTGCAGCGACGTACTGAACCTGGACGGAGGCGGCTCCACGATGATGACCGTGGGCAGCGCACCGGTGCTGCTGAATTCCCCTTCCGACGGAAAGGAGAGGGCAGTTTACTCATATATGGCCATCGTTGGGAAATAATTGCTATCTTTGCGGGCGTATGTTTGAGAATTTGAGAAAAAGGATAAAGGGATTCAAGCTTCCCTTGAGGAGCAAGATTACGCTTGCCCTTATGGCCATAGTGGTGACCCTTCTGATGTCCAGCATCATTTCCGTGCTGGAATACACCCGTATGAGCAACTATGTCTCCGAGCTTATCGCCGGCAACATAAAGAGCATAAACGTGGCCCAGCAGCTTGCCAACGTCAGCAACGAATACAACCTCGAGATCCTCACCGTCATAGGCGACGAGAAGAACAACAGCCAGCCCGACTTCGACCAGGACCGCTTTATGGCCTACTGCGACAGCCTCCGTGCATCCCTGCGCCAAAGGGGGATGCAGCACCTGGCCGACTCGGTGGAGTATTCATATTCAGCCTATATGCTCACCTCCCTGGAGCTTCCCAAGGTCCTCGAGTCCCCGTTCGTCGACACCAGGACCTGGTATTTCGAAAGGCTCCAGCCGGTCTATGGCCGCCTGCGCACGGACATCGACCGCCTGAGCACCGCGATATACGAGCAGCTCCAGCACAATTCCGCCACCTTCGAGAGGGGCTTCTACCGGAGCGTCATCCCTTCGGCCGTGGCCATATCCGTGGGCGTTATGCTCGTGCTTATGCTCCTGTTCTTCATCCTCGTATTCTATGTCAACCCGATCTACAAGATGGTAGCCGCCCTGAACAACTACCGTTCCCTGGGCAAGGCCTACACATATGAGTTCGAAGGGGATGACCAGCTCTGCCAGATTAACGAGGGCATACGGGAGATTACCGGAGAGAACCTGCAGCTTCGCAAGCGCATCAAAGGCCTTCGTGAGGCACTGACCCAGCGCACGGACAAATGAACCTGAAAGTCATATCCAGGAATGTCGGCTACGCCCTGCTCGTCAGTGCGCTCTTTATGCTGCTGTCCATCATCGTGTCCCTGGTACGGGGCAACGACAGCGCCCTGGCCGCCCTGCTGATAAGCTTCATCATCACTTTCACCTTCGGAATATTCCCCTTCATATTCGTCCGCAAGACTCCGGCTATCACGCTCAAGGACGGCTATATGATCATATTCCTATCGTGGCTGCTGTCCTTCCTTTTCGGAATGATGCCCTATCTGCTGTGGGGCGGGCCTTTCACCGTGATGAACGCCTGGTTCGAGAGCGTTTCGGGCTTCTCCACCACGGGCGGAACTATCCTGGAGGACATCGAGGCCCTGCCGGACAGCCTGCTGTTCTGGCGCTCCTCGACGCATTTCATCGGCGGCCTCGGAGTCGTGGTGTTCCTCCTGCTGATTATCCCTACGTCCAGCCCTGTGCGCCTGAGGCTCACCAATATGGAGCTCTCCTCCTTCTCGCGCGACAGCTACAGGACGACGGCCACCAGGACGGTGTACATATTCGCATATGTCTACCTCATCCTGAACCTGCTTGCCTTCGTCACCTATATGCTGGCCGGGATGTCGCCTTTCGACGCCATCAACCACGCTTTCAGCGTGTGCGCCACAGGTGGGTTCAGCACTAAGAACCTTTCTATCGGAGCCTTCAATTCTCCTGCGATAAACATCATCACGATAGTGTTTATGCTGCTGAGTTCCACGCACTTCGCCATCCTATATATGGTGGTGATAACCCGTTCACTCAAGCCGCTTAACAACCCCGTGCTGAAGTATTATATGGGCTATTTGGCCCTGTTCTCGGTGCTGATTGCCGCTTCCCTGAAGTTCTCCGGAGTCGATGCGACCTGGGGCAAATCCTTTATGGATGCCACCTTCCAGGTGGTCTGTTTCGCCTCCACTTCGGGATTTGCGATTACGGACAATTCAGTGTGGCCTTTCTTCCCCTGCGTGCTGCTGATGATAGCCGGCGTGCAGTGCGGAATGGCGGGCTCCACGACCGGCGGCCTCAAGAGCGACAGGGTGATAATCCTCTTCAAATCAATAGTCCAGCACGTTCGGAGGAGCGTCAGCCCGAATTCCGTAAAGGGCGTCAGGATGGGAAAGAATATGCTCAGCGACGAGGATGTCTATCCGCATATCCTGTATGTTGCACTATATGCCCTGCTGGTGGTTATCGCATTCTCTATCTGCCTTTTCCTTGGCGGCAGCAGCGAGCATTCACTTGCCGGAACGGTGGCCAGCGTGAGCAACCTCGGACCTGCTCTCGGCGAGCTGGGAACATATGGTTCCTATAACGGCGAGCCTGCCGGAGTGAAGTTCGTCTACACGATGTGTATGTTCCTCGGCCGACTGGAGATTTATCCGGTGCTGGTTGTATTTGGCATCCTTTTCTCCCGGACTAAGAAGTGATATGGGGCGGGCGAAATTCCTATATGATAGCTTCTGCGGCAATTTCCACTACGAGGCGACCTCCTGCCAGGATGCCCTATTCAAGGATATAGCCGATTTCCTGACCAGCGACGAGGGCGACATAATGGTCGTCAACGGCTATGCCGGCACGGGCAAGACAACAGCCCTTGCCGCGGTGGTAGCCACTATGCGCGAGCTGCAGATCCCTGTGGTCCTGCTGGCACCTACGGGCCGTTCGGCCAAGGTTTTTTCGTCCTATGCCAGGATGCCCGCCTTCACCATACACAAGCATATCTACCGGCAGAAATCTGTCGGCGACGACGGTTTCGGGCAGTTTTCCCTTTCGCCCAACAAGGCCCGAGGAACGCTGTTCCTGGTGGACGAGGTGTCGCTCATAGGCATAGACCAGGGCAATTCCACCGCCGCTTTCGGCACCGGTAATCTGCTTGAAGACCTGGTGCGCTTCGTGCGCGAGGGCGTCGGCTGCCGGCTTATCCTCGTGGGCGACGCCGCCCAGCTGCCGCCCGTGGGCCTGGACAAGAGCCCCGCACTGTCGAAGGAATATATGTCCTTCGCAGGAGGCGTGCGCTTTGCCGAGCTCACCACCGTGGTGCGTCAGCAGCAGGAGAGCGGGATATTGGCGAATGCCACGGCCCTGCGGCACCTGATAGCAGGGGAGGAGGGCCCGTATGAACTGAGGCTTTCCGACAGATTCCCTGACGTTGAGCGCATTACGGGCGGCGAGCTGCTCGATGCGCTGACGGATGCATATTCCCGCTACGGCGAGGATTCCACGGTAGTCCTGTGCCGTTCCAACCGCCGCGCGAACCGCTACAATGCCGGTATCCGCTCCCAGGTGCAGTACAAGGAGGAGATGCTGGTGCGGGACGACAAGCTGATGATAGTGAAGAACTGCTATCAGTTCGTGGACGAGGTCGAGCAGATGGACTATATCGCTAACGGCGACATAGCCAAGTTGGTGAAAGTTTCCGGCTTCGAGGAGCGATATGGCCTTCATTTCGCCGACGCCGTGCTGTCCTTCCCGGATTACGACGATGTTGTCATCAAGGCAAAGATATGCCTCGACACCCTCACTTCCGAATCCGCGGCCCTGACCTATGAGCAGCAGAATGCGCTCTATCACGGCGTGGATGAGGATTATTCGCATATCCGTGGGAAGAAAAAGCGCTTCGAAGCTGTGCGGGAGGATCCTTTCTTCAACGCCCTGCAGGTGAAATATGCCGAAGCCGTCACCGGCCACAAGTCCCAGGGCGGCCAGTGGGAGTGCGTCTTCGTCGACAACCCCCTCTGGCAGGACGACCTCACCCTCGACGACCTCAAGTGGCTCTACACCGCCTTCACCCGCGCCACCGCCAAGCTCTACCTCGTTAACTTCCCCGACCGGTATTTCTGCGCAGTCGAGCCGTGAGAATCGCCTTCTCTGCCCGGAAAGCCATCAACTTGGGCTGCGCTAGTGTCACGCTCGCAGGTCTTTGTCGGTCATGGCGCAGACGCAGGAGTCGGACCACACGTTTTCCGCTGTTTCAACCATATCGATTATTGTGTAGATGGGCAGGACGAGCCCCATCACTTCCACAGGGGCGCCGATGCCGGTCATCAGGGAGACTGTCAGGAAGAAGCATCCCATCGGTACTCCGGCATTTCCAATGGCCGATATGACTGCAATGACCACCCAAAGCAGCATTGCTCCAATGCCAAGCGATATTCCCCCGTTCTGCATAACGAACAGCGAACTTACGAGGATGAATGCCGCGCATCCGTTCATATTGATGGTCGTGCAGATGGGAAGGACGAAACGGGACACCTTTGGATCGACGCCCAGACGGCCTTCCGCCGATGACAGGGTCACGGGCAGCGTCGCCGCGGAGCTCTTGGTGAAGAACGCCATCATCACGGCAGGGCTCATAGCCTTGAACACCTTCAACGGGTTGATTCCCCTGGTGATGAGAAACAGCGGCAACACGATGAAGAACTGTATTGCGTTCCCTGTCAGGATGACTGCCGTATAGCGCCCGAGGGAACCGAGGATGATACCGCCTCTGAGCTGGGCGGAGAGCTGTGCCGAAAATGCCAGGATGCCCAGCGGAAGGGTCCATATGAGGGCTTTGATCAGGGTGAAGAACAGTTCCTGCAAGCCCTCGATTCCCTTCACCAGGACGGCTTTCTGCTCGCTTTCCTTCATATAGGCGAGCGCAAGTCCCACCGCGATGGCAATCAGAAGGATGGAGAGGACATTGCCCGAGAGGAAAGGCTGCACTACATTGTTCGGAATGACTGAGATGACGTGGTCGTAAAAGGTCGTTCCGCTTCCCTGTGCGGCCGGCGTTGTTCCAAGGACCTCCGAGGGGATGTTTTCAGGAGAAATCAGCAGATACATTCCCATTCCTACGAGAGCGGCAACCAGGGTGGTCAGGAAGGTATATGTGATTGTGTGGCCGAATATCTTCCGGGTGCTGCGCTGCTTTCCGAAGGATATCAGAGTGGTCATAATCGCCAGCGCCACCGTGGGGACCGCAAGGAACTGGAACAGCCGTGTGTAGACTGTGGCGATGAAGGAGAATATGCCATTGAGCCACTCGAGTTTCAGCAGGCCCAGCGCGGCACCCGCTACCAGTGCCCCCAGCCACCAGAAGAGTTGTTTATTCGCTTTTCTCATTGGATAATTGTTGGTTCAATCCCGAAGACGCGATGGTCTTCAGGGCTTTTGCCAGCTGGTCGGGGCAACTCGTGCCGCGCCCTTTGCAGTCTATGCCCTCAAGGCGCGCAATCACGTCGCTCACCTTCATCCCTTCGCATAGTCTCGCCAGTCCCTGGGTGTTGCCGTGGCACCCTTTTGTGTATTGGACCCTACGGATGGTGTCACCTTCCGTCTCAATGTCGATCTGCAGGGAGCATACAGTCTCGCAAGTGAGGAATGAAGTCTTTCGCACCCCGTTATCGGTAGTGTCAGAAAGTAATGTAACGTCGTGCATGGCTATAATTGACAGGGATACCGGATGTCAGAAGCTGA
>CACZBP010000024.1 GCA_902779495.1 uncultured Bacteroidia bacterium
GGCCTCGAACTTGTCCTTGTCAATTATCGCCACCGATCCGGTGATGCGCTTGACCGTTGTCTGGGCATAGCCCGTGACAACGGCTTTGTCGAGGACATTGTGCTCATATTCAAGCACTACCGTGATGTCCTCAAGGTTGCCGCGGGTGACGTCCCATTCGAGGGATTCCATCCCGAGGGAGGAGAAAACAACCGTCGTCACGCCGGAGGGAATGTCGAGCGAGAACCGGCCGTCGAAGTCCGCAACTGTGCCCACGGATGGCTTTTCCTTGCAGACTACTCCCGCCGCAATCACCCCCTGCCCGTCCGGATCGACCACGGTTCCGCTGATCCGCACCTGTCCAAGGGCAGAGAGCCCTGCAAGGCAGAGCACCATCAGCGAAATCGCGAACCTTTTCATTTTCAGTCTATTGTGAAGTCCCGTATCTGTTTGTTAATCCGTTCTAGGATGCCCAGCTTGACTTCCCTCATCTCCTCGGAGATGTCCACCTTGTAGTAGTGGGGGTTGATAAGGCGCCTCTCCGAAGGGTCGAAGTGGGCGAGGGTGTCGTTGAAGAAAGCCTTCTTTTCAAGGAGGGAGTGCTTTTCGGATATGTCTTCACCCCCGCGGATGACCTGGTGCTGGAGCTTGCGGAAGGTGTATGTGCCGGGTTCGAAGGTCTTGTATTTGTAGCGGTCCTGCTCGTCATAGACGGTGAAGGTTTCGCCGGCCTCTATTTTGCGCGAAGTGGCGTCGCCGCGGATGCAGGTCACATCGACCTTGAACTTGTCGTCCTTGATGATGCGGTAGGTGATCTGGAAGCCGGGGTTTATGAGCTTTATCGTGTCTTCGGAGCGCTTCAGCACCGGTTCGCCCTTGATCTGCACGAGCTTATAGACATTGCCGAAGCAGGGGGCGGCCTTGCTGGTGGCTATGGCGTCGCCCACTCCGTAGGAGTCTATCTTCGCGCCCTGGCGCTCAAGGTCGGTGATGAGGTATTCGTCCAGGGAGTTGGTGGCGAATATCTTGCAGCCTTTCAGGCCGTGGGCGTCAAGGATCTCGCGGACCTTCACCGACAGGTAGGCGAGGTCGCCGCTGTCGAGGCGGATGCCGTAACCATATGGATATGAGTCATCTATGCCGTTCTCGCGGAAGGCGCGGATGGCGTTGAGGACGCCGCATTTGAGGGTGTCGTAGGTGTCGATCAGCAGGATGAGGTTCTCGCCGCGGTGGGTGCGGATATAGTCGCAGAAGGCCTGGTGTTCGCCTTCGACGCTGCTACCATATGAGGTCACGAAGCTGTGGGCCATCGTGCCGGTGGAGGGGACTCCGTTCATCACTCCGGTGAGGATATTGGAGGAGCTGGCGCAGCCGGCGATGATGGCGGCCTTGGCGCCATAGGTCGCCGCCCACGGGCCGTGGGCCCTGCGGGAGCCGAATTCGCTCACCGGGCGGTTGGTCGCCCTGCACACGCGGGAGGCTTTGGTCGCCACCGCCATCTGGTGGTTCATTATGCAGAGCATCGGGGTCTCGAGCACCTGCGCCTCAATAAGCGGACCCTCTATTGTCACGATCGGCTGGTTGGGGAAAGCGATCTCGCCCTCTCGCATAGCATATATGTTGCCCGTGAACTTCATGGTGGACAGGAACTTGCGGAAGTCCTTGTATTCTTCCCCGGGGAGGAACTTCTCGTAGAATTCCGCCGGCATCTTTCCGAGGTTCTGCACCATCTCTATGACTTCCGCCGTGCCGCTCACCACGGCCCAGTTGTTATTCTCCGGAGCCTTGCGGTAGAAAAGGTTGAATATGGCGGTTTCCTGCGACCTTCCGGTGTCGTAGAAAGACTTTCCCATAGTGTACTGGTACTTGTCTGAACAATAAGCGTAGTTAAGTTCCATGGTCATAATAATATAATCCCTCAAATATAAGAAAAAAACCGCCCGGGTGAACCTTTTCCCCGGGAAAATGACTAAATTCGCACTTGGTATGAGAAAGGGGATATGGATATTGGCGGCCGCTGATGGGCCTGCGGGTGGATGCCGGACTGCGGATAACTATTTGGAAAACTTATTGAAAACCAATATGATGAAAAGAATTGCGATAGCTCTTATGCTCAGCCTCGGGGCGGCTTCACTCCTGGCCGCGCCTGCATATGCTGTGCCCTCTGAAGTCCAGGCAAAGAAGGAGACCAAGACCGTCACGGTGAAATATGACCCCGCCAAGACCGACGAGGCCACCCTGGCCAAAGCCCTTGAGAAGCTTGGCTATAAAGTAGAAAAAGTTGAATTGTAAGCACTTGAATATGAAAACAATACGTGAAGTCCTCTACGATTGCCAGGCCAAAAAGACTGCGGTGCTGGCCACCAATTTCTATAACTACGAGACCCTGGTCTGCGTCGCCCGCGCCGCCCAGGCGATGAATGCCCCGGTGATGCTTCAGCTCACCCGTTCTTCCATAGACTATATGGGCCTCCACACGGCCTATAAGATGGGGCGTCAGGTGATTGAAGATTACGGGCTTACTGGATATATCCACCTTGACCACGGCCCTTCCCTGGAGCTTGTCCAGAAGTGCCTTGACGAGGGCTTCGATTCCGTGATGATAGACGCTTCCGAGAAGCCTTTCGAGGAGAATGTCGAGACTTCGGCCAAGGCCGTCGAAATGGCAAAGCCATATGGTGCCAACGTTGAGGCGGAGCTCGGTTATGTGGCCAAGCTGGGCCAGGAGCAGGGCGGCGGGTTCACCACCCCCGAACAGGCAGTCGAGTTCGTGAAACGCACTGGCGTTGACGCACTTGCGGTGTCCATAGGCTCCGCCCACGGATTCTACAAGCTCCCTCCTCATCTGGATATCCCGCGCCTTGCCGCCATCCACGCCGCGACTCCCGTGGCACTGGTGCTTCACGGCAGCTCCGGCATCCCCCACGACCAGGTCAAGGAGGCGATAGCCAACGGAATCGTCAAGGTCAACCTCGCAACGGAGATAAAGGACAACTTTATGAGAGCCCTGAAGAAAGTCCTTTCAGAGAGCGACGAAATCGACCTCCGCAAAGTCTTCCCCAAGGCCATGGCCCCCGTCGTGGACCTTCTCAAAGAGAAATACTCCGTCACCGGAGCGACGGTGTAACAGGCGTTACTGCTTGTAGCAATCCCTCGTGATTATGGGTTTGCCGTTGGCGTCCAGAAGGGGCGTCAGGCCACCGCCGTACCCACGGCAGACATACAGGTAATTCACTCCCGTCTGCTTGTCGACGATCACTATGGCGTCTGTCATAAAGGATACGCCTTCCTTTTCCTTGATGTCAAATCTGTCTGTTCCCATATCACTAAGGTTTTTGTTCTGACGCGAATTTAGTCATTTTCCCGGGGAAAACGTAAAATATGACGCATGAGATTGCGTTTTTCGCACTTTATTGCTATCTTGCGGCAATATGGAAAAGCTTAAGGAATTATACAAGGCATATTGTGGTGCGGCTCCGGAAGGGATAGTGGAACTGCAGGCATCCGGGAGCCACCGCAGGTATTACAGGATGACCGGAAAGGCCTGCGTGATGGGTGTCGTCGGGACGTCCGAGGCGGAGAACAGGGCGTTCATAACCCTCGACAGGCATTTTGCCTCGAAGGGAATTAATGTCCCTGCGGTGCTGAGCGTCAGCGAGGACGGGATGCGCTATCTCCAGGAAGACCTGGGCGACACGCTGCTTTTCGACGCCATATCCACCGGCCGCGAGAACGGCCATTATTCGGCCTCGGAAAGGGCCCTTCTTTGCAAGGTCATCTCCTGCCTTCCGGATATCCAGTATGCCCTTTCCGACGGCTTCGACTGGAGCGTCTGCTACCCTGAGGCCGCATTCGACGGGCGGATGGTGTCCTTTGACCTTAACTATTTCAAGTACTGCTTCCTCAAGGCCACCGGCCTGGAGTTCGACGAGATTCCTCTCCAGGATGACTTCGACCGCCTCCAGCACGACCTTATGAGCGATATGGGCCAGACCTTTATGTACCGCGATTTCCAGGCCCGTAACGTGATGATAAAGGACGGTGAGCCCTATTTCATCGACTTCCAGGGCGGGCGCCGCGGTCCGGTGCAATATGACCTCGCTTCCTTCGTGTGGCAGGCCCGTTCGCGCTATCCTGACGACCTCCGCGTAGAGCTCGAAGCGGCTTATCTGGAGTCGCTCCGCAAATATGTCCCCTCGCTGGATGAGGTCGCCTTCCGCCGCAAATACCGCCTCTTCGTCCTGTTCCGCACCCTGCAGGTGCTGGGAGCATATGGTTTCCGGGGCTATTTCGAGAAGAAGCCCCATTTCCTTGGCAGCGTGCCCTTCGCCATCGACAACCTGCGCAAGCTCCTTCGCGAACCCTTCGAGGATTACCCCTACCTGAGCGGGGTGCTCACTTCGCTCACGAAGATGCACCAGTTCTATGAGATAGCCCAGGACAAGCGCCTGGAAGTCAGCATATTCAGCTTCTCCTACAAGAAAGGCATCCCGGCCGACACCTCCGGCAACGGAGGCGGCTATGTCTTCGACTGCCGCTCCATCAACAACCCCGGCAAGTTCGAATACTACAGGCAGTTTAACGGTAATGACCCCGAAGTGATAAAGTTCCTCGAAGACGACGGTGAAATCCTCCGCTTCCTCGAGCACGTCTATGCCCTGGTGGACCCTCACGTGCAGCGCTTCATAGAGCGCAAGTTCACCCACCTGCAGGTGTGCTTCGGCTGCACCGGCGGCCAGCACCGCTCGGTCTATGCCGCCGAACACCTCGCCGCCCACCTTGCCGGCCGCTTCGACGTCAAGATAGTCCTTCGCCACCGGGAGCTCGACCAGGAAAAGCTGTTATGAAAGTACCCGCCAGAATATGGATGCCCCGGGTGGGCATAGTGGTGATAGCCGCACTGCTCGTGGAGACGATCTCTATCGTGCAGTATGAACGTGTCCGCAACCTGATGGAGCAGGAGATGAGGGTGCGCTCCAAGGTGATCCTGGGCGCAGTCGCGGACCGCATCGAAACGATGGTGGAGTATGGCGGCGAGATGGATGTTTCCCAGCTGTCTGATTCGTTGAACCACAAGCAGCATTTTCCTTCTTCCTACGCATTCGTGCTGTCCCAGGACGGTGAACTGATAGTTCCCCCTCCGGAGAGCCGCGCCTCCGCGGCCCAGGTTTCGGCGGCAGCTGATATGCTGAGGGTTGGCCGGACCCTGTCGCCGGACGGTGAAGTGGGGGTCCTGAGCGCACGTATGGACAAGCCTCCATATTGGCAGATAGGGCAGGTCTACATTATGGATGAGGTCAGGGCCCCCCTGCACTCGCTCCGCAGGCAGCAGGTCTTTATGAGCCTGCTGGCCATGGTGATCCTCTTCTTTATGATACAGCGTTTCTACAGCAGCGACAAAAAGCTGCGGGAGGCTACCGAGGAACAGGCCCGCATCGGCAGCGAACTTGCTGTGGCCCAGAGGATACAGCACGAGATGCTGCCCAAGTCGTTCACGCAGGATGTCTTCGGAATGCTGGAGCCTGCAAGGGAGGTCGGCGGAGACCTGTTCGACTTCCACCGCAGGGACGGAAAGCTGTTCTTCTGCATAGGTGACTCAAGCGGCAAGGGCGTCCCTTCGGCCCTGCTGATGTCCGTGGTCCACTCCCTGTTCCGGACCATATCCTTGAAGGAGGAAAGCCCCTCCCGCATCCTTGAGGAACTCAACTCTCATATATGCCGGGGGAATGACAGCAATATGTTCGCAACCTTTTTCGTGGGTTGCCTTGACCTTTATTCCGGACAGCTCCGCTTTGGCAATGCCGGTCACGACAAGCCTTTCCTCGTCGGGAAGGAAGTCTCCCTGCTGCCCGTAAAGTCCAATCTCCCGCTTGGCGTTTTCCCCGACACTGAGTTTGCCGAGGAAAATATGGAACTGTCTGCGGGGGACACCCTGTTCCTCTATACGGACGGCCTCACCGAGGCAAAGAACCCTTCCCGGGAAGCCTTTGGCCGTGCCCGTGTGAAGGAAGTGCTGGAAGGCGTCAGGTCGCTCAGTCCGGAGGTGATGGTGTCGTCTCTGGGCAAAGCTGCACACAAATTCGCCGGTTCCGCGCCCCAGAGTGACGATATGGCAATGCTGGCGATAAGGTTCTCCCCGGGGAATCTGCTTCGGCAGCAGATCCATCTTGTCAACGACAAGGCCGACATAGCCCGTCTGAGCGGATTCGTCAAGGATTTCAGCGCAGCCCTGGACCTGGACCGCAAGATGGCCTCAGGCGTCCGCCTGGCGCTGGAGGAGATGGTGGTGAATGTGATGAATTATGCCTATCCCGCCGGTGAGAAGGGAGATATCTGCGTGCTTGCCGACAGCGACCGCACCGAGGTCCGTTTCACCGTCGAGGACTCAGGCGTTCCCTTCGACCCCACGTCGATGATGTCGGCAGACACCACGCTGGATGCCCACAGCAGGCCTATCGGCGGCCTTGGAATCCACCTTACCCGCAGGATTATGGATTCGGTCTCGTACTGCCGCAAGCAGGGTAAAAATGTATTAACATTAACAAAATCAATAATATGACAACGAAGATTCAGGAAACCCCCGACCGGATCATAGCCTTCCTCAGCGGAGAGCTGGACACAGCCGTTGCCCAGGAGACCGAACAGGCCCTGAAGCCGCTTCTTGGCAGCAAGGGCAAGGATATAGTGATAGATTGCACCGAGCTCGAATATATAGCCTCCAGCGGACTCCGCATCCTGCTGGGCATCCTCAAGCAGGCCAGGGAAGTGGGCTCCCGCGTCGTGCTGAAGAATGTGAACGATGTGATCCGTGATGTGCTGGACCTGACCGGCTTTATCTCTATCTTTGAATTCGAGTAGCCTCGGAGAAGATCTGCACTGTCCGCACAGTTTCCGGGATGTCGTGGACGCGAAGGAGCGTTGCGCCCTGGAGCAGGGCGATGTAGTTGGCGATCTGAGTGGCGGGGAGGGACTCTTCCGGGGTGGTGCCTGTCAGCTTGTAGATCATACTCTTACGTGAGAGGCCGTCGAGTATGGGGCGGCCCAGCTCAGTCAGGAGGTGGAGGTTGCCCAGGAGCTCCCAGTTCTGCTCCAGGGTCTTTGCAAAACCGAAGCCGGGGTCGAGGATCCATTCCCGTATGCCATATGCTTCCGCCTTATGGGAAAAAGCTTCGAAATATGACTTGACGGCTTGCGTTACGCCTTGGGGGTAATCGGTCAGCTGCTGCATCGTGCGGGGATTGCCCCTTTTGTGCATAGCGACATATTCCAGGCCCAGGGAGCCCACCAGGGGGAGCATGTCGGGGTCGTCTTCCCCGGAGGAAATGTCGTTGACCAGGAATGGCCCCAGGGTGTCATATACCCTCCGCACAATTTCGGCGCTGGTGGTGTCTACGGATATGCATAAGTTCTTGCCGGCCAGCGCTTTAATCACATCCCTCAATCTTTCCCACTCCTCCTGGGGGCTTACCGGTTCCGCTCCCGGGCGGGTCGAGCAGGCGCCTATGTCCACGATCGAGGCGCCATCCTGGAACATCTTCTCCACAGCGGCCACGGCCTCCTGCGAAGAAAGGGAGCCATAACGACTCCCTGAAAAGAAGGAATCGTCAGTGAGGTTGACGATTCCCATAAGGCGGATATTCCTATTTGAGGACATAGACGTCTTCATCAGGTGCGGCGAAGCCATAGTTTTCCCGGGCGAACCTTTCGAGGGAATCCCTGTCGTCCGAGAGCTTGCGGATCTGCTCGTCCATCCTGGCGATATCGGCCTTGAGGGCCTCTATCTGCTGGTTCTGCCTGCGCAGCTCAGCGCCGGACTTTGCCCAGCGCCACAGGCTGTTGGGCAGGATGAACCCGGCCAGAATCAGGAACGCGGCCGTCACTATGACCGCGAACCTGACGAACGAACGGTCTTCGCCGTTCCAGATATCCTTGATTTTTCCCACGGGGGACTACTTCTCCTTAGGAGCGATGGCGCACCACACGACGGCGCTGAGGGCACCGCCCACGAGAGGAGCGCAGATGAATACCCAGACGTCCTTGAGGGCCTGGCCACAGGCGAAGAGGGCGGGGCCGATGGAACGGGCGGGGTTGACCGAGGTGCCGGTGAGGTTGATGCACACCAGGTGGATGAGGATGAGGCTCAGACCGATGGCGAGGCCTGCGAAGTTGCCTGCTCCGACCTTGGAATCGGTGGTGCCGAGGACCACGAGGACGAAGAGGAAGGTGGCGATGGCCTCAACAAGGAATGCTCCGCCTACTCCGCCGGCATTTGCAACGCCGTTGGAACCGAGGGCTCCGGTCAGGTCGGGGGCTGCGACAACCTTGGTGAGCAGCAGGAGGACTGCGCCGGCGATGATACCGCCGAGGATCTGTCCTACCCAGTAGCCACAGGCGTCTTTCCAGCTCATACGGCCGCTAAGGACGACACCCAGGGTGATGGCAGGGTTGATGTGGCAGCCGCTGATGCCGCCGATGGTGTATGCCATCGCTACGACGGCGAGACCAAAGGCGATTGCAGTGCCGACCACGCCTGCGGGAGTCGTGCAACCAAGGAACATCGCTGTTCCGCAACCCAGGAAAGTAAGGACGAATGTACCGAGACATTCTGCAATGTACTTCTTCATAATAAAACAGGTTTAGAGTTTTTGGTTGCTCAAAAATACGAAAAAAAATTCAAAAGTGAGCGCCGTTTTAACTATATTTGTAAAAAAAGGACAGATGACTAAACGTATTCTATTGCTTGCGGCCGCCATAGCGGCAGTCTCCTGTGGCGGAAAAACTCCCGTCAAGGTGCTCAGCCCCGAGATGGCGGCGGTGAGGGATTATGTGCCGCGATATGCGGTGATGGCCCATAGGGGCTCGACCTACTGGGCTCCGGAGGAGACCGAGAGCGCCTGGCGCTGGGCCCGCGAGATGGGCGCGGACTATCTTGAGTCCGACCTGCAGTGCACCAAGGACGGCGTCATCCTCGCCAACCACGACGACAATCTCACTCGCACGACGAACATCGAAGAAGTCTTCGGCAGCGGCGTCCCGGCCACCCGCAGGGCCTTCTATGAATCCTTCGGCTTCGCCCCCAAGGATATTGAAGGGCAGCTGGCGGAAGACGAGAAGACCTTCAGGCCATATCACGCCGCCTCCTATTATTATGCCGAACTTCTGATGCTCGATGCCGGCGCCTGGTTCAACGAGGCCCGTCCGGAGCAGGCCCGCGCGGCATATGAGGGCTCGCAGTATGTTTCCGCCCTGCAGGACCAGATAGCCTATGCCCAGGGCCTGATGCTGAACCGCACGGCAGACGGGAAGCGTGTGCTGCCCTACAGCCTGAAATGCCCCGCCAAGACGCTGGCGCAGATCCGTCAGGAAGCCGGTACGACGTATATGGAGTTTGTCGCATATGACTTCTCCCGTGCATATGTCCCCGACCCCGCCGACAGCGGTCATAGGCCTGGAATATATATAGAATTCAAGGAGCCCGAAGTCAATCCCGACGATATGGAGCAGCGGGTATATGACATTCTCGACGCTCAGGGATGGAACATCCTGACAAAGCCTGCTCAGGAGACTCAGTTCTGGCGCGACGGCCTTGTCCAGGTGGGCAAGACTTCCGGCAAGGTGGTCCTCCAGACCTTCTCAACCGCCTCTCTCAGAAGGGCATATGCCATATTCAAGGGCAGGGTCCCGATGTGCTTCCTGCTCTGGCCTCCGTGCCCGGAGGACATCCCCGGAGGCGACCTTAACACGCCAGAAGGCTTCGCCGCCATCCTCGGCTGGGCCCAGAACAACGGCGCTCACATCAGCGGCCCCTCCATAGGCGGCGAGCCCAACAACTACGAAGAGCTGAACCATCCCTGGCAGGCCGACCTCGTGCGCCGCAGCGGGATGCTGAACCACCCCTATTCCTTCGATTCCGTTGCCCAGATGCAGGAGCAGGCTTCCCGCAGCGACGGCTTCTTCACAAACCGCTCGGACCTCACCCTGCAATACCTTATAGACCACGGCCTTCGCGCCGGCAAGGTGAACCCCGGTGCGCCGGCCACGGTCCCGGACCCTGTGAAAACCCTCGAACGTCTTGGGTATTGAATTAAACTTTCGTATATTTGTAGGACATAAAGAAAACTATTAAAACTCTTATAACACAATGAAACCTACACTACTAGTCCTTGCAGCAGGAATGGGAAGCCGCTACGGCGGTCTCAAGCAGATGGACGGCCTCGGCCCCAATGGTGAAACCATAATCGACTACTCCATCTACGACGCAGTCGCAGCCGGCTTCGGCAAAGTCGTCTATATCGTCCGTGAGTATTTCAAGGCGGATATGGAAAAACGCGTCAAGGAAAGATATTCCGGCGTGAAATGCATCGACGGCACCCCCCTCGAGTTCGTCTTCGTCACCCAGGAACTGAGCAAGATCCCATCAGGATATGCTGTCAACCCCGACCGTGAGAAGCCCTGGGGCACCGCCCATGCCGTGCTTATGGCCAAAGACGTCATCCACGAGCCCTTCGCCGTAATCAACGGCGACGACTACTATGGCAAGGAATCCTTCCAGATCCTCGGCGACTGGCTCCGCAGCCGCGAAGGCAAGAGCGGCGCCTACAGCATCGTAGGCTTCGAGCTCGAGAACACCCTCTCCGAGAGCGGCACCGTCTCCAGGGGCATATGCTTCTACGACAAGGACCAGCACCTGACCGGCGTGGTCGAGCACCTGAACATCGGAAAGGAAGCCGACGGCAAGGTCTATGGTGACAACTCCGACACCGGCGCAAAGCACATCGAACTCGACGGCAAGGCCCTCTGCTCGATGAATATGTGGGGCTTCACCCCGGATTACTTCAGCGGCAGCGAAGGAATGTTCGGCGAGTTCCTCAAGGCCTACGGAATGGAGCTCAAGAAAGAGTTCTATATCCCCTACGCGGTGGACAATATCGTAAAGGCCGGTAAGGCCACCTGCGACGTGCTTTCCACCCCTTCCAAGTGGTTCGGAGTGACTTATAAGGAAGACCGTCCCGGCGTCGTTGCCAAGTTCGCAGAGCTCGTAGCCAAGGGCGTATATCCTTCACCTCTGTACTAGTATGGGATTCTTCAAGAAGAGCAGGTCCCAGAGTTTCGACCTCTACTCGACACACGCCTACTATGTGCCGGGGGTGGGCGATATGTTCCTGCTCCTGGCGTTGCTCCTTCTGGGGTCGCTTCTCGGCGCCCTGGTCGTGGCCACCCTGTCGATATGCGGACTGCCCCTCGGCCAGGACCTCAGGCTGCTTATCTCCTATCCCCTGATGTTCGTCCCGCCTATGATGCTGGCATCCTACAAGGGCAGGCGCAACATTATGTTCGAGAAGGGTTATGCCCTGGACAACAACCATTTCGGTCCCAAGGGAGGCTTCGTCGCCGCAGTCGTGGTCGTCATCGCTATGCTCTCCTGCCAGTTCGTCCTCGACCCCATCAACAGGGTGCTCCCGGAAATGCCCCAGTGGCTTAAGGACACCCTTGAGTCGATGACGGCCGGCAACGTGTGGATCAACCTCATCTGCGTGTCCATATTCGCCCCCATCTTCGAGGAATGGCTCTGCAGGGGTATGGTCCTCCGCGGCCTGCTCAATGCCAGGAGGGCGGATGGCACGCCGGTTATGGCCCCCGCGGCCGCAATAGTGGTCTCGGCCCTGTTCTTCGCGGTAATCCACTTCAACCTCTGGCAGGCTATAACGGCCTTCACCATAGGCCTTCTGATGGGCTATGTCTACTACAAGACCGGCTCCCTCAAGCTCACGATGCTGATGCACTTCACCAATAACACGCTGGCGATAGTCCTGTCCAACATCGACTCCCTCAAGGATGTCGAATCGTTCTATGACGTCATGACCCCCTGGGTCTATGCCCTCGTGTGCGTGCTGAACATTGCAATCGTAGCTGGAACCATCTGGTATTTCTCCCGGATTGAAGAGCAGCGCCCCGAAGGCAGCTGCGACATCCTTGACGAGTCCGCCCAGTGAAAGCGATGATTTTCGCTGCCGGTCTCGGCACAAGGCTCAGGCCGCTCACCCTCACCAGGCCAAAGGCGCTGGTGGAGGTGGGCGGCGAGCCTCTTCTGGGGCACGTCATCCGCAAGCTTCTAGCCTCCGGCTTCGATGACCTTGTGGTCAACGTGCACCATTTCCCGGACCAGATAATCTCCTGGCTCAAGGCCAATTACGGGGATTCGGTCAAGGTCTCGGACGAGCGTGACCTGCTGCGCGACACGGGCGGCGGCATCAAGTTCGCGCGGAAGCTGCTCGGCGGCGGTGATTTCCTCGTCCACAATGTGGACATCCTTTCCAATCTGGATCTGCGGAGCATCCCTGCGGTCGATGGCTCCGTAGCCACCCTCGTTGTAAGCGAAAGGCAGACAAGCCGTTACCTTCTGTTCGACGATTCTATGCGCCTTGTCGGCTGGACCAATGTCAGCACAGGCGAAGTCCGCTCTCCCTGGCCGGGCCTCAGGCCGGAAGACTGCCATATGCTCGCCTTTTCCGGCATCCACCTTATGCGCGAGGGCATCTTCGACGCCTTCGACGCCCTCGGCTTCGGCGACGTCTTCCCCATAATGGACTTCTACGTCCAAGCCTGCCGGGAGCACCCCATCTACGGCTTCGCCCCCGAAGGCCTCCGCCTCCTCGACGTCGGCAAGCTCACCTCCCTGAGCGAAGCCGAATCCTTCCTGAAACCCCATTAGCTGCGTCTGGCCAGCCTTCTGCGGCCTAGATCAGGAAGAGGACGGCGAGGGAGTAGAGGAAGAAGGCCTGGAAGCGGATGCTGCCGCGGGTCTGGGCGGAGATGGTGACCTCGGTGGGGTCGGAGTTCAGGATTTCCTTAAGTTCTTCAGCGGAAGGCAGCGCCCGTGCCGCCCATTTGCGGATGAGCTCGCCTTCGTGGAAATATGTCGCCCCGCCGCAGGAGCGGTTGAGGGAGACGAGCGTGCGGTAGTCGGTGAAATATGCCGCCTGGCTTAGCAGCATATAATCCTTCGGGTCCAGCTCCTGGGGAAGGAAGGCGGAGCCGGGCTCGGCGCTCACGAGCAGCAGGGGAGTGAAGCCGGCGGCCTGGGCGTCCTCGAGGAGCGCCGACGTACGGGACCATTGCCCTGCACTCATCCTGGAAGGCTCGGGAGCGGAACAGACCATCACATAGCCTTTGGTCGCCAGTGAATCGCAGAAAAAGCCCTCGGCGTCGGTGAAGGCGAGCTCGGGGTTCTCGGGGTTCTCCCAGTCGGCAGCAAGAAGGACGGAGGTCGCTTTGAAGGGGGTGAAGTCCTTGAAAGGGATATACATCCAGTTGCGCACGGTGATGAAAAGAATAGCCGCACACACCAGGAAGAAGGACACTATCTTGCCTCCCCGTCCCTTGCCATACCCCTTGAAGGGGATAAAGGCCAGGGCGGATAATGCGCAGAGTATCAGGTTCTTGATCAGTGTCTGGCCGTGGCTTAGATGGATGGCTTCCCCAAAGCAGCCGCAGTCGAATGCCGGGTTCTTTATCCACAGGATGAAGGTCACCACCGTGAAGAATCCGACCATAACCGTGGCGGTGATGGCGAACAGCTTGCGGAAAACCCCGGTGACCAGCGCAGCTCCCGTGACCGCCTCGACAAGGGCAAGCAGCACCCCGACAACCTTGGCGGCGGGAAGCATAAATGCGAGGTGGAAGAACTTCAGGTATTCGGTCACGACCAGTCCCGCGCCCACCGGGTCCATAAGCTTGAGGGCGCCGGCCACGAAGAAAACGAGACCGACCAGAAATGCCGAAAAACGCCTTGCCCTGTAATGGAACTTCGTCATAGGAGGGCGTCTACGGCGCTTTTTATCTTTGAGAATATGCTGTCCGGATCGAGCATCTCGCCCAGGGCGTCGGAGCAGTCTATGCGCAGGAACGTGGGGTCGTGGGCGCACTGGGTCAGATAGACCTGGCGGACCTTTTCCTGGAAGGATATGTCGGCCTCGTGGATGTCGCTGCTGCCGGCCAGATAGTCCCTGTCACTGCCTTCCCTGTGCTCGGAGAGCCTCTTGCGGACGAATCCGATGGGAACGTCGAGGAATATGTTGAGGTCGGGGCGGGGGAGTCCGAACTGCCCGAACTCGGTGTCCAGGATCCACTTGCGGAGGGATTCCCTCGCGGTGGGGTCGGACATCTTGGCGCACTGGTAGGCTATGTTGGAATAGACATATCTGTCCAGAAGGACGTCCCGTCCCTCCCTGAGGGCTTCGTTCATCTGCGGGGCTGCGCCGTGGCGGTCTTCGGCATAGAGCAGGGCCACCAGCTGGGGATGGACGCTGTCGATGGAGCCGAATTCACCTTTGAGGAAGCGGCCGATGAGGTCGCCATACACCGGGGCGTCGTAGCGGGGGAAGTGGATATATTCCAGATTCCCTCGCCGCTGCTCCAGATATTTCCTGAGGGCGCTGACCTGGGTGCTCTTTCCGGCACCGTCCAGGCCTTCGACGACAAACAGCATCCTACAGCGTACGTTTGATTTCCACTATCTGGAAGGCCTCCACAACGTCGGCCTCCTTGATGTCGTTGAAGTTCTGGATGCCGAGGCCGCATTCCATTCCGGCGGGGACCTCCTTGGCGTCGTCCTTGCCCCTCTTCAGGGATGAGAGTTCGCCCGTGTATACCACGATGCCGTCGCGGATGAGACGCACCTTGGCGCCCTTGACCATCTTGCCGTCCTTGACGATACAGCCTGCGATGGTGCCGACCTTGGAGATGTGGAAGGTCTGCTTCACCAGTGCGGTCGCTGTGACCTCTTCCTTCTTCTCGGGCTCGAGCATACCTTCGATACCGTCCTTGACTTCCTCTATGGCGTCGTAAATGATTGAATACAAGCGTATTTCAATTCCTTCCTTCTCGGCCATATTCCTGGCATCCGCGGAAGGACGCACCTGGAAGCCGATGATGATGGCGTCGGATGCGGTGGCAAGCATGACGTCGGACTCGGATATCGCACCGACCGCCTTGTGGATCACATTGACGTGGATCTCCTCGGTGGAGAGCTTGATGAGGGAGTCGGACAGGGCTTCCACGGAACCGTCCACATCGCCCTTGACGATGACGTTGAGTTCCTTGAAGTTGCCTATGGCGATGCGGCGGCCGATCTCCTCGAGGGTCATATGCTTCTGGGTCTTGATACCCTGGATGCGGATGAGCTGCTCGCGCTTGTTGGCTATGGCCTTGGCTTCCTTCTCGTCGGTCATTATGTTGAATTTCTCACCTGCGGAGGGGGCTCCGTTCAGGCCGAGCACCGACACGGGGGTGGAAGGGCCGGCCTCGGTGACCAGCTGTCCGCGCTCGTTGAACATTGACTTGATGCGGCCGTAGTAGCTGCCGGAAATCATCATATCGCCCTTGTGGACGGTGCCGTTCTGGACAAGGATGGTGGCGAGGTAGCCACGGCCCTTGTCGAGGGAGGACTCGATGACGGCGCCGCTGCCCAGCTTGGTGGGATTGGCCTTGAGGTCCATCATATCGGTCTCGAGGAGCACCTTCTCAAGAAGCTTGTCAACGCCTATGCCCTTCTTTGCGGAAATCTCCTGGCACTGGTATTTGCCGCCCCAGGCCTCGGTGAGGATATTCATCTGGGAGAGCTGCTGGTAGATCTTCTCGGGCATTGCGCCGGGCTTGTCTATCTTGTTGATGGCGAAGACCATAGGGACGCCGGCCGCCTGTGCGTGGTTGATTGCCTCAACCGTCTGGGGCATAACCGCGTCGTCCGCCGCGATGATGATTATAGCGAGGTCCGTCATCTGGGCGCCACGGGCACGCATAGCGGTGAAGGCTTCGTGGCCAGGGGTGTCGAGGAAGGTGATATGGCGTCCGTCGGGCATCTTGACGTTATATGCACCGATGTGCTGGGTGATACCGCCCGCCTCTCCGGCGATGACGTTGGTCTTGCGGATGTAGTCCAGCAGGGAGGTCTTGCCGTGGTCGACGTGACCCATCACGGTGATGACCGGAGGTCTGGTGACCATATCCTCCTCGCGGTCCTCGGA
>CACZBP010000025.1 GCA_902779495.1 uncultured Bacteroidia bacterium
GAGGCTCCGCCTGGGTGATGGTGAAGGTGGATATGAGATTGTCGGTGCCTTCGCGGTAGATGTTCACGGTGCCTTCACGGGGCTCTATTCCGCTGTTGGGCTCAAGCTCGAGGGTCACCTTGTCTTCACCGGCAGTGGCCTTGATCCAGTCCACTTCGCTCACGGCGGAGAAAGGAACATTGGAGGTTACCTTCAGTTCGAAAGAACCGCCCTCTACGGGGAACGGCTCTTCCGGGACCTCGACCTCAATCTCGATTCCGCCGCCGGCCTTCTGCATGATGGCGATGCTCTTAAGCGTCTTGCCGTCCTTGTCGTTGAGGGCTACGCTGGCCTGGCGCATCTTGTCCTCCTCATTGAGGGAGATTGCGAATTCGACGGTCTTTGTCTTGGCCTCGGAAGCGGGAGCTGCCGCCTTGGTGGCCAGATACTTGATCCAGGTGACCTCTGCGGGAACGACCACGTCGAACTCTACGTTGGTCTTTACATTGACACTGAGTGTCTGGGCTTCAGCAGAAAGCGGCTCTATCTCATCCACCTCGAAGACTACTGAGGGATTGGAAGGGTCGTCGCTGGGCTTGACTTCCTGCTCCTGAGGCTTGTTGCAGGCGAAAAGCACGCTTGCAGCCAGAAGAACGTAAAGAATCTTTTTCATAATCAATTATTTAGTGTTATTTGTTGTTGGCTTTAAGGGGATCCTCGGCAATCATCTTGCAGAGGGTGTTGAACGCATCTTTGTCGGCTATTGAAGAAGACTTGCGCAGGTGGTTGAAAGAATCGGTGTCCTGGTAGAGGGCGAGCTGCTTGTTGCCATACACCATAGCGCTTTTCGCCCCGTCGAGATATGCGCGCCAGCGCTTGGCGTAGTCCTGGAAGGTCTCGGTCTTGGTGACTCCACCCCGCTCCTTGGTGTATTCCGAAGCGGTGCGGTCCACCGGCTTCTGCATCATCAGGTCGTCGAACTCAAGCTCCATCGCCAGGTTGTAGGTGGCTATCTTCGGGAAGAAGGTGGAAATGGGGTTCACGCCGAAGGTGTCCCAGTAGTAGTTGGGCTGCATCCAGGCGTAGTCTATTCCGAATTCGCTCCAATAGCGGTAGCCCGGCGCGTTGCGGTAAGGGATCCAGCAGACGCTCTCGTTGAACTGGTGGATATAGTCGGAGACCGCCGGGAACACGTCGTCCCAGGCCTTGGCCGCCACTTCCCAGCCGTCATACTGGGTGCCATCAATCTTGTCTCCGCCATTGCCGCCGACACCGGAACGCCAGCTCGCAAGTTCCTCGCTCATAATGTAGAAGCCTCCGAGCTCGATATTTTCGAAACCGGCTTCGGAGAAGCGGCGGCGGGTCTCGTCGACATACCAGTAATAGGCCTGGCGGCGGTCTTCGGCATTGCTGAAGTCAAGCTGCCTGCCACCCACCTTGCCCCAGTAGGTCGTGGAGGAGGAAGGCACGTTGTACCTTTCGTGGACCGAGATATCGGGCATCATCACAATGACCTTGATGCTGGCCACGGGAGGACCTATTCGGCCTATGGCTTCGCCGACAAGCTTGTCAAGCGCAGGGAAACCGGTGCCGGGCGTGAACCAGTAGTCGAGGAACGCGGAGGCGTCCGCCTGGTTCGCCGCTATCATCCCGAGGGAGTTGTCCTCCCAGTCCTTGAGACCAAGCACATATGTGTGAGGCGGATAGCCATATCGCATCTCGAGGGCGAGGAAGGCGTCGAAGAGCCATTTTTCCTGGCCCGTTTCGGGGTCGGTCCAGGTGACGAATGCCTTCAGCCTGTCTTCATCCCAGACGGCCGGCTTCCGGCTGTAAAGGCCGCCGTACAGAAGGGCCAGGTCGGCGAAGAAAGGCACGCCGGTGCGATCCTTCTCCCAGGAATAGAGCTCGCCGGACAAAGTCTTGAAAGTCAGCTTATCCACGCTGCCGAGCCGGTCGCCTTCGGCACAGAAGAACAGGGTATACTCCGTGTCCGGCTCCAGGTTGTCATACACTGCCATCCCGGCGGGGAAACTGTGGCCTTCTTCCTTGAGGGCGCTGGCGGAAGGAGTGTCCGCGCGTCCTGTCTTGGCAAGGAGCCAGGCTTTGTCCGCATTGACGAGCTCGACCTTGAACCTGGCAAGTTTGCTCCCGAGGGAATCGACAGTGACCCTGGACACGGGATTGCCCACCCTCGGCTTCTCCTCCGACTGGTTGGAGCAGGCGAGAAGGGCAATGCCCAGAAGGGTCAGGATCAGCAGGAAGCTTCTTTTCATTACTTCTTGGTTCTTGTTACGCGCACCACCATTTCGCGTGAGGTGACGGGCATAAAGTCGAGGCCGCCTCCATCCGTGACGACGGTGACGGATTCAATCTTCACCTTGCCGGCGATGTGGTCGGTTCCATCGGGGACCTTGGTCATATCGATGTCGAGTTCGACGTCAACCTCGTTGAGGCCGGCCTTGATGGTGACCTCATCGCTAAGGAGCTTGATGGCGCCTTCGGGAGCAGCCACATAGCTGACATCCTTGCCGCTCGCATCCTTGGCAGTGGTGGCGGAGGGGGTATAAGTCAGCTTCACCTTCACGTCGTGTCCGGGAATGGGATTGTCAAGGGTCACGCCGACCTTGCCGGTCGAAGTGGTCTTGCAACCGAAGGAATAGTCATCCTGTTTGACGCCGATCTTGGAAAGGACGGGGTGGATAAGCACCATATACTTGGTCTTGCTTATCGCAAGCGATGCCTTCTTGATGTAGACCGGAATGACGAAATTGTCAATCTCCGTGGTCATCTTGTCCACCATAGCCTTGGGATCCCACTTCACGTCCACCTTGATGCGGGCATCTGCGGGGTCGAAGGTAAGCACCTTGTTATCAATATCTTCCGAATTATACAGAGTCTTCGACAGAGGCAGATAGTTGGTCGAATGCCGCTCATTGTATTTGACCACGGAATCGGTGGGGGCGATGCCTATGGTGACCTGGTCGCCGGTGCGGCCCTTGCCGGATTTGATAACGCCGAAGCGGAAGAGGGCGTCATAGACTGAATAGTCCTGGACCAGGGCGTCGGTGGCGCTGCGCAGGTAGACCGTGTCCTCCACCATATATTCGTCACGGTAGTCGTGGCAGGCAGCGATGCAGACAAGCGCCAGTGCGGAAATAATTAAATATCTGAGTTTCATAGCGATGTCGTATTAAAAGCCGGGGTTCTGGGTCATATTCGTCATCTCGGCCAGATGCTGAGAGTAGATGGGGAAGAGGTAGTCACGGTCCGTGAAGGTGGGAGCGCCGCTGCCGTTGAAGTCGTCGCTGACGCGCTTGTACTGCTCTTCGTAGGTCTCGGCGGAGCACTTGAGCGTCCAGTTCTCGGTGGTGTATTCCTCCTTGGCTATCATCCAGCGGACGCAGTCGTAGTGACGCAGGGTCTCGCCGTTGAACTCGACCATCCTCTCCATACGGAGGGCCTCACGCAGCAGGTCCTTGTCGGTGTCGATTCCGGGATATGCCACCTCTATGTTGTTGAGGCCGGCGCGGTTACGCACCTTGTTGATGTAGACGCAGGCCGTGGCGAGGTCAGGCGAGGACTTCTCTATGAGGCATTCGGCGTAGTTGAGGTATATCTCAGCCAGGCGGATGGAAGGATAGACGACCGGCATCTGGTAGGCTGCCCAACTGTCGAGCTGGCGGTCGGTAGGGTACCACTTGCGCCACAGATATCCTACGCGGTTGGCATCGCCGGAGTTGGTCCAGGGCGAAGAGCAGGAGGAACTGTTGTAGCAGGTGAAGAACTTGGCCTTGTTCCTGTTGGGCCAGGGGAAACCGCTCGGCACGAGGCACTGGTAGTAGCGGGCGTCACGGCCGACAGTGCTGTTGTGGGCCTTGAAAGCCGGGGCCCAGGGAGCGTTGACGGGCACCTTGTAGCCTTCGGTCCAGCCGTCTGCCTGATAGCCCGACAGAGGGTCCACGTTGGGCTTGGAATAGTCCAGGCGGCCGTTGGTCTTCTGGTACATATTGCCAAGCTGGAGGGGATAGCGGCCGGTGGCCTGCATAGGGAAGGCATCGACGAGCTTCAGCGAAGGGGTGATGCCGGAATATCCTGCCAGCTCAAGGCCGTTGGCCAGGGTGCAGACGATGATCTGACCGGCTCCGGCCACGTATGAACCATATTCCGAGGACTCGCGCTTCCACCAGCCCCATATGGTTTCCTTGTTCCATTGTTTCTGGAATATGGCCTGGTAGTCGGAGGCAGCGACCTGCATCGGATCGGGGTCGGAGACGGTGTTCTGGACAAGTTCATATTCGCCCGTGTCGGCCAGGTCGATGAGGTCCTTCTGGGCCTGGGCCGCTATGTCCCACTTGGCAGCGTCGTATTCAGGGAAGAACTTCTTTCCGTTGTATTTGCTGACGAAGTTGTCGTAGAGGCCGGTGCCGTTCTGGCCGTTGTACAGGGGCGATGCCTGCATCAGCGCCACACGGGCCTTGACGGCCATCGCGGCGCCCTTGGTGGCACGGCCCTGCCAGTTGGCGGTCTGCTCACCGAAATCTCCCACGTGCAGCGGAAGATCGGCGATGGCTCCGTCAAGCTCCCTGAGCATGAAATCGAAGCATTCCTGGACGGTGTTGCGCTCTATGGTCGTGGCATCCACCTTGAGGTCGGGGTCAACGGGGTTGCCGTCGGCGTCCATCCACAGGTAGACGGGGCCATACTGGCGGAAAAGGACATAGTAGTAATATGCCCTGAGGAACCTCGCCTCTGCCTTCATCTGCTTGACCAGCAGTGCAATCTCGTCCTTGGTCTTGTTGCCGTATTCCTCAACCTTGTCGATATATCTGAGGAACACCGAGCACTGGGATATGGCCTTGTAAAACTTTTCCCAGGTGAGGAAACCGGCGACATCCTGGGAGCCGCTGTAGCGGACGTCGGTCGCCGAGGAATAGTTGCCCTCGCGGAAGGTCAGATAGTTGACCCACTGGGTCCAGGAGTACTGGGCCTCGTCCGAACGGGCGACCACCCAGCCTTCGCGGTTGTTGATGGATTCGTCCTGGGGGATGAAGGAATACAGGTGGCCCAAATAGCGCAGGGCGGTGTTGCCCTGGGAAAAGATCTCATCTATGGTGGCCTGATCGTAGAGGTTCACCTCCAGGTATTTGTTGGCCGGGCTTGAGGGTTTTCCATCTTCATTCTCCTTTGCGCAGGAGAAGGCTATCATAAGGATTGATATGGCCGTAAGGATTCTGAATGTATTTTTCATATGCCTGTCCTCCTTAGAATGTTAGGTTGACACCGAAGCTGTAGGTGCGCATCTGCGGGTAGATGTTACCGTTGCTAGCGTTGAGCTCAGGGTCCCAGAGCTTGAATTTAGAGAAAGTCAGAAGGTTGACTCCCGCGAGATAGAAACGCACGGTGCTCAGGCCGGCCTTGCGGGTCAATTTCTTCGGAAGGGTGTAGCCTATCTCGGCATTCTTCAGACGCATGAAGCTCATATCCCTCTGCCAGTAGGTGGACATCGCGGACTGGTTGTCCATCAGGACGTTCACCTGGTCGTTCTCTACCTTGTTGATGGAGAGGCGGGGATAGGGAGCGCTGGGATTCTCGTTCACGCCGGGCTGCCAGCGGTTCACGGCCACGTCGGCATAGATCTGTCCGAGCTGAACCATATTGGTGGAAGCTCCGTAGAGGTTGGCGCCACTGATGAAGCGGGTGTAATTGCCTACACCAGAGAAGAATACGGAAGCGTCTACGCCGTACCAGGCAAGGCTGATACCGAATCCGTAGTTGATTTCCGGGACGTGGGTGAATCCGATGGGGACTATATCGAACTGGTCCACTACGCCGTCGCCGTTGACATCGCGGTACTTGATGTTACCGGGGCGCACGTCTCCGAAGGTCTGCCTCGGCCAGGTGTCTATGTCCTCCTGGTCCACGAAGAGGCCTTCTGCAATGAGGCCGCGCTGCTGGTAGACGGAATAGCCGAAGGTATTCTGGTAAGCCCACAGCTGGGCGGCTATGTCATCGTAGAGCTTGTTGTTGCGGTTCCAGCTGTAGTTTACGCGGCCGGAGAGATATAACTGGTTGTCGAAGGTCTTTTCATATTCGACGTTCACCTCGAATCCCTGGTTGCGCAGGCGGCCGATGTTGGCATACTGGCTGGTGTTCTCGCCCACCACCGAAGGGATGCTCTGCCTGGCGACATAAATGCCTTCGCGTATTTCACGGAAGTAATCGAAGTTGATGCTCAGCTGGTTGAAGAACTTGGTCTCGACACCGAGGTTCATCTTCCTGGCGGTTTCCCAACCCACTGATTCATCGCCCCTCTGGGCCGTGGAGATACCCGTTATCCAGGTTCTCTTCTCAAGCTCGCCGAAGGTGAAACCTGCGGCTCCGGTGTTCATCGTGGTGTTGAAGGCGAAACGGGTGCCTCCGATGTCGCCGTTACCCACCAGGCCATATGAACCCTTGAATTTCAACACGTTGACAACATCCTTGATGGGCTCCCAGAACTCTTCGTTGCTGATCATATAGCCGAGGGCTATCGAGGGGAAGAAGCCGAAGCGGTGGGCCGGGGCGAAGTTTTCGGAACCGTTGCGTCCGAAGTTGCCTTCAATGAAGTAGCGGTCCGCATAGGAATATGACAGACGTCCCGCAAGGCCTATGGACCTGTAGGGGAAAGCATATATATAGCCGCCGGGGGTGTTGTTCTGATAGTTGCGGATGCTGAAAAGAAGGAGGCCGCTGACACGGTGTTTCTCAGCGAAAACGCGCTCGTAGTTGACGGATGCGTTGGCCTCGATGGACATATTGCTGGAATGCCCGGTGTAGAGGCTCATGTAGTTGCTTCCTTCCTGGAGCTGGTGCAGGATCAGCGGGTAGTTGCGGGGGTCGCCGGCGGGGAATCCGAGGGAAGGATCCTCGACGGTTTCACGGCCAATGGCCTCATAGATATTAGGATATATGCTTCTGGTCAGGGTCGTACTCGTCCAGGCGTCCCATGCAAACTTCACGTTCATGCTGAGGCCCTGCAGCCAGTCGGCGAAGGAGTCGAAATGCTGTGTCAGGGATATGAGTGACTGGGCTGTTATCTGGTTGTTGGCGCTGTAACCAACGTGGTTGAGGTCATTGTAGGGGTTGTGTCCCACAAGGCCCCTGGAGTATGATCCGTCCGAGAAGATGGTCGGGATCGCGATAGGGGTCATCAGCAGCGTGTACGTGTAGATGTCACTCAGGGAACCGGCCGGGGTGTTCTTCATCGTGTACTGGGTGGAGAGGGACAGGCCGAGCTCGGTGCTTTTGGTGATGTTGATGTCCGTGTTGGCGCGGAAGGAGAAGCGGTTGAAGTTCAGCGAAGCGTCGTAGCGCTTATTCTCCGCGGGGTTGAGGATGGAGGTCTCACGGTAGTAGGAGCCGCCCACATAGTAACGGACCATCTTGGTACCGCCGGTGACACTGACGTTGTAGTGCTGGGTGTTGGCCAGGTCCTTATAAATGGTGTGGACCCAATCTACGTTCGGATAGAGGTCAGGGTCCGTGCCGTTCAGGTACATTTCCTTATCAAAATCCGAGATGGGAGGGATCACCGCACCACTGTCCATATTCACGGCGTTGTAGAAATCTATCCACTGCTCGGCGTTAGCCATCTGAGGGATCTTCACCGGCTGGGTGAGGCCAAACTCCGCCTTTGCGCTGACCTTCGGAGCGGATTCGGAGCCACGCTTGGTGGTGACAATGACTATACCGTTAGCTCCACGGACACCGTAAACGGCTGTGGCTGAGGCGTCTTTGAGGATGGAGAAGGAAGCAATATCGTCCACGTCCACAAGGTCGAGGCTGCGCTCGATGCCGTCCACCAGGATGAGGGGCTTGTTGGCGCTGGAGCCGAAGGTGGAGATACCGCGGATCCAGAAGTCGGCGCCTGCACCCGGCTCACCGGTGCGCTGGAGGACCACCAGACCGGCCATCTTGCCGGCCAGCGAGGATGACACCTGGCCCACCGGAATCTTCAGGGCCTTGGTGTCCACCGTCGTGATGGCACCGATGACGGAGGCCTTGCGCTGGGTTCCATAGGCGACGACCGTCACCTCGTCCAGGGCGCTTGCCTGGGATTTCATATGGACTACCAGTTCGTGCTGGTCGCCTATCTTGATCTCTTCGTCCTCAAAGCCGAGGAACTGGAAAACAAGCCATCCGCCCGGCTCGATGTCTATCGAGAAACGGCCGTCGGGGTCCGTGAGGACTCCTCGGGAGGAACGGCGCACAAGGACGTAGGCTCCGGCGATGGGGATGTCCATATCGTCGAGCACGACACCCGTCACGGTCACTTTCTTTGTCTGGGCCGATGCCTGATTGCCTTGGGAGGCGACCAGGGATGAAATGCCGGCCAGGACGAAAGCGAGGAGCAGGGTCAGAATTTTCTTGTTGGTCATTGGTTATTATATTTAGTATAATAATGCAAATTTATAAAAATTTTTCAAAAGTGTACTATTCGGCTTTATTGAATTCATAAAATCCTTTCCAATAGACAGACTTTCCCTCGTTCAGGCGAAGGGAGTGGGATGCGGCATTCATATCTCCGATGAGCATATAGTAGCCTTTGCCGTTGCCTGCTCCGTAGAACTGGGTGAGGGCGGAATATTCGCTCGTGGCCGAGGAGAAATCGCCCAGGCCTTCGCCGTCCATATGGGCCGTAACCTGGTGACCTCCAGCGGAATAGCCTATCATATCACGGACCTTGCCCTTGGCGAAATACGACTCCGCGCTCTCATACCTCTGGCCGTCCTCGGTCTTGAATACGAACTTGTTGCAGTAGCCGTTGGCGATCTGCATTCCGTAGTAGATCAGTATGTTGACATCCTCCAGGGCGGTGACATCCACCCTCACATAGAGGCGGCCTCCCCTGAAAGTGTAGGTGACTGTCTCATCTATGGCGAAACGCTTTGATACGCCTAGTTTGGTGTTCGCCGCCATCACCTTGTTACGAACGATGCAGACGGCCTCCGAGCCAGTAAAAGTGCCGTCGGAGACGCTCTCGCCGTCCACCGAAACCTCTATGGACTGCGTCTGTGCAGTGGGGTCGCCGGTGCCGTCGCCGTTGGAGCCGTGCCAGCCGCCGGTGAAGCCCCAGGGATTCTCCTGGGAGGTCGCCGCCACGGTTCTCATACTGTAGGGGCCGAGCCAGTCGGTGTAGCTCGCAAACTTCTCAGAACCAATCTCATAGCGATCAATCTGCACAGTCTTGTTGGCGCTCACCGGAGCGAGGGTGATGAGCAGGTTCTCATCGGAAAGCGACTTGGAAGAGAACTCCACCTTCATTGCGGCTTCATCCACCTTGACGCTCACTTCGATGTCCTTTCCCGGCTCACCGGAAGGCTCGACGGACGGGTCATCCGACGCATCCTCGGAAGGATTCTCCGAAGGCTCTTCGGAAGGCTCCTGGGAGGGTTCCACAGAAGGCTCCAGCGAAGGCTCCGATATGGAGAATCGTTCGGCATAAATGACGCGGGAATTAAGGGATGCATCCTGCGCAACAGCCTGGACACCAAAGTCATACCACTTGTCTTTCTCGAGGCCCTCGAACACATAGCTGCGCTCCGACGCACTAAGAGGATTGTCGTAATTGAGAGGCTTGACGTGGAAGGCGTCAGCCTCTGTCCGCCTGTAGATGTGCCAGCCCTTGACGCCGGCCCCGTCGGACTTCCAGCTCAGTTTCGCGCCGGTCTCCCCGACCGCCTCGACCTTAACGTCCTGCGGCGCCGCCAGTGCCTCGGCCTTAACCTGTCCCGCATTCTTGCAGGAACTCATCAAAACAACCGTCAGTAAAACAGTTAACATTTTCTGTATCATATCGTTACAAAGTTAATTCTTAATCTTGAGATGGACTGTCTCGTCCCAAAACCTATGGCCACCCTCGGCCATATTAGAGGGAGGGGCCCGCTGGATACAAGTTATTTGCGGAGCAAATGACGCAGTAGACAGTGGGAGGGACGGAGTGAAGTGAAGCGAAGCGAAACGGAACGGAGGGTTTTGGGATGAGACTGTCCATCTTTTAATTAAAGCAGTTTAGCAAGTGCATCGTAGTAGCGTTTGGAGACGGGGACGGAGGAGTCGCTTTCGGCAAGGCGGGCGACTGCAAAGCCGCCCTCGTCCTTTTTGACGAGGTCGACGTGAACGGGGTTCACGAAGTAGGAGCGATGGCAGCGGACAAGGCCGTGCCGGGTGAGGATGGTCTCAAGGGAAGCCATCGAAGAACGAAGGGTAAAGTCGCGGACGCGGCCGCCATCGAGGTAGAAGATATGCACGTAGTTGTCCTCCGCCTTGATGTAAAGAACTGATTCTGAGGACACTATAAGGCGAAGACGCTTATAGCTGTCATTGAACCGGATGAGCGTCTTCTCGTCGGTCAGAGGCGCAAGCGCAGCCTGCTTTGAAAGGATGTGCACCTGCACCGCAAGGGTTATTATCACATAAGGGAAGAAAGTAATCCCCAGCAGCATCAGGACGCACATCCCCATCACGTAGAAATAGGTGTAGACCCCGTGCCAGGCTATGCCCAGAAGGATGGACATAAAGAGCCCGGAAACCACCACCTCCATAACGCACCAAAGGATATACAGCGACCAGTTCAGCTCGATCTTGTGCCGCAGGATGAACAGCAGCATCCTCGACAGGGAGACGACTCCAAGCACGATCAGGGTCGTTATCAGGAGATTCAGCGTGTAGTGCCCCTTCGGCCCGGCTATGAACTCGTCGATGTCGAACGGGGTGTAGCCAAGGATGAACAGGAAGACGAACACCGGGACCGTAAGGAAGACTATGCAGCACACCGGCATCGTGAAGAAGGTTCTTGAGATCGTTTTCATAATCCTCAATTTGTAGTGGCAAATATACAAAAAATATATTCATTCGTCCCTAAAAATGCACTTTAGCCCCCAAATATTCATTTTTCACCCCCAAACGTTCGTCCCTACGACAAATTTTTTCCGGGACGAACGGAGCAGGCTATTTTTGCAGCCGAGAAACCATTGATATTATGAAAAATCTTATTCCTGTTTTCTTTTCCGTGAACGATGCCTACGCACCGTATCTCGCCACAGCCCTTTACTCCATAAAGGAAAACGCGTCCAAAAACTACGACTATCGCATACATATCCTCTCCGACGACCTGTCTGACAGACACATCGAGAAACTCCGCAGGTTCGACTCGGAAGGCTTCCGCCTGGAATTCATCCCGCTGAGCGAAAAGCTCAGCTGCCTGGACCCCGACGGACGGCTCGGCGGCCACGGCTTCGGAGCCTTCGCCTCGCTGACCATCTACTTCAGGCTGTTCATCCCCGCCCTCTTCCCCCAGTATGACAAGGCCATCTACCTTGACAGCGACATCATCGTCCCCGGCGACATATCCCGCCTGTGGGAAGAAAAGCTAGGACGCAACCTCATCGGCGCCTGCGCCGACTATTCCATCCAGCATATACTCCCCTTTATGAAGTATATCGACGAGTACGACGGCGTGGACCACCGCAACTACGTCAATTCCGGCGTGCTGCTTATGAACCTGAAGCGCCTGCGCGAAGTGGACCTGGCCGGCCGCTTCCTCCTGTGGAACAGAAAATACCGCCTGGAGACAGTCGCCCCCGACCAGGACTACCTCAACGTCCTTTGCTGGGGCAGCATCCACTACCTCGACCCTCAATGGGACGCTATGCCTTCGGAGAGGATATCTTCCTTCGAAGACCCCCAGATCATCCACTTCAACCTTGCCTCCAAGCCCTGGCTCAACGAGAGCGTGCCCTACGGCGACCTGTTCTGGAAATATGCCCGCCGCAGCGGATTCTACGGCGAAATCGTCCGCAGCTGGCTCGATTTCATCAGCCATCCCGCAAAGACGGAGCAGTACAGGCAGAGCGTGGACGGTCTTGTCCGTATGGCCGGAAGGCTCTCTGAATCAGATGTTTCCTTCCGTTCCATCATAGCATCCAAGGCTGAAATGAGGCTATGCTGCTAGTGACTCCGGGCCGGGAGCAGGCCATAGAAAACATACGCAGGGCGGCCCAGGAAGGACGCTTCAACGACAAGACCGAGCCGTTCGACCCGCAGATGGACCCGGAGCGGCTGAAGGCCGAAATCCTCCGCTACGTGGACCGTCTCGGCTCCCCCGCCTTCAAGCTTAAGAACCTGGCAGCCAGGGCAATAGTGGACCTGTGGCGGCGCCGGTGGAGCGACGGCATCAACCAGGTCGTGGGGATGGAAAAGCTCTCCGCCGTCAAGGGCGGCGCCTTCATCACCAGCAACCACTTCAACCCCTTCGACAACGGCGTACTGCGCCGGATGAGCCTTGATGCCGGACGCGGCCGCCTGTGGGCGGTGAGCCAGGGCAGCAACTTCATAATGCCGGGCCTTAACGGCTTTGTGCTCAGGAACATAGACGTCATTCCCCTGATAGGTGAGCCTTCGTATATGAACGGTCCCTTCCACGAGCAGATGCAAAAAAGGCTGGGCCAGGGAAAGTTCATCCTGATATATCCCGAGCAGGAAATGTGGTTCAACTACCGCAAGCCCCGCCCCGGCAAGCGCGGCGCCTTCCTTTTCGCGGCGCGATATAATGTTCCCGTCGTCCCCTGCTTCGTGGAGATGCAGGATTTGCCCAAACCCCTCGCCGAAGGCTTCCACGACGTGCGTCTTGTCGTCCATATCCTCGACCCTCTGTGGCCAGACCCCGCCAAGAGCGAACGTCAGAACAGCTTCGACCTGTGCCAGGCCGACTACCAGGCCAAGGTCGCGGCCTATGAACGCATCTACGGAAAACCTCTCGACTACGGCTTCACCCGCTGGGACATAGCGGGCTGGGACTAATCCAGGGCGCGGACTGCATCCTCGAACTTGTCCCTGTCGCCGCGGGCCTTGTTCTTTATTTTCGCACGGTAGTTATAGATCGTGTTGGCCGAATAGTGCAGCAGGGTGGCTATCTTGCTGGAATCGGATATGCCCAGCTTGACCAGAGCGAATATGCGAAGCTCCGGAGTGAGGATGTCGCCTTCCTTCGGCAGGATCGCCTCGCCCTCCTGCAGCAGGCCGTTGAAGCCTTCGACGAAGGAAGGATAGAGGTTTATGAAGGTGGAGTCGAACATCTTGTAGAACTGCTGGATGTCGTCGTCTATGGGCGGCAGGGCCTCCACCTCCTCGGCCAGATATTTCGTGTTGCCCATACGGATATACCTCAGGACGTGGTTCTGGTACTGACGCTGCTTGGATATGTTGTCGGACAGGATGCCGAGGAAGAGGGCTATGTATTCCTGCTTGACCTTGTCGGCCTCCTGGATGCGGGCGTTGAGCGACTCGAGCCGCCTGTTTATGTCCTCGAGTTCGCGGTTGCGGGACACCAGCTCGCGGGACGAGGCTTCCAGCTCGCTCCTTGTGCTGCGCAGCGTCTGCTGGCGGCGATAAAGTACTATAAGTATCAGAGCCACAAGCACTAACAGGGCCGACACTATGGCAATCATTATCGCCATCCGGTGCTTCTGGGCATTCTGGCCGGAGACGTAGGCCTGCTCCATCAGGGGGAAGAACTGGAGTATCTGCCAGGGACGCAGCCTGCCCTTGAAAAACAGGGCGTCGGTCATGCAGTAGTCGGATGCATAGTGGAAGGCCCGGTCGACGTCGCCCTCGTCATAGAGGTGATGGGCGATCTGCTGCAGGGCGGCATAGTCCTTGGTCGCGCTCTTTATGTCGGCCATCGCCGAACGCACCAGCCACTCGAACTTCTCGGGGCTTTCCCAGGAGTCGAAACTGTTCTGGTAGAACCAGCAGGCGGAAGCATATTCGCGGCTGCCCTCGGGGGCGGCTCCGAGCATCCGGCGGGCAAAGTCCCTTGCCGCCGAGGCGTCGCGGCGATGCTCGGCCTCCTCGCGCTTCAGGTCCAGCCACTCGAAGGTGCCTTCGTCCATAAGCGAGAGCAGGGAATCCCGGTAATGCGCCCTCTCCCAGAAACGCTCGCTGAATGACTCGTCATTCTGGGAATATGCCATCAGCTCCCCTGCAAGGGAATGCCGGCAGCGGTAATACTGCCTGAGGTTCTCCTTGCTGAGTGATGAAGGATTCTTCGAGGCAAGGATGTCAGAAGCCTCGGCGTGGTAGCCGGCCCTTATATATTGGGCTGCTGTCAGAAGGTCCATATCGTCCTCCATATCCCTGTCGCCCAGAGACACCGCAATGTCCCGGCCTTCCCCGAGCCAGCGCATCGTGGAATCCACGCTGTAGGCGCTGTATTCCAGGGCAAGGCGGCGCACTATGCCATAGCGCCTGGCGGGCTCGTCCTGTTCGGCGAGGACCCCTTCGAGGACGGATATGCGCTGCTGGAAATAGCCTTCGTATATGGCCCTCTCGGCAAGGGTGCGGTCGAGTTCCTTGAGAAGCGACGTGCGCGGCGACGGCATCAGAAGGGTTAGTAGGACGAGTAGTAACTGTTTCATACCTGCAAATATATAAAAACACCGGCGAATCCGCAATGGACCCGCCGGTGCAAAGTGTCAGGGATGAGCGCTAGAGCTTCTGCAGATGGAGCACCGCACCCGTGTTGGAAGCAAGGTCATAGGAGGTCAGGTCGAGGACGAACTTATATGTCGCACCCTCCTCAAGTTCCTTACCTTCAGCGAGTTGTATATTTCCACTGTCGGTGACCTTAAGCAGGTCGCTGTCGGTGCTGATGGATGCAGTCGTGCCGAACTCGCCCTGGTCCCAGCCCCTTACGTGGAAGAACTTTATGTCGATTGCCTTGGCATTGATCGAAGTTCCGGCCACAAAGGTAATCTGGTGCTTCTTGGGCTCGATTTCGGACAGGCACAGGCCGCCTTGCTCGGGCTTCCAGCTGTGAGACCAGATGACGGGCTTGCCATAGCAGGCGCCGCCGATGAGCCATATCGCTCCTTCGTTAATTGTCGCCAGCTCGGTGGCTGATTTCATCTTGTCCACGCGGAGGAACTTCGCGGCCTCGTCGACTCCTATCCTGTACTGTCCTCCGACCGGCAGGAACTTATACGTGCCGCCGGAGACGGTCTCGAAGAAGTCAGGGTCTATGGTCCACTCGGACCAGTCCGTATTCAGGCCGCCGATGACCACCTGGCTGTTCTGCTCAAGGGCAAGAACGGCCTCCATGCACTTCTCGCCCGCGAATGCCTTGACGTCGTTGATGGTCACGACCGTGAACGGGGAGGCCTCGAATGTGAGGGTGTTGAAGGTGACCTCATATTTGCCCGCAGCGGGTCCGGAGAAGGGTATCAGGCCCTCAACTCCAGCCTCGACATTGGAACCGTTCCATCCGAAAACCACCTCGCCGTCAGGGGATTCGATAGTGGCATCCATCTTCTGGGGGAACTCGGCGGTGACGGCGTAATCATAGCCGGAAACGTGCTTCATCGTGTTCACCAGGGTGCCGCGGCGCAGCTTGATGGTCTCCCAGACGGGGCGCTTGACCGCCACGTTCTTGCGGATCTCTTTCTTGCCGCCCACGGTGTTGGTGGCGACGAACACCACCTCGGCCTCGCCGTCGGGGATGTTGGCCAGGAAAGGCACGACGATTTCATCGCTGTAATTGCCTTCTGTCTTGGTCCTTATGGTTTTCTCCGCCACGGGAGTGTCGCCGAAGAGGATCTTGACGTTAAGGGTGGAGAGGGTGATCTTGGAGTCGGTAATATTGGCCGAGAAAGCAATCTTTCCGCCCATATCCGCACTCTCTGCGCAGGTGACCGTCATATCCAGGCCGGATGCGTCGCCCATCTCGGGTAATTTCTCCTTGCAGCCGGCCAGCAGGGTGAGGGCCAGCATCGCGGATGATAATAATCTGAACATTGACGGAGACCGAATGGGTGCCGTCTACGAATACGAACTGCTCAGCGGAGCCACTTTCGCTCAGGAATATGACTCCGTAGGAGCCGTCGGTGTTGCGGTAGGCCTGGTACTTGACGCCTGAGGCCGTGCGGCCGGAGGTGCCTATGCGGACCGCACCGGGACGGATGACCTTGGAGCAGTGGGCGATGTTGTAGTAATGCGTGTAGGGCTCGAAGGAATCGTAATTGCTTGACGCTACGGTCACTGCGCCCCAGCAGGTGGTGCAGGAACCGGGCTCGTTGGTGTAGGGGCCGTTCTTGTCGTCAAGCATAAGGTTCCACAGGGTGATGCCCTTGCAGCCGCGCTGCAGGGTGCCGATGAATATATCCCTGAAGTCGTTCAGCAGGCAGCCTTCGAAGCTGTAGTTCCAGGTGCCGATGGATGCCTCCGTGAAGTATATCTCCTTGTCGGGGGCGGCGGCAGCTATCTGGTCCAGCTCGGAGACCGAACCGCCGTAGTTGTGCCAGGCCGAGCCTGCGATATACTTCGAAGCTTCGGGGTCGGCATAGACCTTCAGGGGATAGTCGTTCTGGTCGCCTTTGTTGTCGTAGTTGTAGTTATGGTCGAAGATGAGGATCTTCGTCTTCAGGCCGGCCTTCTGCAGGGCGGGGCCGAGACCCTTCTTGACAAAGGCTGCGCAGTCGTCCCAGTAGACGAGCATCGACATCGAGTTGCCGGCGTTAAGGGGCTCATTCTGAGGCGTTACCGCATATATGGGGAAGCCCTCTCCCTCGAAATACTGGATCCACTTGACGAAATATTCGCCATATGCCTCGTAGTACTTCGGGTTCAGCCTTCCGCCCGTCCAGCTGTACTGGGGCTTGTCCAGGTTGGCATCCAGCTTCATCCAGCGAGGAGCCGTCCAGGGGGAGCCGATGATCTTGACGTCGGGGTTTATTTCGAATATCTCCTTGAGCACGGGCAGGACATATTTCACGTCCATCTGATGGGGGGCGAAGTGCTCCAGGCCTTCCTCATCGCACCAGGTAAAACGGTCGATGGAGAAGTCGGAACCGCCTATGCATATGCGGATCAGGCTGACGCCCGCGCCGGTCTGGGGATCGAAGACCTGCTTGAGGAAACGGGTCCTGGCATCCTTGCTCATCTTAAGGATATTGTAGCAGGAGGATATCGTGACGGCCGCTCCGAAACCGTCCACGCTCTGGAAGGTCTCGTCGGTGAACTTCACCACGTTGGGGGACATCGTGGAAGGTTTGCCGAAAGCTATGGAGGACTCGGCAAAGAGCTTCGACTTGTCGGCAGTCGTGACCCAGAGGCGGGCGCCCTCGACAGGCTTCACCTCTTCGCTGGGATCAGCGCTCGAGGGGGTCTCTTCCTTCGCGCCGCTGCAGGAACAGCCGCAGGCGAGAAGGAATATCATTGCATATCTGAGTGGCTTTAACATACTAATATCCTTCGTTCTGTTTGAGGTTGGGGTTCTGCTCCAGGGCGCTGACCGGGATAGGGAACAGGATGGTCTGGGGAGTGAGAGCCCTGCGGGGCCTCCAGTAGCTGTCGGTGGAGGCGACGGAGGCGGCCACTGCGGCAGCCTTGCCGTGACGCACGAGGTCGTAGAAGCGGAAACCTTCGAAGGAAAGCTCCAGGCGGCGTTCGGCGAGGATGGCGTCAATCATAGCACCTTCGTCTGCGGGCTGGGGGATGCCGGCAAGGCCTGCACGGCCGCGGGTCTTGTTGACATATTCGGTTGCTCCCTTGAGGTCGCCATTCTTTGCAAGCGCCTCAGCGTGAAGCAGATATATCTCCGCAAGCCTCATCACTATGACGCTCGAGGCATTGGTGGGGAGCTTGTGCATAAAGGCGTAATTGGCTTCCGGATAGTACAGGGACCAGGAGCAGGCGTCGAAGATTATGCTGGCGTTCTTGCGCACTTCGTCGCCGGCTGCCTCGTAGGCCATAATAAGGTCGCGGGAAGGAGTGATCCACTTGGCCCAGGTATAGCTGTCGTCGGGGTTGTAGGCATTGCGGTGGAACATCATCCACAGCCAGTTGCCCTGGTCGCGGGACCAGGTGACCTCGAATATGGATTCCTTGGAGTTGCGCTTGGCGTCGTCGGTATCATAGCCCCACAGGTCGGCGTAATTGGGCTCGAGCTGGAAGCCCATACCCTCGACGTCCTTGCAGTACTGTTCGACCTTTCCCCAGTCCTGGAGGATGCCGGGCTCGGCATATATCCTCGCAAGCAGACCGGCTGCGAAAGCCTTGCTCAGGAGGAACTTGTTGGAGGGATTCACCTCGGGGCCGTTCTCGGCTGCATATTCAAGGTCCTGGATAGCCTGGCCATAGACCGTGGCGGCATCGGACATCTTGGGGAAGTACAGGTCATAGACCTGCTCCACGTTGGCGGCGTTGATTGCCGGAGGGACGGTGAGCGTCATCGGAGCGCCGCCCCAGATCTGGGCGAGGCGGGCAAGGTTGAACGCCCTCCAGGTGAGGGCCTCGCTCTTCCACTGCCGGTATTCGGAATCGGTCAGGGTGCTTCCGGAAGCGTCCCTGATGGCGTCTATGTTGCATATGATCTGGTTGGCGTTGGCAACCTGGCCGAGGTACCAGTCCCAGTCACGGGAGACGTTGGTGTTGCCCGAGGTGACGGTGTTGGATTCGATTTCCACTATCTGGGCGGTGGAGGGGCTGCCGTTGTAGGCATTGTCGGCGCGGCATTCGGTGGAGACGAGATAATCCAAATATCCCTTCTCCTGGATGTCCTTTATCCAGTTGTTGTAGATGGAGTTACGCAGACCTTCCATATCCTCGCGGGTGGAGTACTGGTTCTCGGAACCGGTTTCTTCGTCTGTCTTGACTTCCACGTTGCCCTCGTTGTACTGGGTCCTGGGGATGATGTCAAGGTTGCAGGATGCCACGGCTGCGGCGACTGCGAGTATGCTGAGTATCTTTTTCATCGTTCTTTCCTTTTTAGAAGTCCACATTTACTCCGAAGGTCACGGTCTTCACGTTGGGATATGTGCCCCAGTCTATGCCCATCGAGGTGGCGCTGGACCACTGGCTCATTTCGGGGTCATAGCCGGAATATCCGGTGAAGGTGATCATATTGTCGAGGGTGATGTATGGCTGCAGCCTTGAGATGTGCAGCTTGCGGAGGAACTTCGCCTTGACGTCGTAGGAGAGCGTTATATTCTTGATTTTCAAGTAGCTGCCATCCTCGACCCAGCGGGTGGAGTTGCGGATGTTGTAGAGGTCGCCGGCTTTGGGGATGCTGGTCACCTGGCCGGGATATCTCCAGCGGCGGATGACTTCCTTGAGCTGGTTGCCGCCGGAATACATTCCTATCATCTCGATCCTGGAGGCGTTGAAGATGTCGTTGCCTATGGACGAAGTGATGAGGAAGCTCAGGTTGATGCCCTTCCAGCTGAGGTTGTTGGTCATACCCCAGATGAACAGGGGGTTGGCGTTGCCGATATAGTCGCGGTCGCCGGTGGGGGTGATGTTGCCGTCACCGTCGAGGTCGCGGTAGATGGCCTTGCCGGTCTCAGGGTCTACACCGTCGAATATGTAGCCGTAGAACATCGACAGGGGCTTGCCGGGCTCCATCCTCACCGCATTCTCGCGCGCGGCGCGGCCTTGGGTCATCGTCACCGACCCGGCCATCAAAACGGCGATCAGCACCGTGCTGGCAGCGATCAGTGGGACCATCTCCGCCGTATGGAACGGGATCAAGAGCACCATTACCAAGGTGATGACGTCCATCCGCACAACACTGACTTCGACTTGGAATTCGATAAAGAAGACGGCATCGACAGTCTGGAATGGGATTAAGACGGCGATCAGTAATGTGTTGACATCGATCAAGAAGACCATTAGCTCGGTATGGACAGCGATCAAGACGGCGATCACCACAGTGCTGAACGCGATTAAAGCCACGTTCACTACGGTGTGGAACGCCATAAAGGCCATCGTCACCAACATATGGAATGCTATCAGAACGGTGATCAGCACCGCGCTGGCGGCCATCGCGGCGATCATAACCACAGTATTGACAGCGATCAAAGCCACGGTCACCACGGTATGGAATGCCATCAGGACTACGATTTCCAGCATACTGAACGGGATCAAGGCCACCGTCACCAACATATGGAATGGCATAAGGAAAGCAATCAGCACAGCGCTGGCGGCCATCAAGACAACAGTCACCACGGTATGGACGGCCATAAAAACCACGATCACGAACATACTGAACGGGATTAAGACCACCATCTCCAATATTTGGAATGGGATTAAGACCACGGTCAGTAATGTGGCGAGTAGCATTCGCACGACGGTATCCAATGCG
>CACZBP010000026.1 GCA_902779495.1 uncultured Bacteroidia bacterium
AAGTTACGAAAAATAATCCGAAAAAGCAAGGGTAACCAATTGATAATCAATCGGTTACCCTAATTATTTTGCACGAAAATTGACGAAGATTCACAAAAACCGCCCAAAGTGTACTCTTGGACGCCCTTGAGGGTATCTGAGCGAACAAAAATGGCCCCAAATGTACTCTGGGCTGCCCTTGGGGCACCCCATACGACACTGAACCAGCCTTTCAGCCCCATTATTGCGCTGTCCTCTGTACCCTTCCCAACGCACTTCCACCCGACCTGCCTCCTGCGCCACTGAATTGCATCCTTCTCTGGAAGTGCGTAAAGCTGTTCTTCCGAGAAACAGGCTTCCAGGGCCCTCCAGGCCACATTCCTCCACCCGCCCTGCAACGCACTTCCGTCAAAACGGCCTTCTGTGGCACTTTCCGTGGAAGTGCGTAGCGCCTCCCGCCGTCGAACCTGCCTCCCAGGCCCCTCCAGGGCAGATTCCTCCTCCTGCCCTGCAACGCACTTTCGCCCGACCTGCCTCCTGCGCTCCTTAATTGCATCCTTCACTGGAAGTGCGTAAAGCTGTCCATCCGCGACCCAGCCTTCCAGGCCCCTCCAGGGCAGATTCCTTCTCCTGCCCTGCAACGCACTTCCGTCAAAACGGCCTTCTGTGGCACATTTCGCGGAAGTGCGTAGCGCCTCCTGTCGCCGAACCTGCCTTCCAGGCCCCTCCAGGGCACATTCCTCCTCCCTCCCTGCAACGCACTTCCGTCAAAACGGCCATCTGTGGCACATTTCGCGGAAGTGCGTAGTGCCTCCCTTCGCCAAACCTGCCTCCCAGGCCCTTCTGGGGCACATTCCTCCTTCCGCCCTGCAACGCACTTCCGCCCAAACGGCCTTCTGTGGCACTTTTCGCGGAAGTGCGTAGCGCCTCCCGCCGTCGAACCTGCCTCCCAGGCCCCTCCAGGGCAGATTCCTCCTCCCGCCCTCCAACGCACTTCCGCCCAAACGGCCTTCTGTGGCACTTTTCGCCGAAGTGAGTATCATCGTTTGCCATCGTACTGTACCATCGTGCTGCACAAAATCTGCTTTCTGTACTCCATCGTTTGACCATTTAGTTTTATCTGAAAAGGCCTCGTATTATGGCCCGAAATATTCGAATCGCCCTTTCGATTTCAACTGTTTTTCCGTGGTTTTTCTTCTCAAAGTTCTCAAATAACTATTCGTTTTTATCGATGTTTTGCTTCTTAAAATTGCCCCATTTCTGTTCTGATTTTTGACTCATTTCTTCTCAAAATCGCTACAATTTCGTTCCGATTTTTTCGTCATTTTCCTTCTCGAAGTCGCACTATTTTTATTCTCTTTTTCGTCGTTTTTAACTCTCTTTTTTCCAAAAAATCTCCACCGATATTACATTATCTTATCTGAAATTTTTCCATTTTTTGCCTCAATATTTAGGATGTTTTTCCCTCTTAAAAATGACCCTGACTTTTCTTTTTTTACTCCTTTTTCACGACTAAATCCAGCTTTATTTTCGCCTTGAAAAGTGCTTTTTTTTACTCCAAAAAATCGTTCGATTTTATCTCTTTTTTATGTCGATTCATTTCCTATTTTTGCTGAATAATTACCACGATATATTTTATTCTTTTCATCGTTATTTCCCTACTTTTCTTCATTAATTTCTCTCGATATTTAGCTCTTTTTTAACCTCATTCAGACACTTCAAAACCCTTGTATTTTGTTGCATTTTTGATACAAAAAGCCATCACTGACACTATTCGGATATAAAATAAAAATCCGGCTCACAATGGGGCCGGAGGCTTATTTTTGTGCTAATGTTTCAATTTTAAATATGAAACATCGTGCGATTTTTAGAACTTGTAGGTGACGCCGATGGTGATGGCTCCGAGGGTGCCAATAAGGTTGTAGCCGTTGACGCCTAAACCGAAGTCGGCATCGCTGTCGTCGCGAGTGGTCAGATCACCTGCAGGATTGTTGTTGTGGGTGATGCTTTTATTACCGGTGACGTCGAATCCCAGACGGGCGCAATTCAGTCCGGCTTCGAGAGCAATCTGGTCGGTGAGGTCGAACGTCAGGACGGGCTCGGCGTAGAGGCCGAAAGTCGTCGCACTGTCTTTGTCATATCCGATGTTGGTGTAGGTCGTCGTCGTGGAGCTGGTGAAGAAGTTGACGCCGCCTTCAGCCAGGATATGGAACCTGCCGAGTTCAAGCAGTTCGTACCTTACAAACGGATTGATGCCGAAGCCGAAGTATTTCTGGTTGACTCCGGTGTTGGTGTTGAATCCGATGTTGAGACGGGCACCTGCTGACAGGTTGTCGGAAAGGATATACCCGATCATCGGGTTGATGAGGAGGTTGGTTGTCTTGATGGTTGTTGACGGGCTGTTGAGTTTGTTGGTGGTGGAACCTGCGTCGAAAGAGGCTGAGCCGCCGACATAAATCTGTGCCGAGAGCGAGAGGCTCATCAGTGCAGCAAAGACTGCAAGAATAACTTTTTTCATTTCAATATGGTTTTGGTTTTGTTTTCGAGGTGCAAATATACAAAAAATCCGAATACCCCACTTTCGCTCCCGCCGGTCGCCTCCCTTGAAGGGAACCTTGCTGAAAAAGCCCCCAAAAAGTACGAGGTCCCCGGAAAATGAAGGGGACCTTGTCGAAATAACTGCCAAAAAGTACAAGGTCCCTGGAAAAAGAACTGCCACCTGCCAGAAATACGGTCCCTGGATGGCAGGTCCCCGGAAAATGAACGCCACCTGCCACGAAAACGCCCGAAAAATGGCAGGTCCCCGGAAAATGAACGGCACCTGCCAGAAAAAGGGCTCCCAGATGGCAGGTCCCTGGAAAAGAACGCCACCTGCCATGAAAACGCCCGAAAGATGGCAGGTCCCTGGAAAAATGAAGGTGACCTTGTCGAAATAACTGCCAAATAGTACAATGTCCCTGGAAAATGAAGGGGACCTTGCTTAAAAAGCCGCCAGAAAGTGCGAGGTCCCCAACCCAAAATGGCGTTATTTGCGGTTGTGATGGCGTTTTGCGGTCTGGGGTATTGCATTACTAAATATTTTTAATAACTTTGTAAATTCCGGAATGCGCGCGCGACAATTTATATCGCGCGGGGGCACCCGGACGGGCGCTAATGCAACGCGCAGGAGAAAAATTGCATCTACTGAAGAAGCAGACAAACATGGCGAGAGGATTCGCACATATTCCGACCTTCAGGGCGGCGGCAGTGGTGAGGCTGGCGCTGGCCTTGCTGTTGGCGTTGTGCGGTTCTTCGTACGCGCACGCTCAGGCGGACGTGACCCCCGGCACTGTGGCCGACGGGGTCCTTCGTGATGGAGTGAATGCCGCCGGCACTGTGGCCGATATCGCCCCTGACGTTGCTGCCGCTCTTCCCGACGATGTTGCAATCGTTGCTGCCGCTTCTGCCGCCGATGTCGCACCAACTCCCGCCGCCGAGCCTGCCGAGCCCACAGCTCCTGCCGCCAACAATGCAGCCCCGGCAGCAGCTGAGCAAGCAGCTGATGTCGCAGCCACCTCTGCCGCCGAGACCCCCGTCGACTCAGCGACCGCTCCCGACGCCGAGACCGCCGCTCCTGCCGACTCAGCAGCAGCCACCTCCGCCACCGAGCTCGTCGCCGAGACTGCCGACTCAGCCACCCCCGCCGACACCATCCGGCAGTGGCGCCTGCCGGAGGACCGGCTCGCCGGCAAGCCCTACAACAAACACTTCAAGAGCGGCGAGGTACTGAAGGGCGACCCTGCCCTGGTGCGCCCCGGCTTCCTGCTCGACCAGAACCTGTTCGGTGCGCAGAGACTCACCACCCACGGTAACTTCCGCTTCACCGAGGAGTTCACCATCTACTACCGTCGCAACAAGACGGACATCGACACGTCCTACCTGTGGAACCCCGCGCAGATCACCCAGCTGCGCAGCTTCCTCCGCAAGGACATCGTCGTCGACACCATCACGGTATATGCCTATGCATCTCCGGAAGGCCACTATGGGCACAACGTCTGGCTGTCCCGCCAGAGGGCCGAGAATGCGAGGAAGTATATCGTGGAGGAATATGGCCTTGACCCCGGCAAGGTCCGGATATGCCAGCAGGAGGAGAACTGGCCCGGTCTGCGTCAGGCGGTCAGGAATTTCTATGAAGGCGACAACCGCGACGACCTGCTGGAAATCCTGTGGGCCGAGGGCCTGTCGGACAAGGAGCGCAAGGACCGTATCATAGCCCTTGACGCCGGTAAGACATATTCCTACCTCATCGACGTCCTGATGCCGCCTCTGCGCAGCGCCATCTTCTCCATCACCTGGTCCAGACGGAATGCCTTCGACCTTCCTTCGGTCAAATGGGGAGGCGAAAGCAAAGCCGAAAGACGGCAGGAGACAAAAGAAGAGGAGCAGCCGCAATATCCTGAAATACAGCAGGATACAATTGCCAAGCGCACAATCGTGGCCCTGAAGACCAACGTCCTTTACGACGCCGTCACCGCCATCAACTACCAGGTGGAAGTTCCCATAGGGAAGAACTTTTCCGTGGTCTGGGAGCATTATTTCCCGTGGTGGGCCACAAAGAAGGAGCTGAAATATTGCCTCCAATACCTTACCCTCGGCGGCGAAGCCCGCTGGTGGTTCGCCCCCAAGCCAAGGCCCGAGACGAAGGACCGCGTCCTGCGCGATGTCCTTGTGGGCCATTATATTGGCGCATATGGTCTCTGGGGCAAGGCCGACCTGCAGTGGCAGGACAAGTTCGGTATGTACCAGTGCGCTCCCATCCTCAGCGCCGGTCTGACATATGGCTTTGTCACCCCCATCACCAAACACCTCAACCTGGAGCTTTCCGTAAGCGCCGGCTATGCAAGAATACCCTATCAGCACTATATACCTTCCGAAGACTGGCAGATCCTGTGGCGTGACCGCAACGACGCCGGTATAACCCATTACTTCGGCCCGACCAAGGTCACCGTGACCCTGTCGATGCCCATACTTATCAACTATAAACCGAGAAAACGTTGAAGAAGGCCCTTCATATGGCGATCCTGTTGCTGACGCTGCTTGGCGCCGTCGGTTGCGACTTCCGCGACCTGCGCGACCCGGGCAACGTGAGCTACGTGCGCGTCTATATCGACGAGCATATCCTCAACGTGACGGAGGGTTTCTACGACGAGCACGTCTATGAAGACATATTGGGCCAGGACCCCGGTTCATATGTCTCCGGCATCGCCCATCCTCCGTACAGCCGTCCCGATATCCTCCGCATCGGCCTCTTCGACCACGAGACCGGAACCCTGGTCACCGAGCGCTACCTGCGCAACCAGGGCGACGACGAGCGCGGCCACTTCTATGACGGCTACGTCATCATAAACCCGGGCGTATATGACCTCATAGCCTATAACTTCGGAACCGAGTCCACCGTCATAGGCGACGAGTACAACGGCTTCTCCCTCAACGCCCACACCAACGAAATTTCCGCCGCGATGGCCAGCAAGTTCAAGAGCCGCGCGGGTTCCGACGACGAAACAAAAGCAACTGAATCCATACGTTATGATGCTGACAATCTGTTTGTTACTGGTGCTCAGGGCCTTAAAGTCACGCACCACGAAGCGGTCGACACGCTCCGCACATCCACCGGCGAATGGTACTTCCGTGCAGAGAATGTCGTAAAGACCTATTATCTCCAAATCGGTATAATCAATGCCCAGTATATCGCCTCTTCGGTGGCGCTGCTGAGCGGAATGTCGGCTGGAATACGCCTCCTGGACGGCAACAATACGACCCAGGGCGAATCCACGCTCTACTTCGGCCTCAGCAACGGCCGCTACCCGGCGGGCTACTATCCGGGCGTCGACGACTACCGTATGATATATGCCACCTTCGGCACCTTCGGAGAGATGCCGTTCGTGGACTACAACCTTAAAGTCTCCTTTGAATTCATAACAACTTACGGCGAGGCCTATGAAGAAACCATAGACATTACCCGCGAATTCCAAAAAGAAGATGCCATTGAGCGGGGATGGCTTATCCTTGACTATGTTATCAATATTCCTCCTCCTCCAGACGGCCCCGGCGGCAAGACCGACGGTGGTATGACGCCGTCCGTGGACGAATGGGGAGATGTGCACAGCGAATTCGAAATATAAAAAAACGAACTTGACAATATTATGGACAACAGACAAGAAATTAACAACAAACAATTAATTATTAACTATTTAACACATTCAAACATTATGAAAAAGTTTTTCTTCCTCGCAGCAATCGCCAGCGTAGCGCTCGCAGGCTGCACCAAGAATGAGCCGGTGAGAGTGGACAACCCCACCCGTATCGGCTTCACCCCGATCTCCCAGAGGACTGCCACCAAGGCAACCTACTTTGGTGAGCAGAATGCCACCTACACAGGTGACGGTACTACTTATGAGAGCTTCCTTGCCTATGCAGCCTTCACAGAGAACAACACAACTGTTCCTTCAGAGGTCTTCTTCAATGCTCTTGCTTGCTCTTACAACGCCACTGATGACTATTGGGCCCCTGCCACTCCTCAGTACTGGCCTAAGGCCGGTTACCTTTCATTCCGTGCATTCTCTCCTTCTGACTGGACTGGTGCAACGGGATATGCAGGAACTGTTACTAACAATTGGGCAACAGGTATTACCGTTACTGGTTTTACCGCAGGTACCGACAAGACAAAGCAGGTAGACATTCTCTACAGCAATGTTGAGGCTTACAAGCAGCGCAGTATGTACGCTCCTGAGACAGGTGTCCCTTATGACGACAAGGCTGGTGACGATGATTCGCAGTGGGTACACAATGGTGTCAACATCACCTTCAACCACGCTATGTCCGCAGTTCAGTTCCGCGTCGTAACCGATCAGGACTATACCGCTGGTACAACAAAGCACGAGTTCACAGTAAAGAAGATTGAGATTCTTTATGCCAACAATGCAGGTGCTTTCTATGAGAATCGCGATGGCAGTGCTTCTGACAAACTGAATACATTTGCTAATGTTCCCGGTGGAGTTACTACCTACATCACCAAGAACAAATCCAACGAGAACACTGCAACTCCTTACTGGGTTCCAACAGAGGGTACAGAGGTTAATTACACCGTTTATGAAGAAACTACTGGACAGGCAGTCAAAACCATCGACACAACTGCACCAGCAACAGCCCAGGTTGATGCTACCACCGGAGACTTCGGTCTTTACGGCGACTTTACTCTCCCTATGCCTCAGAACCTTGATCATGGCTCAGGCAATCATCAGGTTACAGTGAAGGTTACATACGACTATACTTTCACGAACGGCACTAATCCTGCACACACTACTTCCGGCCTTACTACCGAAATATCACTTGCCGGCAAGACTGCAAACAAGTACAATGGTGCTGCTGATACCTACACAATCAACAGGTGGCTCATCAACCACAAGTACTTCTACACCCTGGTGTTCAAGCTCGATCCTATCATCTTCGATCCTAAGGTTGACGTTTGGGTGAATGTTGAGGACATCAACATCGATCTCCCTTACCAGAACTAATCTCTCTTTTATCTCCGCGGGCTTGACCGTCCGCGGGGGTACCAATTGATTATGAGCACGTTAAGGAAATATGCGATGATGGTGACGCTGCTGGCGGCAGCGGCGTGCACCGTGCGGGTGCCGGACGGGTATGACCCGCCCGTGGCGCTGCGCTTCGACCCCGTGCTCAGTGTCGCCACCAAGGCCGGCAGCGGGCTTGACTGGCCCGCCGGACTGGACTTCGGCGTCTACCTGTGGGACTATCCGGTGACCGGCAACTATGCCGAAGGCACCCCCTGGCTCACGGACGAGCGCGTGATAGACGCCGGCGAGCACTATGAGCCGGTGTCCAAGAAGCTCTGGCCGGACCGTTTGAGGATGCTGCATCTGCTCGCATATGCACCATATGGCTCTGCAGCAAGCGTCACGCGCGAGCGCGGTGTGGAATTCCACAACGTCGGCACGGATGTCGACCTGCTCTATGCCGGCCCCGAATCCGGCCTGCAGAAGAGCACTTCGGGAACGGTGGAAACCGGCGCGGAAGGCGTCATCAGCCTAAGCTTCCTCCACGCTTTGTGCCTGACTGACATATCCTTACGCTGCAACGCCGCCCCTGGCGAAGAAGCTGTCGTAACGGATATATCCCTCGACCAGGCATATGTCTCCGGCGACTTCCAGTCCCTGCCGTTCCCGCTGTGGAAGCCTTCGGGAGCGACCGCGACGCTGACATTCTTCAAGGGCTCCCAGGCCCTCCAGCAGGAGAATGCCGTGGTGGGCGAAAGCCTCCTGATGATTCCGCAGATGCTCTCCGGACAAGTGACCGTGAAGCTGCGCTACACCGCCTCCAGCCCGAAGACGGTGACGACCGAGCACACGCTGGTCTCGGACCCCCTGAACAAGGTCCTCGAAAGCGGCCGCCACTACACCGTGACGCTTTCCTGCCTGCTGGAATCGATGACCCTGAAAATGGATATTGTAGATAAAGACTTATGACAGAAGCCTTAAAATATATAGTCCTCCTGGCCGCCGCGGCCCTCGTCTCCTGCAGGAAAAACCCGCCGGAGAGGGTTCCGGCTCAGGTTCCGCTGACATTCAAGGTGACAGCTGGAGAATTGAAGAGCAAGGCGGTGACTAACAAGGATATGGGGACGGCATATGACAAGAACGAGAGTTTTGTCGTCTATTCCGTCTATTCCCAGAACCCGTTCCCCGCTTCCTATGAAAATTTCTGGGATGGAAACGGACTAACCTGCTCATATAATAACTATTATGACGCCTGGGCACCCAACGATATTTACTACTGGCCGATGGCGGGCTATCTGACCTTCCAGGCCTATTCTCCCGCCGGCACAGGCGTGACCGTGAACCATTCCTGGACCAACGGATTCTCCTTCCCCAATTTCACCGTTCCTGCTGAGGGCAGCCAGTATGACCTGCTGTATTCGACACGTGCGGAGAACTGTCGGAGGGCAGATTACATCATCCCCGACGGCAACGCCTACGATGACGACCCCGACTATCCGAGTTATATATACAACGGCATCAATCTCGCCTTCAGCCACGCCTTGAGCCTTATCGAAGTGCAGACTTCTTCTTCCTTGGGCTCCAATGCTTCGACCAAATACTACGTGCAGAAGATCGAACTCAAGAACGCTTATAACAACGGCTCCTTCGCTCAAAGCACCGTGGACCCCACCACGGGGGACTGGACTGTAAACACCTCCGCTGCCAAGGTGGATTATACCGTACTGGATAAAACTCCTGATGACTGGCAGCTGGTTCCCGGTGCAGATGAAACCCCTGTCTCCGTGAACCTCGCACAGACGCTTATGCTCCTGCCGCAGACCCTGGACCGTGGCACCGCCGGCACATTCGAATCCGCCACGGACGCCTATCTTTACGTGACCTACAAGGAAGGCGCTTCCGGTGTCACACAGGTTGCCCAGATTCCCCTCACGGAGCCTTGGGTGAGAGGAAACAAATACACCTACAAGATTGTGTTCTCCAGCTATATCGAGTTCACTGCCCTGATAACCGACTGGGAGAATGAAATAATTGGATACCACCGAATTATCATCTAGACTATGCACCTGAGATTCCATCATATATTCGTCTTCGCCGCAGTCCTTATGACCGTGGGGTGCAAGCGTGAGCCTGCCACGGTGACCGACGGAGCGGAGATCAGCTTCGAGGCCTGCGCAGTTCAGCTGGAGGAGACAAAGAGTGTCGCCAGCCTGGACCACCGCACAGGTTTCGACCTCAACGATGAAATGTCCGTCTATGCATGGCACTCCAAGGAATCGACGAAAGTGTTTGACAATCAGACTGTTACGTGTCCGGCCGTCTACACTGACAAGTGGACCTATTCCCCCAAGAAGAAGTGGCGCTGGCAGGATGACGACTATTATGATTTTCTGGCCGTGACCAAAAAGGTCGGAGGTGTGGCATTGGCCCCCGCAAGTGTGACCAGCCTTGCTCCGACCTCCAGCAGTCCTTTCAGTATTTCAGTTCCATATGACGCCAGGACCGAACATTACGACCTTATGATGGCCGGCACCCGCCGGAGGGTCACGGATGTGGACCCCAGCGCGGTGGTCCCTATGAACTTCAAGCATATGCTCAGCGCCGTCAGGGTGGTGTTTTACAGGGACGCCGGCAGCCAGAGTTTCGTCGTCACTTCCTATCGTTTCAGAGACCTGGTCGTGGCCGCCAACATCATATGGGGCTGGGACGAAACGGACAAAGTGTGCAAGGTCCGTCTGGACAACACGGAGCACACCCACCTCAAGCAGTTCGGCTTTGACAGGGAGGCCGAAGAGCCATGGCTGAACGCTGACCTATTCTTGAATACTATAAACAGTACATACAATCCTGGTTTTTATGACCTGCTCATTCCGCAGAACCTTGACTCGGAAGACCCTCCGTCATTGGTAGTGACTTTTCACGATAATACCTATCTCGCCTGGAACCTTTACGAGCCGGACCCTATCCCCCTGAAGGATATTAAGATAAAGAACACCGACACCCCCATCACCGCGTGGGAACCCGGTAAAGTATATACCTACGAAGTTCATATCCTGCTCAACGGCGGTGTGCTGGTCAACGTAATTACTACGGAGTGGGATGAGATAGAAGCCTTTACCCCCGGTTTGATGATATGATAAAGAAAGTACTCATATTACTGTTCAGTGCGGTCGTGCTTTTCAGTGCGGCTTGCAAGAGCATCGACGAGCCCTCAAGCGGTACCATCACCCTGACGTTCCGTGTCGGCGAACCCGCCACGAAGGCCAATACTCCGGGTGACGGAAACGTTGCGGACGGCGGAGGTATCTACTGCACGGAAGCGGGGGGCGTCGTTACTCCGGACCTTGTCATTTTCATCTTTGATGAGGGCGGCCTCCTCAAGAAGCGTTATCCCACCAATGGCACTTTGGTGGAAAGCGACTATGCCAGCGGACACGCCACTACCCTTTCCGTTTCCTTCGAATCCAGCGGATCCAGCGGATGGGCAGATGGTGCATATACCGTTTTCGCACTGGCCAATATAGCAGGAGCAAGCGGAAACCTGAATATCCCGGACCTCAGCAGCATAACGTCCATCTCCCAGTTGGAGGACCTAAAACTGGGTATCTCCAGCGGCACTGCCCCTCAGGTTGGAGACCGAATGCCCCTTTCCGCTTCGGGTACGCTCCACGTGGCTAAGGGCCTGTATGACAAATACAACGGCCTGCTGGAACTGGAAATGCTCCGCTGCTTCGCCAAGGTCCAGCTCACTTTCAGGAATCTAACCGGAGAATCGCTGACCCTTACCGACTGTTCAGTAACTTTCAAAGATATGAACACCGAGAAAGCCTGGCTCTTCTCCAGGGAGCCGGACTTTGTGACGCTCGGCGGTTCCGGTGCGAAAGACGACAATTACGGGGATTACACCACGGTCGCCGCCAACATATCAACTGCCAACCTGACAAAGATCCCGTCCACGGACGACCTGCTTACGGACGATGATGAACGTGACAGGGTGGCTTTCGTCAGTCCGATCCTGTTCTTCCCGAGCATAGCACCGAAGCAGACGGTTCCTTCTGCAGGTAACCGCTATCTCTGCGACATTTCCTTTAAGGTCGGTAATGCAACAAAGACCTTCACCGACCTGCCCATCCACGATGAATTCACCCAGGATATTCCGGTACTGAAACGAAACCAGTACCTCCAGATATTGACTACAATCGCCAAAGGCACAAACGTCTCGTTCAACTTCTTTGTCAAGAACTGGGAAGAGCACAACGAGTCTGTCACATTCAATTAAAGTATGAGAATTTTACGCTACATATTCTTTCTGGCCGTTCTGACGCTGGGCGCCGTCTCTTGTCTCAAAGAAGCTCCTGAGACAATGGACGGCATCCCGGAAGGGCTGCCTGTCACTCTTTATCTTGGCTTTGACGCCCTAGACGAACTGGATGTCCAGGTGGGGACGAAAGCCGAAGCCTCCCGTGTGGATGAATCGCGTGTTCACGACCTGTATGTCATGATTTTCGACAGTGCAGGGAATAAGTTCTATGGGCGTAATTTCTCCTATGAGCACCTGATAACCAATCTTTCAACCCTTATTAATAATCAGAAAAATGAAGGATGGTATGTCGACAACGTCACTGTAGCCAATGTAAACAGCAGTAACGAAACCGAAAGAAATAAACTGACCCAGGGCGTAGTAAAGATATCCACTGAATCCAAACAGAACTGCACCCTTATACTGCTTGCCAACCTCACCAATGCAGTCAACTCTCTGGACGGGGAAAGCCCCCTAGTCCGCCTTGCACAGATCCAGACTCTCGATCAGCTGAAACAGGTCAAAGTGCAGTTGGAACAAAATGTGGTGAACCGCAATGACTTGTTCCTTATGCTGGGCGAATTGGCCCCTGTCAATACCGGAGATATGATCTGGGGTAACACCCCCAACAAACCCAAATACGACCCGACCTATCGTGTTCCTCTTGTCAAGTTGGACGCCAAGGTCAAATTCAGGATTACTTACGATTCTGCAAACATCAGCTCTGTTACCCCTCGTTATTGGCAGGCCTGCAAACTGCCCCAGTGGAGCTACCTTATGCCGCGGGAGATTACGGACGAATATGTCCGCGACGTCAGGGCTCCGGAAGATTATTTTGACGCGCAGCAAGCCTATTTTGAAGGTAAGGAGTCGGAGGGTGGTAAAACCTATGACGTGTTCAGTTTCTATATGCTTGAGAACAGGCAGACCGAGAAGAAATCCGTCAATTCTCCGGATGTGGAGGAGACCGGCTATTCGAGATATTACCTTCGTGAGCTGCAGCAGAAAACAGCAGATCTCGAACACACAGGCTATGTGGCGAATGGAGATTGGATCTTTGCCCGAAAGGAGGCCTCCTATGTCAAATTCGACCTTGTCCTCAACTTGACGGATACCGGCATCCTCAACCTTGGGGAAACCGGCAGGGCTGCTGCACTGACCTCCGAGGCTCTCTTCACGGTCCATCTGGGGGACTTCACCAGTTCTTCGGGCGGAGACTTTGACAACTACATGACCGAACGCGGCCACGCCTACACTTACGACATCACCGTCAAGAATTCCAAGAGCATCTATGTTGAGGTGCGCGGATCGGATGGCCTGGGCGGCAATAGGGTGGAAAAGGAGCCAGGGCACGAGGGGTCTCTGCTGCTCACAACCAACGGCATCATCAACTGCGACGCCCACTATGAATACCACAGCATAGACTTCGCGTATGACAGTGAGCTGGGCGCTGACAACGACAGCAATTCTCTTTCCAAATGGCCCGCCCGCAAGAAAGTTTCCTGGTATGTCAAAACCCCCTTCTATTACGGTGGTTCCGATTTCAACGAAGCAACTGGTCTGTACAAAATGCCCTCCGGAGCGGATGTCTATCCTGATTATCAGTGGATATTCTTCTCCATCAACAAGAAAGAGGGAGGGAAATACCTGACCTCCCGCAAGAAATATCCCGGATTCAACGACACGGACAAGAGGAGCAACTATGACCCGGACTGGGTGCCGGATGCCTCCAATACCGTCCCGGAGTTGATGGACATCAACCAGCTTATCAACTTCATATTCGTCCAGAACAGACTTAAATATCTCGGTCAGTCAAACCTGTTTGACAGCGATGGTTATATCCGCCTCACGGCCTATGTGAACGAATATTATTACGAGAAGGACCCTCGTTCTTACCAGAAGAATCCTTCAACTAATGTGACATATCCCTGGACTGGCGAACTGAACCCCGAACTCTGGCGGGAATTCGTGAATGCCAAGCCAAGGGAGCTCCATATCCTTTCCAACACGCAGATCAGTGAAGACCGCAAGAGCGACGTCATCGTATCCAGCCATTCCATCATCCAGCAGTCCATCCAGACGATTTATAACATATATGCTCCCGACCTCACGTCCCTCTGGGGTGTGGAACACAAGGACGAGTTTGCATGGAAGCATCTGGGAGGAGACGGATGGAGATGGTGGACTGGAGTGGACGACCTTCCTGATGGTGCGACTCTTTATAACGACGACGAAAACGGGCGCCTGAACACAGCGGGCATATGGGGACTTACCGGCGGCTCGGAAAAGCAGTGGAATGACTTCATGGCGTTTGAAGTGGAGAACAACACACCCGAACTCAAGAACGATTATTTCTACCAGGCCTATTCCTGCATGGCCCGCAACAGGGACAACAATGGAGACGGTGTCATCGACCAGAATGAAATCCGTTGGTACACTGCATCCATCAACCAACTGGTGGGTCTTTGGATAGGCAAAGAGGCCCTGTCCCAGACAGCACGCCTCTATCAGCCCATCGACGAGACGGTGACCGGCAACAGTACAGCGGAGCAGGAGAAGTGGCGCTCGCTGACCATTTCCAGTACCATCATTTCGAGTGGTGGTGAGAAGAATCAACCTCGCATCATCCGCGCAGAAGAGGGGGCTACCAAATCCAATTATGATAGGACTTTCGGTCAGTTTAATCTTACGGTAAGGGACAAGGTGGCCACCGTCCGTTGTGTCCGCAATGTGGGCATTTACCAGGACAGGGGCGTCATAAAAGAAATCACCGATGCACCCTACGATAAATTCGTGGACCAATACTATGACTTCGAGCAGGGACAGGACCAGAACGGAAAGGCCTGGCCCAACGCCGACGGCTCCTATACCCTCCGTTTCAGCCGCCTGAATGCCAAAGCCATCCGGGAATACACCGCAGAGGACCTTCCCTACAGCGACGAGAATTCCATGAACAACAGGGTCTACCTGCGCCTGACCGCACAGAACAAGGACGAACGCGGCAGCAAGACCGATTATGGTAAGCAGCGGGAGATGAATGCCAAAGTCACGGTGCATAACGATTATTGCCCCCCGGGATACCGGGTGCCTAACATGACGGAGCTTGTTATGATGGTGGCGCTGCTTCCGACGGATTATTGGACAGATAATAAAGCATACCCCTGCCGTTCCTATTACTCCCGGGGCTACCTGGGCAGCAGGAAGACCGCCGGTGAAACCGGAAAGATTGGCTGGGTTTTTACCAAGAACGACTTCCGCATCTGGATGCAGGATGATGGCTCGAGTTGCTCCGAGATCCGTTGCGTACGGGACGACAATATGATTGGAGACATCACGGGACAGCTCACCGTTGCGGACAGCGACAACCGCAGAGTAGGCGAGAATATGGATATTGACCTCTATTTCACTTCCATGGCTTCCGTCATCAAGTCCGTGACGCTGAAGGTCCTCTACACCGACAGTTCCGGCAACAAGAGGGAAGTGGAACTGTCCAACGACGGCCTGAACCTGAACGGAACGGAGC
>CACZBP010000027.1 GCA_902779495.1 uncultured Bacteroidia bacterium
CTTGCCCAGCATCAGGCGTTTACCCTTGTCGGAAGCGGGGTCTACGCCCTTGGAGAGAGCATACTCCCGAAGGGCTTCCTTGTCCGGGACGATGAGGACCATCGTGTGTGGTTCCTGGTTGTTGTGGAGGACCACCTGGCTTATGTAGGGGGAGACGGTCGCGAGGTTGTTCTCAAAGCCCTCGGGGCAGTATTTCTCGCCGTCCGAGGAGACGAGCATCGACTTGAAGCGGCCCACGACGAACAGGTATTCAGGGTCGAGGGGGAATTTATATCCCATATCTCCGGTGTGGAGCCAGCCGTCCACCACCGTGGCGGCAGTGGCCTCGGGATTCTTCCAGTAGCCGGCCATCACGTTTTCGCCGCGGATGACAATCTCGCCTTTCTGGCCGTCGGGGAGTTCATTGCCCGCATCGTCGCAGATCTTGCAGTCCATCGGGCGGCCTATGCGGCCGGAGGAGCCGAAGACGGCGTGGCCGGCGGTGTTGGCGCTCACGATGGGGGTGGCTTCGGAGAGGCCATAGCCCTGGAAAATGGGGATGCCTATGGCGCAGAAATAGTACTGGAGGTTTATGTCCACCATCGCGCCGCCGCTGACGAAGAATTCCATACGGCCGCCGAAGGATTCGCGTATCTTCTTGAATATCAATTTGTCATACAGGGCCATAAAGGGCTTGCGCCAGGCAACTGCAAGGCCTCCGCGGTTGTAATAGTCCTTGTTGTACTTTATGGCGTTGGAAAGGCCCCAGGCATACAGCTTCTGGACGAAGGCGCTCTTGGCCTTTATGCTGTTCTCTATGTTTTTCTTGAAATTGTTCGTCAGGGCCGGGACGGAGAGCATAACCTGAGGGCGGGTCTCGCGGATTGCCATCGGGATGTTCTTAAGGGTGGCCATAGAGGTCTTTCCCGGGGGCACGAAGGCGAGGTGGGCGCCATAGAATATCTGAAGATATATTCCCGCCACGTGGGCATAGCAGTGGTCCAGGGGGAGGATCAGCAGCATCGTGGAGTACATCGGGAACTTTATGGAGTAGCTGGTCTGCTCGACGTTGGCCGTGTAGTTGCGGTGGGTCAGCAGGATGCCCTTGGTGTCGGCCGTCGTGCCGGAGGTGTAGCTTATGTTGGCATAGTCGTCCGGGCCTATGGAGTGGATGCGCTCTTCGAAGTCTTCGCGGCGGGTGGCGAGCAGCTCGTCGCCCATCCTCTGCACCTGGGACATGAATATCTCTTTGTCCTGCAGCTCGTCGATGTCGCAGAAGGCGTCGTCGAAGACTATCACTTTCTTCACCTGCGGGCACTCGGGGAGCACCTTGCGGATTTTCGGCAGCTGATAGGCCGAGACGAGGATCCAGGTGGCTTCGGAGTGGTTGATGCGGTAGGTCAGGTCGTGGCCTTCGCGCAGGTTGATGGACAGCGGGACGTCGGTCAGGCCGGCATACATAGCGCCGAACTCGGCCAGCACCCACATAGCCCTGCCTTCGGAAAGGAGGGCGACCTTCTCGCCCTTTTCCACGCCAAGTGCCATCAGGCCGGCGCCTATCCTCCAGGCCTCCTCGCGGGTCTGCTCATATGTTATCTCTATCCATTCTTCGCCGGGCTTCTCCTTCAGATAGACGTGGTCCGAATAGAGGCGGGTGTATTTCTCAAGAAAATCAATTATAGTGGTTCTTTCGGCCATTTGCTGTAAAAAATTTTGCAAATATAGTCATTATTTGGAGAACAGGCCGTAGAGTTCGGCGTCTATCTTTTCCGTTATGCTTTCGAAATCTTCGGGGCGGTTCTGGAAATCAAGGCTGTCTCCGTCAAGGATGAGGACACGGCCCTTGTAGTCTTCGCTGATGAATTTTTCGTAGCGGTCGTTGAGGCCTTTGAGGTATTCGATGCTGATGCTCTGCTCATAGTCGCGGCCGCGCTTCTGGATCTGCGCCACGAGGTGGGGGATGCTGCTGCGGAGGTATATCATCAGGTCCGGGGCCTTCACCAGCGACATCATCAGCTCGAAGAGTTCCATATAGGTGCGGAAGTCCCTCTCGGAGAGGTTGCCCATGGCGTAATTGTTTGCTACAAAGATATATACGCCTTCGAATATGGTCCTGTCCTGGATTATGGTCTTGCGGCTGCGGGCTATTTCCAGCACGTCCTTGAAGCGCTGCTCGAGGAAATAGACCTCCAGGTTGAAGGACCAGCGTTTGATGTCCTTGTAGTAGTCTTCCAGGTAGGGGTTGTAGGTAACGGCCTCGTATTTCGGAGTCCATCCGTAATGCTCGGAGAGCATCCTTGTGAGCGTGGTCTTGCCGCATCCGATATTTCCGGCGATTCCTATGTGCATATCATTTTTTCGTTAAGCGTTCCTTCATTGTGTAGTATGTCTGCCTGGAAGCGAAGCCGGCAGCTTCGGCGGCCTCGCCTACCGAGGCTTTGCGGTGGGATTTCAGGTAGGAGCTCACGTGCTCGACGCGGAGGCTGTTGACATATGTGAAGAAGCCTCCGAACTCGGATTTCATTATTCCGGCGATGTATGTCCTGTTGTAGCCCGTGCGGTCGGAAACGTCCTGGAGGGTCAGGTGCTGCTCCGTGAAGGCCTCCTGCTTTTCCACCACGCTCTTTATGGCCTCGATGATTTCCTTGCGCTTGGTGGCGGACATCGTCCGCTGGTAGAGATGTTCCGGATGGGAAGGCATCGTCACATCCTGGATCTGCCCGACGGGGCGGTTGCGGTGCGGGTGCAGGGCGGATATGACGAAAACCACGCAGGAGGCTGCTATAATCAGCTGGATTACAGCCAGTACCGTAGGGTCGTTCAGAACCGCTCCGGTCCAGCACAGGGTCATATTCACCAGCAGGATGACGAGCCATCGATAGGCCTGGGCCACGGGGAAGTCGGAAGGGTTGGAATAGTCGTCGGGGTCGAAACGGCGGGACCAGACGATGACCACCGCTATGGAAGAGATGCAGATGAAGGTTATGAAGCCTCCCAGGATGTACAGCACATATTCCGGGAGGGCGCTGCCGACCGTCTGCTCCCCGGGAGAAATGGCGACGACTACCGCCCAGACAAGGGCCGCGACCACCGGAGTTCCGGTCAGGACCATCGGCCAGCGCCATTTCTTCCACTCCATCACGCTCCCGAAATATGAGAAAAGAAGGAGGGTGAAATGATATATTGTAACGGGCAGGAAAAACAGCCTTGCCAGGAACCAGGCATCCGCGCTTTCGGGATGGAAGACATATGGCAGAAGGGCCAGGGCGCTCAGCCACGCTCCGGTCACGAAGGGGCGGCCTGGATAGTAATAGCTGGGGTTCCGGTCATATGGCCGGCACATATGGAACCAGCGCACGGCAGCTGACACAAGGCAAGTGGTCAGGTAGACCGTGGCTGCCATTCCGTAGAGATATGTCAGGGTTTGGGCCATCTATGCAAATATAACAAACATTCCTGGAAGAATGAAATATATTTTATGGCACCTGGTCAGAGGGAGACCAATTATGCGAGGTGCGTTATAATATTTTTTGGAAAAATGTTATAACATTATTATTTTTGTAAAAAATATTGAAAATGACAGTCAACCTTATAAAGATCGGCAACAGCCGGGGAGTAATACTGCCCGCCTCTCTTCTCAAGGCGGAGGATATGGATACGGGGATTTCCTTCGATGTGGTCTTTCGCGACGGCCAGATAATCCTCACCCCCAAAAGGGAGTTCACGGGTAATTTCACGGGCCCTTTCGCCGCTCTTGACGTGCCTGGCAGGGAGTCATTGTGGGGTGACCCTGACGAAGATCCATCCAGCGTAGCAGCCAGGCTGCGCAATGATAAAGGCCGGGAACTGGAGGAGTGGTAATTATGTATATGCTTGATACCAATGTCCTGATAGCCATGTTCAAAGGTCAGTATGGCATACAGGAGAAAATCCAGACAGTAGGGTTCGACAGGTGCCTTGTCAGCGAACTGTCAATTGCCGAACTCTATGTCGGTCTTTATAAGGATGTTTTCGGCAAAGCCTCCCCCGGGCGCATATCTGCCAAGGAGAAGCAGATTCGCTTCGTGGAAGACCGTTTCGAGACCCTCCCCTTTCTTGGGAATGCGCAGACCTATGGCAGAGTCCGCGCAAAGCTTGAAGCGGACGGAATCCGCATTTCGGATATGGACCTTCTCATCGGCTGCTCCGCCCTGGACGCCGGCTGCACCCTTGTCACCAACAACATCCGCCACCTCTCCCGCATCCCCGGCCTCGCCATCGAAGACTGGTTCCCCGGCCGGTAAGCGACCGTAACGAGTGCCGGAGCCTGACCTGCCAGAAAAACGCCCCCTGGATGGCAGGTCCCCTTCAATTTGCACCCACCTGCCACGAAAACGCCGGAAAAATGGCAGGTCCACCCGATGCACCCCACCTGCCAGAAAAACGCCCCCTGGATGGCAGGTCCCCCCACTGCATCACCGACACTTACCAGAAAACACCCCGAAAATTGGTAAGTCCCCCCTTTGCTGCGGTGAGAATGAGGACGGAAGGTCAGCTTCCGGGAATGGGCGGCACCGGGCACTTGACCATTCAATGAGGGGGAACTGTCGCTCCCCCGAGCCCCCTCGGCCTTTTCTCCCTCAACGACTTTTCTCGGAAAAGTCCCGGGTCCGGCCGACCGGCTGATGCCGGTTTGTTAAGCCCACGCGCAGCTCGAGTCCGGCTGTCGGTCATCCTGCTGACGCAGGACCGTGCCCTGCACAAGGCTCACGCACGCCAACGCACAAGGCCACCTCCATTCCCGTCAATGTCCTTCCGCCCTCATTCTCACCCCAGCAAGGGTACCTTGTTCAAAAACCCGGCAAAAAGTGCAAGGTCCCCGGGCAGAGTGGGGTACCTTGTTCAAAAACCCTGCAAAAAGTGCAAGGTCCCCGGGCAGAATGGGGTACCTCGTTCAAAAGAGCCCCCCAAACTGCAAGGTCCCGGAGTTTACCAAAACTTACAGATAATCCGACAAAAATCGCGAGATAAGGTTCGGAGCCATATTCGCACAAATATCAAACAATTTTGGAAGAAAATAACAGTGTGTTAACGCATATATGACAATGTTGACGCGGAAAATACATATCTTTGACGCAGTCAAAGCGTCACCTTCACGAAACAAATACCAAAAGCATATGAATACCAAAGAATTCTACTTCGCTCCCGCGACCATCGTCGTGGACCTCAGGCTTGAAGCCTCCATCCTCTCCGGCGGCCCCAACTCCGCCGCCCGCGCCAGCTACGGCGAAGCCGACGAAATCTAGCAGGGTGTGCCTATGAGAGCACTTAAGTATTCAGCCGTCATCCTGATGGCGCTGGCCCTATGCCAGACGGCAAGGGCACAAAGCACTTGGAGCCTTGGGATTCCCGTCGGTCTCAGCAACAAAACCGTTACCATCACTCGCAGCAACAGCGACGTGGAGGAAACGATAAACTACCGGACTGCGGCCTACACGGCTATAGAGGGGATCCATTTCACCCGGGTGGAGGGCTCACTGACCTTCGCCCCGGGCGAAACGCAGAAGGCCTTCACCCTGGTTGAAACTGGCATGGCCAACGTTCCCCTTGTTTCCAAGGTCCAGACCAGTCAGATGAGGAAATACAAGGTTGAGCTTGTCGATGCCGGCGGATTCGTCATAAAGTCCGGTTACCGGGAACTAGTTTATGGCGATGATTACCATTTTAAAGCCATCGAGGCCAACAGCAGCATCACGAATCTGCTCTTTTATTCCGGGACACAGCAAGGTGAAGTTTCTCACGGTTCCACTCTCTCCTATGTAGATGTCCCCTACACTCCGCCTACAAGCGATGTGGAGACCATTGGCACCCTGAACGGTTATGTCCTGATTGACGACAGTTACGACTACTCCCAGAAAGCCGCTACCGTGTCTAACTATAAGGTCTTCAATTCGAATAGCTCCGAGATAAGGAACTATGTAAAGAATATAGGTAACAAGTTGTACGCGGCCGTCTATTTCCGTGAGAAGGAACAAAAAGACGGATATGCCTACATCCAAATCTGTACGGGAAGCAGCTCCTATGATGGAAAAGATCCTGACGGCGAGGTCAATGCCCCCTCCAACAGTATCTACAAGGCGTGCTTTGAGTTGTATAAGAATGGTGGTAATGTTTACTCTGGCTCTGAAATACAGTTCTTCCCACACCGCTACGACTACAACAACTACGCAGCAGAGCAGGCCGGGAGCATTCCCGATCATTATACGGAATTCAGTCTTAGCTATGGTTATTTGTGGGGGCAGAAGTTCAAAAGCGGCTACCGGGCGTCCGACGCCAGCGCTTTGGTCATCGACCCCACGGCCGTCACCGGCCTTACCATCCGCTTTGACGCTGCGGGTAGTGGTGACGACACCTTCGGCTTCAAAGACCTCAATGTCTGCTATGCCCTGCTGGACAATACCCCTCCGGCGCTGAACAGCATCACGGTGAGTCCCGGCCCCTACTCCAGGGGTAACCCATTCTCGGTGAGCCTTTCTTTCAGCGAGAAGATTGCCGCCATGCCCCATATGGCCACCATTAATTATTTGGCGGATTCCTTTTTTGAGACCACTTGGGGGAGACTGCGTTATGCAGAAGGAGACGGAACCAATGTAATTACCTACTCCGGAACCATCTCCGACGATGTGAATGAAGGCACCGTTCTGACCATCAACGAAATGAATGCAGCCCATGATATAGGTCTTTTCCAGGATGATGCGGGAAACAGATGCAACAGCGGTTCCTTGTTGAGGACATTCAGCAACCTGACCATTTCCCCCGATCACGCATACAGCATCTCTTACTACCCCAACGGCGGCACAATGCCGGACTCTTATGCCTCGTCCTATACCTATAGCAGTGGAGTTACCCTCCCCAATCCGGTGCAGGAAGGAAAAATCTTTATGGGTTGGTTTGATAACGCTTCCCTGACAGGTTCCGCCATCCGCACTATCAGCGATCTTTCCCATGGCGACAAGGTCTTCTACGCCAAATGGCAGGACGATTTCACCTACGGACACACCGGAGACGAGAACGACCCTTACCTGATCCACGATGCAGGGGAACTCGACCTGTTCTCCATCAACAGCCGGAACACCCACTATGATGGAAAGTACATCAAGTTGGCGAACGATATCACCTATTCATACACCAGCAGCACCACTGAGAACTTTACCGCCATCACTGGTTTCAACGGCATTTTCGACGGCGACGGCCATACCATCAGTGGAATCCGGGCCGAGAAAGGGTTATTCAGCTCCGTTTTACAGTATGGGATAATCTGCAACTTGACCGTTACGGACTGCCGTTTCACCGGAGATAGCAAGGTTGGCGGCATTGCCTCACAAAGCGGAGGCACAATCATGAACTGCAGTGTCACCAACACTGTCCTGCATGGAGAAAAAAAAACTGCAAATTGCTTTGGCGGAATTGTCGGTTTGAATATACAGGACGGGATAATCTCCGGTTGTATCAGCAGCGTAAAATTCACTGTGGGCAGCAGTGGTTCCGACCGCATGCAATTCGGCGGCATTACCGGGGTGAACTACAGCGTTGTGGAGAACTGCCTTGCCATCGGGTGTACGGTGCCTTCAATAATAAAGATTGGCGCCATCGTCGGTGAATATTCTGAAGAGGGCAGCGCGAGCAATAACTATTACCGGGATTGCAAAGTGGGAGTAAACACTTCCAATATCGGCTATGGCTATAGCGGTGGCACTGCTGATGGCGATGGCACCCGCCTCATGCGCGCCATCTATGTCCGTCCCGGAATCCATGCCGTGCCCGTCGGGGCTGTAACGGCCTATAACCTGACCGGCATCACCGCATACGGCACTAACGCGCTCATGTACGAAGGTGTCCTTTACAGCGGCGCCACGCAGGAGATTCCCCTCACGCTCAGCCACGATGCCGCTCCGGAGGGATATCTGTTCAACGAATATGTCGTAACATCCGGCACGCTCACCGGCAATGACACCGACGGCTACGTGCTCACCATGCCCGACGAAGATGTCACCCTCAAGGGCTTCGCGGTGGACCCGTCCCAGATCTGGAGCTCAGGCAGTGACGGTTCACAGGGAAATCCCTATGTGATCAGCAATGTTGAGGGATGGGACATGTTGGCCGAGGAAGTGGCAGACGGTAAGACCTACACGGGGAAATACTTCCGCATGGGCGCCGACTTCGGGCCTGTCACCACCACGGTGGGTACGGAAGAATATCCTTTCGAAGGCAGCTTCGACGGCGACGGACACACGCTCACTCTGGACTTGACCGAGGTGTCAAAGGCCAGTTTCTGCGCCCCGTTCCGCTATATAAGCGGAGCCACCATTCAGAACCTGCGGACGGATGGTGCCATCGATTCCAACGGACAAGCCGCGGCGGGTATCGTGGGAACGATTACCGGTGGCACCGTGGCCATCACCAACTGCCGCAGCAGCGTCAGCATCACGGCCTCACATACCTCCGCATCTCCAAATTACACCTTTGACGCTGGTATCGTGGGCATCATGAGCGCTGGCACCACCAGCATCAGCGGTTGCGTATTTGACGGTAGAATCCTGAAGAATCCGAATGTCCTGTCAAGCTCCAGCAACTCTGGTATTATGGGCCGTTTTAATGGAGGTACGCTCAACTTGACGAACTGTCTGGTCGCTCCTTTGGAAATAACTGTATCTAGCATAGCGCCATTAGTTAGCAATGGAGCCCCCACCACGACCGCTTGTTACCGTGCTCTTCCGCTTTCCGGGAACGGTTACAATTCAACAGCGGCAACGGCTGTCTATCGCGCCACGCTTGCCGAGGGAATTGTCGCCACACGTTCCGGCGGCACGGCCATCGGTGCCGGCACCGGCCTCCATTTCTCAGATGGCGCCTCCTTGGAGTCCACGCAGTTCTATACTGCCGGAGCCACCGTCACGCTGAGTCCGGCTTTAGGCTACACCGTTACGGCAGTCAACTACAATGACGGCACCGACCATGCCGCCACCGCCAATGGCGACGGCACCTGGAGCTTAACTATGCCTTCAGCCAACGTAACGATATCAGCCACAGCTACTTCCATCGCCACATTGGCCCTCACCGCACGCCAGGCCACCCTGGCCGGCCAGTCGCGCTACTGGACGACGTTCTTCCACTCCGCGTGGAACTACTCACTCCCCGAAGGCGCACAGGCGTTTATTATGAAGGATGACATGATCCTTTACCGCGTGGGTGACGGAAACATTATCCCGGCCGGTTGCCCGGTAATTATCATGGCCGACGCATCGGCCTTGACCGGCATCTCCGCCGGTTCCGGCACACTGACCCTCACGGCCACATCTGACGACGCTCCGTCCGTGTCAGGCAACATCCTGCAGGGCACCTCGTCGGCTGCCACGGTGCCGGGCGCGAAAGTGCTTGGCAGGGTCGGTGAGAATTTCGGATTTTTTGGATATACCGGCACCATCCCGGCAAACAAGGCATATTACGTTGAATAATTTAAATATATGAAAAAGAATATATTACTGATGGCTGCCCTGGTGGGCGCCGTGCTGCTGGCAGGATGCCAGAGGGCAGAAGAGGATCTAAAGGATGAGAAGCCGCAGGAGCCTGTGGCAGAAGGCACTTTCTTCTTGACGGTGGAGGCATCGAAGGGCGCCGACACCAAGGCGCTGTACCTTGACACGTCCAATAACAAGCTGGACGCATATTGGGAAAGCACCGAAAAGGTGAGGGTATATAAAGAGGGCAGCTATATCGGCCAGCTTGATGTCACACCCGGAGCAGGCGACAGGCCCCTCACGGCCACCCTGTCAGGCGAGATTACCGTCAGCGGCCTGTCTTCAGGCGACGCACTTATGCTGCTGATTCCCCGCGAGAGCTGGGACTACACGGGCCAGGTGGGCACGCTTGCCGACATAGAAAGCAAATATGACTATGCGAAGGCCTCCGTCACAGTAGCCACCATCTCCGGCAACAGCGTCACCACCAACCAGAGCGCCGACTTCCTCAACCAGCAGAGCGTCTATCGCTTCGGCTTCAGGGCAGGCACGGATGCGGTTTCCGTCAAGAGCTTCACAGTGAGCAGCGCCAACGACGCGCTGGTGCGCACCTGCAGCCTGGACGGCACGGCCACCGAATCCGGTTCCATCACCGTAACCCCGGCCTCCGCCACCTCGGAGCTGATTTACGCAGCCCTGCGCAACACGCGGGTCGGTTCTTCCCAGGCCGATTCATATTCCTTCTCCGTCATCGCCAGTGACAACTCCCTCTATTTGGGAGGGAAGGATATCCCTGCCACCTCGTTGGACGCCCAGGGCAAATTCATCAGCGCCCAAAACGTCGAAGTCTCCCAAACCCGCCTGACCGCGAGCTCCACCTCAACCTCGGAAGTCTGGTAAATCATGAAAGCAAAAGCAATATTCACCGCCGCGCTGCTCCTCGCCGCCATGACGGCCTGGCAACAGGCCTGGGCCCAGCCCACCATCTCGACGAGCGTGATTATTCAAGGATATACTAACGGCAGCCAGTACGTATACGCCATTTCCGGCACGGGTCTTCAGGCACAAGTGAAAGGCCCCTACAATGGTGCGGAAATGCACTTCTTATCAAATAACAGTAATTCGAATTTTACCCTAGAAAGGGGTATTAACATGTCGCTCGAAGGCTTCCTCGCGTTTGCCAACGGTAGCAGCCTGACCGATGTCACCACCAATGGTTCATTCAAAATAGTCTTCACCTCTACGCAGTATTACTTCGCCAGAGTCCGTGTCTCTCCTACGGCGGGTGCAGACATCTCTGGCTTATCGGTCAACGGCATGTTCACCAAGACGCTCACCATCAATATCCCCGATGGCACCACCTTCGGTCGCATCTACATCGACGTGGCTACCCATACCCCACTCAACTACTGCACCATCAGCGGCATCGAGCAGAGCTACGTTGACTACGGCCAGGTCTGTCCGGAGCCCATAGTCACCCATGAGGGCCGTACGTTGCGCAAGGACGAGGACTATACCCTGAGCTACACCCAGGGTACCATTTCCGGCACAGTTACCGTCACTGGCGCCGGCGATTATGTAGGCTCTAATTCTAAGCGCTACGACCTCCGTCAGCCCGCCCTCAGCGATCTCCACTCGCTGGGGACAAATATCTACGAGATAGCCTCGCAGCAGGATATGGACTACCTGGCCCGCATCGTCAAAGGGTATGGCACCGCCACTCCCAGCAACGACTGCTCGGGCAAAACCTTCCGCCAGACTGCCGATATCTCCTACAGCTACACGGACGCCTGGAACGTTGACACCGAAGAAAACAACTTTACCCCCATCGGTGGCTATGGCTATGCTTTCCGTGGCACTTTTGACGGCCAGGGCCACACCATCAGCGGCATCCGCGTCTATAAGGATGGCTCCTCCGCGAGCTCTGCCGCCGGCAGCCTGGGCCTATTTGGCTACGTCGACGGGGGCACGGTGAAGAACGTCCTGCTCCGCGACGCCGTTATTCGGGGCTATGACAACATCGGCGGACTCGTGGGTTACCTCAAGAACGGCATCGTCACTGATTGCTTCCTTGAGAACACCGTCGTCAAATACATCGACAATTATGCTGAAGATTATGGCATTATCGCCGATGCACAGGAAGGCACCAATACCATCACCCGTGCCTACTATCACGACTGCGCTATTATTATTGGGAATAAAACTGCTGACATTGTCGGCGACGTCTTCAAGCTCACCAGCACCTCCTCCGTCACCTTGCCCGCCCGCACTGGCGGAACCACCGTTAGCGCCACAATGACCACCTACGACGATGGCGTCACCCTCGAAGGAACGCGGTACTACACCGAGGGCGCCACCCTCGCCCTCACCTACACCGGCACCGGTACGGCGCCCAGCGGCTACTGGATTCACTTCACAGCCACCAGTGGTGGCGTCGACAAGAGTGCGGAAGTCGTTTATGGCCCATCGCTCACTATGCGCACATACGACATCGTCGTGGGCTACGAGTACCTGCCCGTCGTCAGTTACATCGACGGCGACGGCATCGAGCAGCAGTGCAGCTGTTATGCCATTATCCCAAGCACCAGTGTCACCCTCGGCGCCGACGGCACCACACGCTGGTATGTGGTCAGCAGCGACGCCGATTTTAGCGGGAGTGTCCATATTAAAGGCGACCACGTCCACCTAATTCTCAGCGACGGCGTCACGTTCTTCGTCCGCGCCAATGGACAAGAAAATGCGGTCGATATAGGTGGTAATTTCACCATTTACGGCCAGCAGCAAGGAAACGGCGTCCTGCATACCATTCATCGTGGCGATTATGCCGCCATTCGTGCCGATGGCGACATTACCATCCTCGGCGGCGTGGTAAATGCCCTCAGCATGAACGGTGCAGGCTTCAGCACATACGGGGGCAACAGAACCATCACCCTCGGTTGGACTCGTCCCGCCAATAGTATCATCGCCACCTGCGATAAAGAAGCGACACGTGCTTATTTATGCAACACGCTCAAGGTGAAGGACGGCCAGGCCTTCTGGAACGGAACGGCCGTCCTCAGCGGCACCATCTCCAGTCATTCAAAGGTAAACGGCAAGACCCTTGTGCCATATCCCAGCGGGGATGATGAATCAAGTGCTCTCACTGCCAACCAGGCCACCTTCGCAGGCCAGACGCGCTACTGGGCCACGTTCTACCACCCTTATTGGAACTTTGCGCTTCCTGCTGGCGCCCAGGCGTTTACGATGGACTCCGAGCACACCCTGTATCGCGTGGGTGACGGCTCTGTCATTCCCTCCGACTGCGCCGTGATTATCATGGCTGAGGCATCGGCCCTTACCGGAGTCTCTGGCGGCAGCGGCACCCTTACGCTCACGGCTACCGTCGCCTCTGCTACCCCCGAGGACGGCAACATCCTCCAGGGCAAGGGCGCTGCCACTCCCGTGTCGTCGCTGGGCCTGCAGGCCGGCCAGAAGGTCTACGTCCTGGGCGCCTCCGGCGGCACCGTGGGCTTCTTCGAGTTCACCGGCACCGATCTCCCCGCAGGCAAAGCCTACTACGTGCAGTAGCCCGGAGCTTCACCGCCCGATGAGCGGCTGTAAAGGCTGCCGGAGCCTAACTGGCTTGGAGCCTAACCTGCTTAGAAGGCGAGGACGGAGCGGATATAATAGCTCCAGCTTTTTTTAGAGTTGGTTGCCTTGCCGGAGTTGGCCCAGTAGAGCCAGGCGTTTTCGTAGGAATGTTCCGTGCTGGACCAGTAGGCTCCACTCTGTAGGGGCTGGGCGCCCAGGGCTTCAAGCGTCTTATTGGCTTCCAGCATACTCAGGTTGGCATTTTCCATAGTGGTCAGGGGGGCCGTGGTGCCGGTCAGGCCGTTGATGATCTGGTTCCACTGGAAGATCGAGGGCATAAACCAGCCGCTGGTATTGGACGGGGCGGAGGTGGTGACCTTGTCGTCACTGCCGGTATTGTTCCAGCAGGAGTGGTAGAACGCAGCCCACTTGTAGGAGTCTTTGTTCCTGCCGTTCAGGTGGGAAATCTCATAGCCGGATTCCTTGGCGTCGAGGGCCTCTGACAGGATGTTGTAATGGCCCGGGTTGTCATAGGTGTCACTGCTGCTGGAGTTGTTCCAGGGATATCCGTTCCCGTTGAAGTTCTTCATTGCGATGACCAGGCCGTGCCGGAAGTTCTCCTCGCCCGTGTCGTTCCCTACATAGGCCACGATGCCGCAGACCTTCAGTCCGGAAGTCTTGTCAAAGGCGTTGGAAGTATATATCTTCTGGTCGCTGACCAGATATTTGCCTACTTCTTTGGCAGTAGCGTTTTCAAGCGCCACGGGGGCATCCTCGTCCGGCTCCTCGCTCGGTTCGGGCTCGTCGCTGGGCTCTGGTTCGTCGCTGGAAGCAGGTTCAATGCTAGGTTCAGGATCCTCGCTGGTTTCCGGTTCATCGCTGGGTGCTGGTTCGTCACTCGGAACAGGTTCATCACTCGGCCCCGGTTCATCACTCGGTCCGGGGGTGTTTTCCGTCTGGTTCTGCGGCTGCTGGTCTGCGCTTTTAGGGGTGCAGGTCGCCAGGAAAAGGACCGGGATAAGGATGGCCACTATAGGAGCCAGGAGTTTGCTTAATATGTGCATAGTTTTGATAGTTAAGTCTTTACTTCCGTAGGGTTAGTCTTCATAGACCGGACGGATTGGGAGTTCATGAGAACGCGGGAGAGTGGTCATGCCCTGAACAGTACCCATAAAGGCATACATAGCGGTACTTGGATCATTCGTATTGAGGGTCGAAGACCAGTAGCCACCTTCTCGAAGGTAGATACTCTTCTGGCTATCATTCTTATCGCCGTATGTTACCCCGTCATGATAATACGGATTTGGATATACCTTTATAAGTTCTGCCCATTCGGCCTCTGTCGGCATACGCCACTTGCCGCCGAGTATCACGTGGGCGGCATCGTCTTCGGGATCCAGAACTGATTTATTTACATTTTCGTCGGAACTGTTCGGGTCGTACTTGGAGAAAGGACCTGATTCGCTGTTGCCCCACTTGTAGTTCGACCAACCATATTTCTCCTTCGGCTCCGTCTCGCCCCAGGCGAAAGAGCTGCCTGGGTCTGCGGGGGCTTTTGCGCCCAGGTTGAACTTTGCCCAGAACAGATTATACTTTGTCCCGTCCTCCCGGGTCATTACTATGCCCAAATCCACCGCTCCTGAAGGGGGGAGTATATGTACCCAACAAGATGCCTCCACACCGCTGCCGTCATCAGCTGTCGCCGTGATTTTGGTTTTCCCGGCATGGAGTATCGTTACAGTGCCATCCTGCGACACCGTTGCCACCGATTCGTTGGAGCTGGTCCAGAGGAGAGTTTTATTGGTGGCGTTGGCCGGAGTAATCTCAGCAGTTATGACAGCCTGCTCAGTCTCCGCAAGCCTCACTTCAAGGGGGTCGGGACTAAGGGTAATGCCGGTTATATCCACTGCCTGCCAGACCTTTACCAGGACCTCGCACTTGGCGGTGAAGCCGCCGTCCTCGCTCGTGACCGTAATGGTGGTCTTTCCGCTCTTTATGGCCGTCACGGCTCCGTCCGACACCGTCGCCACCGAAGGGTCGGAGCTGGTCCAGGAGAGAGTCTTGTTGGAGGCATTGACAGGGGTAAACGTCGCAATTATTTCGGCGGTCTCACCCTCTTCCAGAGTAAGGGATGTGGGGTCAATCGAGAGTCCGGTGAGCGGGACCTTGGCTTTTACGGTGACCGTGCAGGTGGCGGTGAACCCACCGTCGTCGCTCTTGG
>CACZBP010000028.1 GCA_902779495.1 uncultured Bacteroidia bacterium
TCCGCCACTGTACAGGGGCGCTGTTTCATCCTCAAGGGCGACGGCCTCGAGGTCCTGTGCGACAGCACGACCCGCTGGAGCCTCGACTTCACCGCCAAGGAGGCCCTCGTGGAAACCATAGCCTCCGACAGGGACTATGCCGGCAATCCCGCCCTCCTGGTGAGCTGCATCAAGGATGCATTTACCGAAGCCGGCTCGTCGGACGGACGTTTCCAGGGCAGGTCCTGTCACAGCGTAACCCTCATCCCCGTGGAAGGCGCCGGCGTCTCACTGGTCACCCTCCATTTCGATTCGAATGGTTCGCTGCTGGGAGCGTATATAAAGGCATCTGACGGCACTCAGACCGAGTTTTCCATCAAGAATATGCAGTTTGCTTCCCGGCGTCCGGCCGAGGACTTCACGTTCGACACCTCGGGGCTTGATCCCTCCTGGGTGATTACGGATCTGAGATAGCGAAACCGGGGGAGTGCCATTGAAGCATTTCCCCGTTCTTTTCATATATAAGGAGACCTTCGAGGTCTTTCCTTGCCAGGATATACTGCTTCGCCTCTTCCAGCCCTATTACCATACAATATGTCGCCATCGCATCGGCCAGGGCCCCTTTCGGGGCTTTTATCGTCGCGCTGAGTAGCTGATGCGAGACGGGATATCCGGTGCGGGGGTCTATCGTGTGGGCATATTTCTTTCCGTCACGGACATAGAACTTCCGGTAGTTGCCGGAGGTGACTATCCCGCAGGGACCGCCGTCGGAAGTCCATTTCGCCGAAATCTTCTCTCCCGGGGACTGGTTGCCGTCCTGGGGTGTATCGACTGCTATCGTCCAGCCTTTTCCGCCCGGGTTGAGGCCGTCGCAGTAGATTTCACCTATATCCACCAGCATATCCTTCACTCCTATCGCATACAGGTACTGAGCCACGAGGTCGCAGCTGTAGCCCTGGGCTATGGCATTGAAATTCAGCTTTCTGATGCCGTCGGCTTTCAGGCTGTCAGGGTCGGTGGGCATATTCTTCATTCCGCACACCGCCATTATCCCCGCCACGAGTTTGTCGTTCGGCAGGGAATCCCGGCTGAAGCCGAAACCCCAGGCGTCGTACAGCGGACCGGCAGCGACGTCGAAGGCACCGCCGGTTTCTTCCCACAGTTTGCGGGACATTGCATATATGTCCTTGAACATAGCGCTGGGCTGCACGTCCTGCCCGGCGTTGAAACGGCTCAGGAGAGATTTTTTATTGTATCCCGACAGTGTTCCATCTATCTCCAGGAGGATGGAATCTATGGCCTGCTTTATCCTGGCGGGCTTTTCCTTTACGCCGCGAAGGTTCAGCTTCACGGTGTAGGTGCCGCCCTGGGCATAGCCGCGGATGGCTATATACCGGTCGGAGGAGCAGCCGCAGAGCAGAAAGAGTGCTGCAAGTATTGCCGTAATTCGCTTCATATGATGCAAAGATAGCCGAAAAACGCAAAATATGCGCAAATAATTGCTTATATTTGGCACAAAATGTAAACGCTGATGTCCAAGGTATTACGAGAAATAACAGCCCTTTCCGACAAGGATTGTTTCTACATAGTGGAACGCTACAAGAACGAGTTCCTCTTCCCGCTGCATTCCCACGAAGAATTTGAGCTGAATTTCATCGAGCACGGAAAAGGTGTCAGAAGGGTAGTGGGTGACAGCATCGAAGAGATTGGGGATTACGAACTTACGCTAATCGCAGGCAATAATCTCGAGCACGTCTGGGAGCAGGGCACCTGCACCGCGACCGACGTGCGTGAGATCACTATCCAGTTCAGCAGCACCCTTTTCGGGCCGGAACTGCTCAATCGCAACCAGTTCTCCAGCATACGCAAGATGCTGGAAAAGGCCTCGATGGGCCTTAACTTCTCGATGGATGCAATCCTGAGGGTCTACAACCTCCTGACTACGCTTTCCGGTATGACGGACCGTTTCGAGCAGTTCCTCCAATGCCTGAAACTCCTCTATGAACTCTCCCTCGACAAGCAGGCAAGGACCTTGGCCTCGGCATCTTTCAGCCACACCGAGAACGATGCGGAAAGCCGGCGTGTGAGGAAGGTAAAGGACTATATATTAACACATTACAAAGAAGACATAAAACTTGACAGCCTTGCCTCCCTGGCCGGTATGGTGCCCAGCGCTTTCAGCCGTTTCTTCAAACAGAAGACAGGCAGGACCCCTGTGGACTACCTTACGGACATCCGCCTGGGGAACGCCGCCAGGATGCTGGTCGACACCACCACCAGCATCTCGGAAATCTGTTATGAGTGCGGCTTCAACAACCTGTCCAATTTCAACCGCACCTTCAAGGCCCGCAGGGGCTATACGCCAAGGGATTTCCGCACGCTTTACACCAAAAACAAAGTCTTCGTCTAGGTGATGTCATAATACTATCAGTATTGGCAAACATTTTACTTGTTTGTACCGCCGCGATGAAGTAATTTTGCAATACTCGTTTACAAAAGGCATAATATGGATTTTAATGACAGACTCTCCAGGCTGAACAAGGCACACGAAGAACTCCTGAGGCGTGTGAATACCGCAGTTGAAGGAAACGGCATCTTCGAGCGCTATACCAATCCTGTGCTCACGGCGGACCACGCTCCTCTACAGTGGCGTTACGACCTGAATCCCAAGACAAATCCCTTCCTGATGGAACGCATTGGCGTCCACGCCGTTATGAATTCCGGCGCCATCAAGTGGAACGGCCGTTACCTTCTGGTGGCCCGTGTCGAAGGGAATGACCGGAAATCTTTCTTCGCCGTGGCCGAAAGCCCTAGCGGAGTCGACAATTTCAGGTTCTGGCCCCGCCCGGTCACCATCCCTGAATGGGGAGAGCCGGCGACCAATGTCTATGATATGCGCCTCACAGCCCACGAGGACGGCTGGATATACGGCATCTTCTGCGTCGAACGCAAGGACCGTTCCAACCCTTCCGACCTGTCAGCGGCAGTGGCGGCGGCGGGAATAGTCCGCACCCGGGATTTCCTTACCTGGGAACGCCTGCCCGACCTTAAGAGTGCCAGCCAGCAGCGCAACGTAGTGCTCCATCCCGAATTCGTGGACGGAAAATACGCCCTCTATACACGCCCCCAGGACGGCTTTATCGACGCCGGGAGCGGCGGAGGCATAGGCTGGGCGCTGGTGGACAGTATGGAGAATGCGGTAGTAACCAGTGAAAAGATAATCAGCAGTCGCCGCTACCACACCATAATGGAGGTAAAGAACGGCGAAGGCCCCCATCCCATCAGGACGGATAAGGGCTGGCTGCACCTTGCCCACGGCGTAAGGGGCTGTGCAAGCGGCCTGCGCTATGTCCTGTATATGTATATGACGGCCCTGGAAGACCCCACGCGTGTCATCGCCAGCCCCGGCGGCTTCTTTATGGCTCCCGAGGGCGGGGAATATGTCGGAGACGTTATGAACGTGCTGTTCTCCAACGGATGGATATGCGACCCTGACGGGAAGGTGTTCATCTACTATGCCTCTTCGGACACCCGCCTGCACGTGGCCACCTCCACGGTGGACCGTCTTGTGGACTATTGCCTCAATACCCCGGAAGACGGCCTTCGCACAGGCCTTTCCGTGGAAGCAATCAACCGGCTGATCGACAGAAATTTATGAATTCCGCATCAGCCAGGGAATGCCTTGAGCGGAATATCCTTCCGCTGTGGCTTGGCCTTAAGGACCCGCGAGGAGGTTTCTACGGCGAGATGGATGCCCACGGCAATGTGCTCAAGGATGCTCCCCGCGGAGTCATCCTCGGGTCCAGGATCATATGGAGTTTCTCCGCTGCCTATGCCGCTTTGGGCAAGAAAGAATACCTGGAGGCTGCCCTCCATCAGAGCAAGTGGTTCCTGGAGTATTTCTGCGACTCCCGCTTCGGAGGAGTCTATTGGAGCGTTGCAGCGGATGGCCGGCCTCTCGAGACCAAGAAACAGCTCTATTCCCAGGGCTTTGCCATCTATGGCCTCAGCGAGCTTTATAAGGTGACCCGTGACGAGAAGGTCCTTGAGGCTGCCATAGGGCTTTACCGCATAGTCGAAGAGCATTTCGCCGACAGGCAATACGGAGGCTACTGCGAGGCCCTTGCCCGCGACTTCTCGCCCCTGGAGGATATGTCCCTCAGCGCCCACGATATCAACGCCCCCAAGACTATGAATTCGCATCTCCATATCCTGGAGGCATATGCCAATCTCTTCCAGGTGTGGCCCGACGAAGGACTGAAAAAGGCCACTGAGCGCCTTCTGGACATAATATGCACTAAGGTGATGGGCCCCGACGGACATCTGCGGCTCTACTTCGACCGCGACTGGAGCGTCCTTCCCGGAGGTGTTTCGTATGGTCACGACATAGAGACTTCCTGGCTGGCCCTGGAGTGCGCTTTCGCCCTTAAGGACGCTTCGGTTGCCGAGCGCGTCCGGCCCTTCGCCCTTGCGATGGGAAAGGCTGCCGGGGAGGGTCTTATGGAAGACGGCTCGATGCGTTACGAGCGCCTGCCAGACGGCACCTTCGACGACTCCCGCCAGTGGTGGGTGCAGGCAGAAACCGTAGTGGGATACCTGTGGCTGTGGAAATATCACGGCGTCGCCGGCGCTGAGCGGACCGCCGCCGCAGCGTGGGAATATATCAGGAAGAATCTTGTGGATTATGAGGGCGGCGAATGGTGGTGGGCCATCCTTCCGGACGGGACTCCCGACAAGACCCAGCCCAAGGCCGGATTCTGGAAATGTCCCTACCACAACAGCCGTATGTGTCTGGAAATTATTAAGATAGCGACTTAGACCGGATATGGCAAAACTCTCAGAGAAAATAGGCTATGGACTCGGCGACGCCGCCGCCGGCGGTATCACCTGGAAGGTAATGACCATAGCGTTCCCGATGTTCTTCACCAGTATCTTCGGACTCACCGTGGCCGACACCGCCACCCTTATGCTGGTGGCCCGTCTTTTCGACGTGGTGACCGACCCTATGATGGGGGCGCTGGCGGACCGCACAAAGTCCCGCTGGGGCACCTATCGCCCGTGGCTGATATTCGGTGCCATACCGCTGGGACTGGTGTTCGCGCTTTTGCTGTATACCCCCGATTTCGGCCCCACGGGCAAGCGTATATATGCCTATTCGCTGTATCTTCTGATGATGGCGGTTTATACTGCCGTCAACGTGCCATATGGTTCCCTTCTGGGCGTGATGACGGACAGCGACGACGAGAAGAACCAGTTCTCCTCCTACCGTATGGTGGGTGCCTATGCGATGGGGTTCGTGACTCTGCTGTCATTCCCTTACCTTCAGAAGATGATAGGGGGTTCCGAACAGCATCAGTATGCCGTGCTTGGTGCCATCCTTGGCGGTCTGGCAGCCCTCGGCACCCTCGCCTGCGGACTTCTCACAAGGGAAAGGCTGACCCCGGTAAGGGCCGAGAAGTTCAGTTTCAAGCCCTTTGCAGACCTCTTCCGCAACAAGCCCTGGATATATCTTACCCTGATCGGCATATGCACCAACCTCTTCAACGGATTCCGCTACGGGGTTGCCGCCTACCTGATGACATACTGCCTGCACGGGGATGTGACCGCGGGCGGCCTTATAATCAACTACACCGTGTTTATGACCTTCGGGGAAGTGACCTGTATGGTCTTCGGAGGCCTGTCGCCGCGTTTCACGAGGTGGGTTGGTTCCAAGAGGAAGGCCTTCGCCTGGGCTGCGGTCATATGCGCAGCGTCTTCCATAGCATTCTTCTTCCTGCCTATGGACCCCGCTTATATCTGGCTTATGGTGGCTATGGTTATCCTTGCCTCCGTGGGTGTGGGTCTGTATTCCCCTCTGCTGTGGTCGATGTATGCCGACGTGTCCGACTATGCTACGGCCAGCAACGGCACTTCCTCCACAGGACTGATATTCTCCTCCGGGACGATGGGCCAGAAGTTCGGGCAGGCGATATCGGGCTCGCTCGTCGCCCTCCTTCTGGGCGTTGCGGGTTTCGTCTCCGGGTCTGACCCAGTCACCGGCGAGACGGTCGTGACCATCACGAACGAACCGGCGGTCCAGCAGATGGTCTGGGCCCTGTTCTCGCTGTTCCCGGCTGCCATAGCTCTTCTGATACTGCTTCTGCTGAGGCTGTATCCCATACGGAAATAGCCCCTCATTTCGAAAACAGACGCCTGTCCTTGCTCATTCCAGCTTTTTTGCATATCTTTGCGTATTCGGGCTTTGCCCGGGAATGTTTGTCCAAAAGGCATCTGTTTTATGAAAAGATATATACTGCCTGTGCTGCTGGTGTGCATCCTCGCTTTCTCCTGCAAGAAGAAAGAGGAGGAGACCGTGCTGTCAGCATCGTTCACAGGCGCCCTCGATTTCAGCATCCCTGACTACATCCGCCCCGGCGAGACCTATACCCTCACCCCCTCGGGAGTCTCCACTGCCGACAAGAGCGATTTCGGCTATTTCTGGACCATCAGTTCCGAGGAGTCGGTGCGTGACACCGTCCGCCATATAGGCGACCCCGTGGAGAAAGACGGAACCAAGATCTTCAAGGCTCCTTCCGAGATTGGAGATGTGACCATCACCTGCGCGGCCTTCGCCAGCGGCTATTACAATTCCACCTGTATGAAGACGACGGTAGTGGTCTCCGCCGAGTCCTTGGACGGCACGGAGGTTTCCTCCACCACCGGCGGCATAGTCACCGATTCGCGCGACTCCCGCACCTACCTCTACAACAACGACGGAGGCCTCGACTGGTTCTGCTCCAATCTTGAATATGCCGAGGTCGGCGTCCCCTATAAGGAAGCCCCTGCGGTGCAGGAACTCTTCGGCGGATTCTACACCTATGACGAAGCCGTAACCGCCTGTCCTTCAGGCTGGAGGCTCCCCACCGTGGACGAATGGAAGACCCTGTGCGGTGGCTCCTTCGAGGGCGCTGCCGGCTCCCTTATGGCCGACGCCTTCTTCAACGACGACCGTATGTGGGAATACTACCCCGAAGTGAAGATCACCAATGAGAATCTGATGTCCGTGATCCCAGTGGGCTATGCCACGGTCTCCGACGGCGTCTATTCCTTCGTGGGTTTCGGCGCCTATGCGGCCTTCTGGACCTCCACGGTCTATGACTCCGAAAAGGTCGACTACATCTACATCAACGAAAAGACCCCCGACGTGATGGTCGGATCCGGCGACAAATCTCACTTCGCCGCCTCGGTCCGCTGCGTCAAGTAGCAGGAGGGGGGCTTTCTCTGCCCCACTCACATCCCTGCGATGATTTCGAGCACTGTCAGAAGCAGCTGACAGAGGGCGTCCGTGGCCTGGATAAGGGCGGACGGGCAGCAGCCGGCGTCTGTGAGGAGGACCGTCGCGACGGAAAGGACCATAAAGGCGGTGGTCAGGGGCATCGCGAGGAGGTTCGTCAGGAGGAAGTACTTCGGGAAGGTGCCGAAAAGCACCCAGGCGATGGGCGCCGTGAAGAGCTGACAGGAGATGGCCACGCAGGCGGCTTCCCAGATCTTGCGGATGGGGTCAAAACGTCTGCTTTCGGAGGGATAAACTCCTTTTAGCCAAGGGTATACGACAAATATCCCCGCCATAGCCATATATGACAGCAGGAAGCCAGCGGAGCGGATGGCAAGGGGGGCGACCGTCAGCTGGATGGTCAGTGCGCCGCACCACACGGTCATCGGGCGGGGCCGGCGGCAGCTAAGGCGCGATGTCTCCCACAACAGGATAAACAGAAAAGCGCGGCTGATGGACGCAGAGGCGCCGGTGGCATATGCATATGCTCCGCAAAGAAGGATTTTTACGCCGTATTTCACGGCACTGGCGGCGGGAGTGTTCCCAAGCGGAATCAGCAGCCTGTCCAATATCATATATATAATACCCAGATGAAGGCCGGAAAGGGCAAGCAGGTGTGAAGCGCCGCTTGAGCGGAATATGCCGACAGTCCCTCCATCCAGCAGGGCGCGGTCGCCGCCGAGCATGGCCTTCACAAGGGCGCCGGTGCTTTCGTGGAGGAATATGCCCGAAGGGATATAGGCCCCGGCCACGTTCGGCGTGCTTCCGCTTCCGCCTGCAAGGGCTGTTAGAGCGCATAGCGTCCCGGTGAAGAACATCATCAGCGAAAGGCAAAGGAAGGTCCTGTGTCTCAAGGATATATATACCCCCGCCACGGCAAGGCAGAATGCTGCGCAGGCCGTAGGATACAGCGCAAGGAAAGGCTGGTTTCCCATCCCGAACACTCCGGCGGCCACTCCGGCGGCAAAGGGCAGGGCGAGTCCTTCTATGTTTTCTCGAGCGAGCATATTCCCGGCCGTGGAACAAGTCCCCTCCCGCCTGTCGAAAACTATTGCTAAAATAACTATTATTCCCTAACTTTGCGCAGGAAAACTCTAAAAATATGATAATTCTTGTAATCAACTGCGGAAGCTCCTCCATCAAGTACCAGCTGCTTGACATGAAGAGCGATGACGTCTATGATCTCATAGCAAAGGGCATAGTCGAAAAGATTGGCCTCCCCATGGGCATTTTCCAGTATAAACCTACGGGTGCCGAGCCCCTCGTGCAGGACCTCCCCATCCCCGACCACAAGGTTGGAATGAAACTCGTCCTTGACGCCCTCACGAACCCCGAGACCGGTGTCCTCAAGTCGATGGAAGACATAGAGGCTGTGGGTCACAGGATAGTCCAGGGAGCGGATTTCTTCTCCTCCAGCGCCCTGGTGAACGACGACGTCCTCAAGAAGATAGAAATCTGCTGCGACTTCGCCCCCCTGCACAATCCCGCCCACCTTCTTGGCATCAGGGCCGTCCAGGCCGTCCTCCCGAGCGTCCCGCAGGTCGTCACCTTCGACACCGCCTTCCACCAGACGATGCCCGACTATGCATATATGTATGCACTCCCGTATGAGTATTACGAGAAGTATCACGTCCGCCGCTACGGCGCCCACGGCACCTCCCACCAGTTCGTGGCCAACAAGGGAGCCAAATTCTGCGGAGTCGACATCAACAACTCCAAGATAATCACCTGCCACATCGGCAACGGCTCCTCAGTGACCGCCATCCTCAACGGCAAGGTGGTCGACACCTCGATGGGCTTCACCCCGCTCGAGGGTATGATTATGGGCACCCGCTGCGGCAACATCGACGCCAACATCATCCCCTACATAATGAAGAAGGAGAATCTCACTCCTGATCAGATGACCGACATTATGAACAAGAAGAGCGGCTTCCTGGGTCTGTCGGGCAAGACTTCCGACTGCCGAGAGCTAAGCGACCTCGCCACCGAAGGCGACAAGAAGGCCAAGCTCGCCCTCAAGAAGCTCACCTACGACATCATCAAGAATGTGGGTATGTATGTTGCCGTGATGAACGGAGTCGACCTTATCATCTTCACCGGCGGCATCGGTGAGCACAACGGCAGGCTCCGCCGCCGCGTCTGCGAGAACTTCACCTATATGGGCCTCAAGTTCGACTATGAAGCCAACGTAGCCTTCGGAGAGGATGCCATAATCTCCCTGCCGGATTCCGCCGTGAAGGTCGCCCTGATCACCACGGACGAGGAACTCGTCATAGCCCGCGACACTATGCACATTGTTTCAGCATTAGAAGACTAACTATATGATAACCAATTTCAACGACGTATTCGCAGAGCTTAAGTCAAAGGGCATCTGCAAGAGAATGGTGGCCGCCTGGGCCGTAGATGAGCACACGATCGAAGCCGCCTCCAAGGCAGTCGACCTCGGCATAGTCAAGGCTATCCTTGTCGGCGACGAAGCTATGATTAAGGACGTCTGCGCCAAGATAGGAGCCGACCCCGCAAAGTTCGAGATCATCCACGAGAGCGTGGAACTCAAGGCTGTCGCAAAGGCAGTCCAGATGGTTCACGACGGCGAGGGCGACGTCCTGATGAAGGGCCTCTGCTCCACCGATAAATTTCTCCGTGCCATCCTCAACAAGGAGACCGGCCTTCTTCCTCCCAAGGGCCTCCTGAGCCACGTGGGCATAATCGAGAATCCCAACTATCACAAACTCATATTTCTCACCGATATGGCGGTCATCCCCGCCCCTGACTTCAGGCAGAAAGTGAAGATAACGGGCTTTGTGACCGACGTCGCCCGTTCTTTCGGCATCGCCAAGCCCAAGGTGGCATTCATCGCCGCCTCCGAGCAGATGCTCGACTCGATGCAGGCCTGCATCGAAGGCGCGATGCTCGCCAAGATGTGCGACCGCGGCCAGATCCGCAGCTGCATAGGTGACGGTCCTCTCGCCCTGGATGTTGCCATCGATGAAGAATCCGTCCAGATCAAGAAGCTCGTCAGCCCCGTCGCCGGCGACGCCGACTGCCTGGTATTCCCCAACATCGAGTCCGCCAACGTCTTCTGGAAGACCAACTCCAAGCTCGCCAAGGGCGTCCGCCAGGCCGGAATGCTCGTGGGCACAAGCGCCCCCTGCATCCTCGCCAGCCGTGCAGACAGCGTGGACACGAAACTGAATTCCATCGCCGAAGCGGTGATGTTCGTAAAATAAACCCGGTGGGTGAACTGAAAAAGGGATTGACCGTCTGGCCAATCCCTTTTTCGTTATCTGGTCATTCTGTCGACGGCCAGTTCGACAAGGCCGCGGACCTGTGGTTTGTAGTCCGGGTTGGAACTCTTGAGGTAGCGGTTGGCTATGGCGCAGCAGACCGTGCAGGCGTTGTGGCCCAGAAGGGCGGCGAGGCCGGCAAGCGGAGCTCCCTCCATCTCGAAGTTGGTGATGCGGTAGTCGCCGAAGCGGAAGGACTCGATGCGGTCAAGCATATCGGGCATTGCCAGAGGCAGGCGCACGATGCGGCCCTGGGGGCCATAGAATCCCGGAGCGGAGATGGTCACGCCTTTGATCGTGCAGTCGGCAAGCTTGCTGATTATCACGTCGCTTGCCTTGACGAAATAGGGCGAGGCGATCTTGGGGTTCCAGTCCATATGCTTCTTGAAATCCTCCTCGACTTGCTCGAGGGCAACTTCGCTGCGGCGGCCATACCAGTTAAGGACGCCGTCGAAGCCCACGGAAATGTGGGAGAGGATATATGAGCCCAAAGGGATGTCCGGATGGAGTGCGCCGGAAGTGCCGATGCGCAGGATGTTGAGCGTGCGGTGCTCGGGCTTTACCTCGCGGGTGGCGAAATCCACGTTGGCAAGGGCGTCAAGCTCGGTCATCACTATGTCGATGTTGTCCGGTCCGATGCCGTGGGAGAGCACTGTGACGCGCTTCCCGTTATGCTTTCCGGTCACGGACACGAACTCGCGCGAGGCGTGGCGGAATTCAATGTCGGTCAGATACTCGGCCACCATATCCACTCTGCCGGGGTCGCCCACGAGGATGACGTTGTCGGCGAGCTCCTCGGGCTTCATATGGATATGGAATACGGAACCGTCGTCGTTGATGATTAGTTCGGATTCAGGGATGCGCATAACGTGTTGTTTTAGTCTTACAAAAAACAAATATAGTTTATTCTCCGGAAAATTCCTATTTTTGTAGTGTCAAACCAAAAAAAGAAAGCATATGTGGCAAAGAGTCCAGACCTTATACCTCGCGATATCCACCATCCTTATCGGTGCACTTTTCTTCTGCGTCAAGGCGACCGCCTTCGATGCAGACGCCGCCGGCCCTGCCGTCCTCAAGTATACGGATTACATCCCGTACCTGGTCCTTCTGATAATCATCTCGCTGCTTAACGTCCTGGCACTCACCACCTTCAAGCACCGCATCTTCCAGATGCGCACCGCCGTCCTGGCCGCCATAGTGACCATCGCCCTGCAGATCTGGCTTGGCGTCGATTTCTGGATGACACACGGGGAATATATCTTCAAGCTCACCGCCGTTTTCCCCATCCTCTGCGTAATCCTCGACTTCCTCGCCGCGCGCGGCATCCTCGCCGACCAGCTTCTTGTCGAAAGTGCCTACCACCTTCGCAAGTCGCGCCGCGACCGCCGCAAATAGCAGCTCCCTCGCCGCATCGCGACTGCGCAGAAATGCCCCGTTCCGGGCAGGGAAGGCGTCAGGAGGGCTGTTCGAAGAAGGTGAAGTGGACGCGGCCGTAGGTTTTTTCCTTGACGAAGAGGGGGTGGGAGGTGAAGGATTGCTCGGAGCCGTGTTCGAGGATGAAGTAGCCACCCGGATGGATGATGCCGGCGTCAAGGACGCGGGAAGGAAGGGTCTCCAGGCCTTCCAGGGCATAGGGCGGGTCGGCGAAGACTATGTCGAACTTCTCCGTGCACAGGTGGATGAAGTCGAAGACGTTGTGGCGCACCACGGTGAGGTTGCGAAGGCCGAGCCGGCGGGCCTGGGAGGAGATGAAGGAGGCGTTGGCCGGGGCCATCTCCACGCACCAGACGTGGCCTGCGCCGCGGGAGATGAACTCGAAGGATATCGCGCCTGTGCCCCCGAAGAGGTCCAGCACGTGAAGGCCGTCGAACTCATACTCGTTGCCCAGGATGTCGAAAAGGGCCTCGCGGGCGAAGTCCGTGGTGGGTCTCGCCTTATAGCCTGCGGGGGGATCTATGGCCTTGCCCTTGAGGGCTCCTCCGATAATCCTCATATGGTTTCGACTGATTTGAAATAGCGGTACAGGGACATCTCCTGCTCGGGAAGCAGGGGAGTGCGGAAGGTGATGGTGCTTACCTCAGGATTGAGCTGGAGCTTCTTCATCGCAAGGAATATGAAATACTCCGCCGTGGTGAAGTCCACCGCCTCATAGACATTCGCCAGGAGGAGGCTCTTGCCCTGGGCTATCGCCAGGTGGAGCCAGCCGTCCTTGTAGGAGGCGAGGATCTTGTTGTACTCCTGGCAGAGGGGGAGGTCACGGAGGAGGAAATACAGCTCCGGGAGCACCCTGGGGGAGTCGCCGTCTGTGGTGAGAACCGTCTGGGCAATCACCTTGGAAAGGGATTCGTCGATGGAGTTGGAGAACACCAGCACGGCACCCAGCGAGGGCACTGCGATGTGCTCTACGGCATCGCCTTCACGCAGGCGGACCACCTCTGCGAGGGCCTGGCGCTCTGTCTCGGGGTTGAAGAAATTGGCCGGGACGAGGGCGCACTTCGGGGTCAGCAGGGACAGGTCCACGGAATCATACCTGCGCTGGAACTCGGGGGTCGTGAAGAGCCTTTCGGCGCCGAGCCATCCGGATTCCCTGACGGAGCCCTCCTGCTGCACCTTAAAAGAATATCCACTCAAGGAAACTTGAATGGATATTCCTGCATATGAAGTATGCGTCTTTTGGTCCATAGAGGACTATTCCCAGTTACCGGCGTTGTTGTTAGGAGCGGTTACGCTACCTACCTGCAAGCCTTCATACTTGTTCTGGTCACGGCACTCTGCGTCCTTGTTGATGCGGAGCTGGTTGTCCATACCCAGGCACAGAGCCTTATAAGGCATGCGGGCCTCAAACAGGGGCACCTGGACACCGGAAACGGTTTTGATGGTGGACTCCATTTGGGTGAGCTGTTTGCCGGAGAAAGGAATATAGTACAGGGAGTCGATGCAGAAGTCCGGGCGGCTGCGGAAGAGAGTGTCCTTTACAGGAATTTCCGTAACGGTGGAGAACACCACTTTGGTGCCGGCGGCATAGGCCTCCTGCAGTTTGGCGGTGATTTCTGCGGGTTTGAGCTTTTTGTTGGCCTTCTTGATGGCTTCCGTGTTGGCAACGGCGACAGAGTCATCGTTGGAACCAATCTGCATCACGATGTCCATTTTACCGGTTTCGTAGAAAATCTTGAGGGAGTCTACGGTGGGGCTGAAACGGCCGTTGACGCTCTTGAAGGCCACCTGCAGGGTGCGGATATCCTTAAGACGCTGGATAGCTACCTCTGAGCGGGCTTTGAGCTCCTGATTGAACTTGACGGGCTTCTGGACGCTCTTTACCGTGAGCCATGCGAGCAGGCAGATAATAACCGCCAGAAGGATTTCGAGACCGATTTTTAAACCTTTGTTCATTATTTTAGTGTTTTATAATTTTCCAAACTTCCGACAAAGTTAACAAAATCATTTCTCAAAAGCAATAATCTTTTGTAAATTTGCCCTCGCAAATGATTATGTGCATGGAAGCAGTCAGTCAGGAAAACATCCGGGCCTTCCGGGAGGCCATACAGCAGTCCACACGGATTGCCGTGGTGGGGCATACCCACCCGGACGGGGATGCGCTGGGTTCCTGCACGGCCCTGTCGCTCTGGCTTGCGGGCCGCGGCAAAGCGGTCTCCTGCATCTTTCCGGACACCCCGGCGGACAACCTCCTGTTCATCCTGTCGCCCAAGGTCAATTACCTGTATGGGGATGCCCACGCGGCCGCAGCCAAGGATGCCCTTGAGCAGAGCGACCTCATCGTCCAGCTGGACTGCAACCAGTTCTCCCGCACGGAGGGGCTGGCCCCCTTCCTCGAGGCGTCGTCGGCCTGTAAAATCCTCATCGACCATCACCTGAATCCGGACCGGGAAAGCTTTGACATCGTTTTCTCCACGCCGGAAATTTCCAGCGCGTCGGAGCTCCTGTACTGGGTGCTGAAGGCGGCGGAAGGAGATACGCTCGGCCCTTTGGGCCTCGGTATGACAATTGGCACGGCGCTCATGGCGGGAATGACCACGGACACCAACAACTTTGCCAACTCCGTGTTCCCGTCCACTTTCCAGATGGCCTCGGAGCTCATTGCCGCGGGGGTAAACCGCGACGCCCTGCTCCTGCAGCTGTATAGCAGCTACCGGGAAAACCGTGTGCGCCTGATGGGATACATGCAGTACGAGGGCCTCAAGGTGCTGCCGGAAGGCGCCGCCTACATGATCCTCACAAAAGACATTATGGCCCGGTTCGACCTTCGCGAGGGAGAGTCGGAAGGTCTGGTGAATGTGCCGCTCACCATCGGCCCGGTAAAGCTGAGCGTGCTCCTGAAGGAGGACGAAGGTCATTTCCGC
>CACZBP010000029.1:0-14684 GCA_902779495.1 uncultured Bacteroidia bacterium
AGGTCAGGGCGATTCGGGAGTAGCCCATCACTCCGGGGTTGGCGGGCTCCATCGTGATGTTGTAGAAGTCCTTGACTTCCTTGACTGTAAGGGTGCCGTCGTTCTCTTTGGCTATCGTCTCGACCTTGCCGGCGATGCAGCCAAGGAGCACGTCGCGGAGGCCTTTCATAAGGGTGTTCTTCGATGTGTCGAAGGTGGAAGGCTTGCCTGCACGGCGCACGAACATCATCTTTCCGTTGATGACCATCCCTTCCTTGGGGTTGTCATAGGTCATATTGAGCTTGTCCGGGGAGGAGTACCAGAGGGTGCCTCCGTCCTTTATTACCTTTCCCGTTGCGGGAAGCGTCCTGGTGCGGGTGAATGTGCATTCGACGTCGACCTGGCCTTGGTTGGCCTTTTCAATCTTTGCCAGAACGGCGTTCTGGGCTCCGGCTAAACCTGCCGACAGGAGCAATAACGTAATTGCTATAAGTACTTTTTTCATCTATCTTTTTTCTTGGAGCATATGGGTTACTGCAAGTATCAAGCCAACAGGGCGTCGAGGGAGGATTTCCAGTGGCCGGGGATGATTATGTGATGGTTGCCTATGGGGTCGGTGAGGAAGTAGGATGTGTCCTCGAGATGGAGGACGACCTGGGTGCGGCAGAGGTCCGGCTTGGCCTGGTTGCGAAGCAGGGTGCCTTCCAGGGCGACGTGGCGGCTGAGGTCGCCGCTGACCTTGAAGACCGTCACCGGACCCTCCTGGACGTGGCCTCGGATGCCCATTCCTATGCCGGACTCAAAATGGGTGTCGAAAGCATAGCGGGTGACCATATCGAGGGGCACCGTGCAGTGGGCGAAGAGGACTTCGCCGGTTTCGGGGTCTATGCTGGAAGGATTGGCCTGGAAGCCGGAGACTCCGGTCAGGGCTCGGGATATGGCCATCGACAGCATCGCGGGGATATCGCCTTCGCAGGTGGCTACGATGCCCTCGGAGTTGAGCCTGGCCAGGGCAAGGCAGCCGGTATTCTGAACAGCGCCAAGAAGGTCGAAACAGCGCAGCGTCAGTCCGTCGAGCGAATATTTCTCCACAAGGGACTTGAGGGCCATATATATCCTGTAGGCTCCCGGGGCGGCGTCCTTCACCTTCTGCGCAGCGTCGAAGAGAGCTTCGCCGCAGGCCAACCTCGCTCCGACGGGGTCTTCGGGCAACTTGTCGATTTCCGCCAGAAGTTCCTGCATGGAAATGTCCTTGATGGTGATGCCGAGCCTGGCGCTCACGGCATAGTGGTCGGCACTGCTGGCGATGAGCCAGTCGGAGGGCTTGCCAACGACTCCGAAACGCTTGCCGCTCAGGCTCTTGCGGGCTTTCTCTATGGTTTCGATTTCGAGAAGACGTTTACGGATATATTCGGGCTTGCCGTGGATTATCTCGCCTTTTACGCCCTGCTGGCGCAGATAGGAAAGGATTTCCATCGAGGCCGCCAGAGAGTTGCTCTTGCCGGAGGTCAGCAGATATACCGGCTGGGATGTCGCCTTCAGTATCTGCGGGAGGAGGGGCTTGAATATGCCCTCGGTGCCGCCTGTGCGGACATATATGATGCTCAGGGCGTCGGAGCCGTAATAGCTCCAGTCGTCGATGATGGAATACTCCAACCCTATCGAGCCCAGGAACTCCCTTGTAACCGCGGCCACCGCCGCCTCGTCGTGCAACGCCGACGTCAAAGTGTAAATATTCAGCATAGCCGCAAAAATACGCATTTCCGCTGACAATGCAAAAATATCAGGGACAAGAACTCCGCACGCAGGGATTTCCTGGCAGCAACTGGAAGGAAGAGATTGAATAATTCCTTGCAAAATGTTATGATATATCAAATATTTTATCTATTTTTGCCACACGATAAATGATATATCATATTATGGAAAGACGAGAAACGGCATTCGATATAATAGTGGCCCTTGGCAGGCGTTTCAAGGAGTATAGAAAGGCGCTTGGCCTTTCGCAGCAGGCAATTCACCGGAAGACCGGGGTCGCCTTATCCACAATCAGCCTGTTTGAAAACGGCAAAGGGCAGGGTCTTTCCCTGTCCCACTTCTGCCTTCTGATGAAAACCCTTGACTTGAAGGTGGAACCGGATACGTTAATACCGGAGGTATTCAGGACTGATTTGGCCAAACTTTGGGAGAAACAGAATAAACGCAGCAAGAAATGAATGGAAATGTTGTAAAAGTGGTCCTCTGGGGAAAAACCGTCGGCTATCTGTCTTGGGATAAGACCAATTGGAGAACAGAATCATCCATCTTCCAATTTGACCGGGAATTTATATCTCTCGGATGGGATATATCCCCCTTACGGCTATCTCTTTCCTCAACAATGGCCCGCAGCGGCATCGATATCAGGGGAGGTAATCCCAAGAATGTCTTCAGAGGTCTGCCTCCTGTTTTTGCCGATTCGTTGCCGGACCATTGGGGAAACTCACTTTTCCGGTCTTGGGCAAAAGAGCATAAAGTAAGCGTGAAGGATGTGTCCGCAGTAGACTACCTTTCTTTTATCGGTAAAAGAGGGATGGGTGCTCTCGAATACTATCCCGCAGCCATTGAAGACGAAGACTTGCCTTTTGACGTTGATGTCACACGCCTGTACGAGTTTGCCAAAAGCGTCCTTGAAGATCGGAGCGAAACCAGGTTCACCACTGACAGGGAACTTCTGTGGCAAGATCTGATCAAACTGGGGACATCTCCCGGCGGGAAGCGTCCGAAGGCTCTGATTGCCGTGAATCCAGCGGAAGGCATTATAAAATCCGGGCAGGTTCTTCTTCCGCCGGAATACGAATACTATGTCCTCAAGTATGATAGCGAGAACGATTTGTTTCCTTACGCCAGAATGGAATATTCCTACTCGCGAATGTGTAGGGATGCTGGTGTAAGAATGCCATATACTGAATTGCGGTCGTTCGATAAAGCCACCCATTTCCTGGCGAAGCGTTTCGATCGTGTCGATGGAGAGAAAGTGCATATGCAGTCGTTACGAGCTATGAACGGTGAAACCGGTTCCTACGAAGAGGCATTTGATGTAATTGAAAGGTTGAGTTTAGATTACGAGTATAAGGAACAACTGTTCAGAAGGATGGTTTTCAACGTAATTGGCGGGAATATCGATGATCACGACAAGAATATATCGTTCCTGATGGACAAAAGCGGCATATGGTCTCTAGCACCGGCCTATGATGTTGTCTATAGTATTGACCCCGATACCCTATATTCACAGAAGGGGCAGTCCATGAGCGTAAATAACAAGAACCAGGGTATTACAGTAAACGACCTGATTACCGTTGCCAGGCATTATAGCATCATCAGTCCGGAAAGGATTATTCAGCAGGTAATGGATATCATTTCCAAAGCAGATGAGTACTTAAGACAAGATGGCGTAAACGAATCTGCAATCAAAACAATAATGCCCGAATTGAATGAGAAGTACAATGAACTGAAAGCATGATGCCCCCCTGTCGCGTGTGTCAGGGGGAGCTGAGGTGGCATCGGATGGATTGGCGAAGGTCGAATTTTATCCGGGAGACCTTCGCCACTGTATTGGCCTCCCAGAGTGCTCTAGCAGCATTTGGATGGCGAAGGTCCACCACTTCTTTTTCGACCTTCGCCAATTTTTCCCCAGGACTCCCCGGTGAGCGTCACGTCTTTGCGGCCGGGGAGGAGCTCCGGAATTTGCATATAATTATTTTATGTTGTACCTTTGCAATAGATTACATCGGAGGTGACAGCCCTGCCTCCTTAATTGATGTCAGGGGGAGCTGAAGTGACATCGGATGAGACTTTAGAATAAGCCGTGAGTATCCAGTTTTTGGGCTCCGGCTTTTTTTTCTTGCCGGATAGCGGCAAAATCGTTCGAATTGTTTGCATTATTCAGAATTTGTTTATATGTTTGCAGGTAGTATGTTTGAACATATTGCGGATAACACGGAACAAATTAACCAAAAATCGAAAATAATTAATTAAATATCAATTCATTATGAAAAGACTTATTATATCCCTGATGCTTGCTGCCGCGACGGCGTTCGCCATTGGCGCGTGCAAGGCCAAAGACCCCGAGACCAAGCCGGACGGCTCCTCCGATCCGACTCCCGGCCAGCAGGACAAGATTCCCGAGTCCCTCTCAGATGTCGCCACGATCTATATCTTTGGCAGCGCGACTCAGGCCGGATGGGACCTCGACAAGATGGAGGCCTTCACCGACAACGGCGGCGGCATGTGGTCCTGGACGGGATATCTTGCCGCCGGCGCCCCCTTCCGCTTCCCCGTGGCCAAGGCCGAATGGCCCAGCCTGATGGTGGACGAGGACGGCGAGACGCTCGTCTTCGGAAAGAGCGAAGCCGACCTGGTAGTCTATACCGTGGATGTCTCCGGCACCTATGACATAGTTATAGATGCGCGCGACATCGTGCACCCTTCCGTGTCGGTCGACCTGGTGGCGATAGACCCCAATGAACTGGAAATCAACGAACTGTATATGCTCGGCGAAGCCTGCCCCACAGGATGGGCCCTTGCTATGATGGAAGCTTTCACCAACAATGACGGCGTATTCACCTGGGAAGGACCCCTTCAAGCAGGAAAGCGTTTCCGCTTCCCTCTGCAGAAGATTCCCGATCCGCCCCAGTGGTGGCCTTGCCTTATGCTCGGCGAGAACGGCAAAGTCCTTGTCGGACTGGGTGATGACGACGAGTCCAACGTGCCCGTGGCAGAAGACGGCGTCTATCTGCTCACCATCGACACCCGCGACCGCAGCAATATGACCTGGACCATCGAGCTCAAGAGCGCAGGCCTGCCCGACCCTGAAATCACAGAACTCTTCCTGCTCGGCGATGCCACTCCCGGAGGATGGTCTCTCGAGGCTGCACCGGCGATGGAGAACAACGACGGCATCTTCACCTGGGAAGGCAAGCTCAGGGCTTCAGGACAGTTCCGCTTCAATGCCACGACCCTCAACTGGTTCCCCGCTATCGTCATCGATATCGCTTCCGGCAAACCTGTCTATGTCAAGGATTGGGATGAAAACCTCTACACGATGTTCACCGTGGACAAGGACGGCATATACAGCATCGAGGTCAACGCAAAGAAATTTGACAATATCTCCGTGAAGATCGATTATGTTGGCGACGTCCCTGCAACTGAGTATCCTATTGAGGAACTCTACCTGCTCGGCGACGCGACCGATGCCGGATGGGACATCGATAAGATGCCTGCATTCGCAGCAGACAAGGGAGTATTCACCCTGACCGCCGACCTTAAGGCCACCGGCGGCTTCCGCTTCCTCACCCAAAAGGTCGGAGGAATGTGGTTCCCGGCGATTGCCAAGGAAAAAGCCACCGGAAAGGCGGTATATGTTGACAACGGCCAGTGGGACGACGCCGTCTACGAGCACTTCACCGCACCTTCCGACGGCACATATGAGATTGTCGTAACTGCCAAGAAACTCGACGACATCACCGTCACGCTCACAAAGAAATAGAATATGAATCACCTGTCCAGATTCTTGTCCGCCATCGCGGCGCTGCTCTCAGCGCTAGGCGCGATGGCCCAGACAAAGGAAATCAGAGGCACCGTAACTGACAGCGATGGCTTACCGGTCATCGCTGCCGGCGTACAGGTGGGCGAGGTGCCGCAGGCCGCGACAATCACGTCGGCGGACGGGAAGTACGTCCTGACGCTGACGGCCGAACAGGCCAGGGTGGCTAAGACGCTCGAGTTCTCCTGCCTGGGAATGAAGACCGTCACGGTCCCGGTTCCCGAAGCCTCCGGCACGGTGGATATGGTCCTGTATCCCGATGCCGAGACGCTCCAGGACATAGTCGTAATCGGCTATGGCTCAGTGCGTAAGAAAGACCTCACGGGCTCGGTGGTGAACGTCACCGCCAAGCAGTTCAACAAGGGAGTCGTCACCTCGGCGACCGATATGATAGCCGGCCAGGTGGCTGGTCTGGTCGTCACCAAGGTGGGCGGCGACCCCACCACGGAAGCCACCCTGAGGCTGCGCGGCACGACTTCCCTGCTGGGAGGCAACGGTCCGCTCATCGTCATAGACGGTGTGCCCGGTGCTTCCTTCAACCTGGTCTCCCCGGAAGACATCGAGTCCGTCTCAGTGCTTAAAGACGCCTCGGCGGCGGCCATCTACGGCGCCCGTTCCGCCAACGGCGTCATCATCATATCCACCAAGAAAGGCAGCGAAGGCAAGGCCACCGTCACCTACAACGGCTACTTCGCCGCCGAGAAGGCCGAAAAGCTGCTGGATATGATGACGGCTTCCGACTGGCGCTCCTATGTGGCCGAGAACAACATCACCAGCGCCATAGACTACGGCGCCAGCACCGACTGGCAGAAGGTAGTCACCCGGATCGGCACCTCGCAGAGCCACTCGGTGAGCCTCGCAGGCGGCTCCGGCAAGTCCCAGTACAGGGCCAGCGTGACCTACCTTAACCGCAAGGGCATAATGAAGGAGAACGACATCCAGCGCTTCAACACCGACGTGTCCTTCGTCCAGAAGGCCATCGACGACCGGCTCACCGTGAACTTCTCATTTATGGGAGCATATGAGGACTGGAAGGACCTGTCTTACAACTCGGACATATGGAGCTATGTCTACAACCTGAACCCCACGGTCCCCGTCTATAACCCCGACGGCACCTACTTCCAGCTGTTCACCTATATGAACTACAACCCCCTCTCCGAAATGGAGCAGGTGCAGATGGACAAAAGCCGTCATTACAGCCAGGGACGCCTGGCCGCGGATTTCAAGATCCTGCCGTGGCTGTCGGCCGGAGTGAGCGGAGCGCTGTCCAGAAACAACTTCATATCAGGATATTACACTCCCTCCACCACAGAGACCGGCTTCGCCACCAAGGGCCTCGGAAACCGCACCACCAGCGTCTCCAATATGCGCCTTCTCGAAGCCAACATCACGGCGGACAAGGAAATAGGCAGGCACCATCTGGGCGCCATCCTGGGTTATTCCTGGCAGAAGTACATCGACGAGAACTTCAATGCCACCAACAGGGAGTTCACCACGGACTCCTTCACCTACAACAATCTCAGCACCGGCAATGACCTGCAGGACGGCGACGTGGGCAGCTACAAGTCCTCCTCCAAGCTGATATCCTTCTATGGCAGGGTCAATTACGACTATGCCGGACGCTACCTTTTCACCGGCACGCTCCGAAGCGACGGCTCCTCCAAGTTCGGCAAGAACAACCGCTGGGGCCTCTTCCCTTCGGCATCCGTGGCCTGGCGCCTTTCCTCGGAAGAGTTCATGGCCGGGACGAAGAGCTGGCTTGACGACCTGAAACTGCGTGTCAGTTACGGAGTTACGGGTAACCAGGACATAGGCAACTACCGCACTATGGCCATATATGGTCCCTGGGGATATTACTACAACAACGGCAAGTTCTATCCGCAGTATGCCCCCACGCAGAACCCCAATCCCAACCTCCGTTGGGAGCGCACCGCCCAGCTGGACGTCGGCCTCGACTACAGCTTCTTCGACGGCCGTCTGCGCGGAGCGATCGAATATTACGAAAAACGCACGACGGACCTCCTGTATGACTACGACGTCCCCGTCCCGCCCTACCAGTACAGCTCGATGACGGCCAACGTGGGCGAGGTGTCCAACAAGGGCTTCGAAATCACCATAGCAGGCACTCCGGTGCTGACCAGGGACTTCCGCTGGGACGCAAGCTTCAACTTCGCCCGCAACCGGAACGTGCTGGTGAGCCTGTCGAACGAGAACTTCCAGAGGGACAAGGTCTACCTGGGTTCATATTCCATCCGCGGCCTTGCCGAGACTACCGTCATCCTCGAAGAAGGACTGCCGCTGGGCACGTTCTACGGCGCAAAGTGCCTCGGAGTTGACGAGGACGGCATCCTGCTGTATGAAGACGTCAACGGCGACGGCAAGTTCGTCTATGCCGACGACCGCACGTACATAGGCTGTGCCCAGCCGGACTTCACGGCTAACTTCAGCAGCCAGTTCAGCTGGAAGAACTGGTTCGCATCGTTCCTGCTGCGCGGAGTCTTCGGCAACGACGTCATCAACGGTACCGCCCTGTACCTGAGCGACATAAGCCGCTATCCGGGAGAGAATGTGCTGCGTGCCGCGCTGAAGAAGACGGCCCAGACTATGGTATATTCCTCCTACTACGTCGAGGACGGAAGCTTCGTAAGGCTGGACAACGTGCAGATAGGATATGACTTCAGGTTCAAGCCATCCGTGCCCATCCAGAAGATGCGGCTCTCCCTGACGGCAAACAACCTGTTCAACATCACCCGTTACACCGGCATAGACCCCGAGGTCAGCCAGAGCGGCCTGGTGTTCGGAATAGACGCCAGGGACTACTACCCCAAGACGCGCAGCATCTCCCTGGGCCTGAGTGTTACCTTTTAAATGACGCGCACTATGAGAAAGATTATACTCGGAGCAGCAATAGCCGCAGCGGCGGCCTGCACCAATCTGGACGAAGAGCTCTACAGCGTCGTTTCACAGGACAATTTCGGAAGCACCCAGAATGAGATAAACTCGCTGATAGGGCCTGCCTACGGTTCGATATGCGAATATGTCGACGGCTACTACTGGTATGGGATGTGCTCCGGCGACGACTACATCATCCCCTCCCGCGGCTATGACTGGAATCACGGCGGCGTCTTCCGCCGCATCCACGAGCACCAGTTCAACGCCCTGGAAGCCAATTCCTACTATAACTTCTGGCGCTTCAACGCCATAACCAACATCAACAAGGTGCTGGCCATGGTGGACGACCTCAACGAGGACGTGCTAGCCGACAAGCCCCGTATGATAGCGGAGCTGAAAGGCCTCCGCGCCTGGTGGTACTTCTTTATGCTCGACAGGATAGGCCCCGTGCCCATCGTGACCAAGTTCGAGGATGCCCTTCCCACCAATAAGGGCCTGACGCGCAAGGATGTCTACGACTTCACCGTCAAGGAACTTGAGGAAGTGGTGGAAAACCTCAGCGAGGACGTCACTCCGGATATGTATGGCAAGTTCGGCAAATGGGCCGGATATACCCTCCTGGCAAAGCTTTACATCAACTCTGAGGTCTACACCGGAGAGCCCCAGTGGCAGAAAGCCCTGGACGCCTGCGACAAGGTCATAGAGAGCGGAGCATATATCCTCGAGCCCGACAACAACTCCAACTTCCTGGTCGAGTGCGAGGGTTCAAGGGAGAACATATTCGTAGTCCCCTACGACTACGAGCACTTCATCTGCTACTTCATCCCCTACCAGATGTCCCTGCACTACAACCAGGTGGAACAGTTCGACATCCGCTTCGACGGAGGATGCTGGAACGGTCCCTGCTTCACGGAATCCTTTATGAAGTCATATGACCCCGACGACAGGCGCCTGGGATGGTTCCTCTACGGACAGCAGTATGACAAGAAGGGCGAGCCCCTGACCGACCGCAAGGGCAATCCCCTGAATTTCACCTTCGAAATCGAGGACTACGCCAATGCCACCGAGGTCGAGGGAGCCAGGATATTCAAGTGGGAACTGGAGAAGGACAGCTACAACCACCTCAACAACGACTTCGCGATATTCCGCTACGTGGATGTCCTGCTGATGAAGGCAGAATGCCTGCTGCGCCTCGGCAATGAAAAGGACGCAAGGAATATAGTGAACGACTGCCGAAAGCGCAACTTCAGCAATTACAGCGAAGCCAAGCAGATAAAGCTCCTCACGCTGGACGAACTGCTGGCCGAAAGGGGCCGCGAGCTGGTGCTCGAGGGATGGAGGCGCAACGACCTCATCCGTTTCGGCAAGTTCACCGAGCCTTTCGACTTCAAACCCACAAAGGATGGCGACGACGGCCACACGCTGCTCTTCCCCATCCCCCAGATAATAATTGACGCAAACCCCGGAATAGTACAGAACCCCGGATATTAGTATGAAACAAGGAATTACGCAGTCTCCCTACTCCTTCACGGGAGACGACATCGCAGGAGAAGGACTCAAGACCGGACTCCGCACCCTTGGAGACCTTGCCGGCATATTCGCCGACGAGAAGGCATATGCAGCGATGGACAAGGGCATAACGGCCTATAACGTCAAGTCCATAGAACCCGACCCTCAGGGAACCCGGGGCGGCCTGTATATGGGCATCACCTACCTCGAGAGCGGCAAGGTCGGAGACGAGTACTTTATGACCAAGGGGCATTTCCATCTCAACCCCCTCAGCACCGAATTCTACTGGGGAGTGAAGGGCGAAGGGATGCTCATCCTGATGGACGAGGAGCGCAATGTGTGGGCGGAGAAGATGTTCCCCGGCAGCCTGCACTATATCCCCGCCCGGGTGGCTCACCGGGTGGCCAACACCGGAAGCGAGACCCTTGTCTTCGCCGCCTGCTGGCCCTCCGACGCCGGCCACGACTATGGCACCATAGCCCGCGACGGCTTTGCCCGGCGGCTTCTGGACGTGAACGGAAAACCTGAACTTGTATGAAACACTGTTTAGCGATCGACCTTGGCGGGACCATAGTGAAGATCGGTCTCGTCAGGGATGGAAAGGTCCTTGCCAGGACCAGGCTCGATGCCGATTCCCAGGGCGGACTTGCCGGTATGCTGCCCGCCATCGGCGAGGCAATCGACGGCCTGCTCGAAGCGCAAAGCCTTACTGGTGAGGACCTTGCAGGAGCGGCTATGGCCTTCCCTGGCATAGTGGATTTCGCAGCCCGGAGGGCCGCTTCCACCAATGCAAAGTATAACGACGCTCCCCAGGTGGACGTCGAAGGCTGGATAATGGACCGCTACGACATCCCGTTCGTGATGGACAACGACGCCAGGATGGCGCTGCTGGGCGAATGGACCTGCGGGGCCGGCCGGGGCACCGACAATCTGGTGATGATGACCATAGGCACGGGCATAGGCACCGGCGCCGTCATCGACGGCAGGCCGCTGTACGGGCGCCGCTGGTGTGCCGGAGCGCTCGGAGGCCATATGATAGTGGACTGGCGCGGCCGCCGCTGCACCTGCGGCAACGTGGGATGCGTCGAGGCCCACTCGGCATCGTTCTTCCTCCCGCAGATTATCGGCGAGGACAAGGGCCTTTCGGAAGCGTTCCGCGCCGACAAGGGGAACCAGAATTTCAAAACCCTGTTCGACAAGTATCGCGCGGGAGACCCGGATGCGGTGCGTGTCGTGACGGGGTGTATGGACGTCTGGGCCGCGGCTATCGTGAACTATATCCACGCCTATGACCCCGAAAAGGTGGTCATCGGCGGCGGCGTCATTCGGAGCGCCGACATCATCATCCCCTACGTCCAGCAGCGGGTCAACAGCCTTGCCTGGACCCCCGGCGAAAAGGTCACCATCGTCCCCTCGGAACTCGGCGACGACGCCGCCCTTGTAGCAGCAGAGTACTATTTTAACGTGGACCATGTTGTTTGATAACTGGCTATGACGTCCCAAAACCTATGGCCACCCTCGGCCATATCAGAGGGAGGGGCCCGCTGGATACAAGTTATTTGCGCCGCAAATGACGCGGTAGACAATGGGAGGGACGGAGTGAAGTGAAGCGAAGCGAAACGGAACGGAGGGTTTTGGGATGTCATAGCCAGTTATCTTATAATAGACATTTTATGAGTAAGTATTTGAAAGAAGGACAGAAGGCCAATTACGACAAGTATCCGGTGGTGGAAGTGCCGGGATGGGAGGATGCGTGCGTGTGCGGTTGGGAGGCGGTGACAAGTCACCTGGCCGAGACGATGTATCCGGGAGACATCCTGGTGGTGGAGTGCTATCAGGGCGTTCACGACGAGGAGGTGCTGGGAGCCCTCAGAAGGGCTTTCCCAAAGGCCGCCATATTCCCCTCGGCCGACGCGATGAAGCCCCAGGAGGAGCTCTACGACATCCTGAAGGACGACATCACCGACGACGAGATTTTCGGCTATCTCACCCGTCACACCATAGATGTGTATTTCGACCCTGCAAAGGTCGCCCGTATGAGGGAAAAGATTGCCGCAGACCGGACCGACCTGCGCATAGTCTATGGAGTTGGCGCGTCATATATCGAAGCCGGCGGGACGCTGGTCTATCTGGATATGGCCCGCTGGGAGATCCAGATGCGGTTCCGCCGCAGCGAAGTCTCCAACGTGGGTTTCAGCAACAGGGACACCCGCGCCGGCCTTCAGTACAAGCAGGCCTTCTTCGTGGACTGGAGGGTCCTGGACCGCTGGAAAAAGCAGCTCTGGAAGAGGATGGACTATATCCTTGACACCAACGTTGTAGGTGCGCCGAAGATGATTCCCGCAGGGGCCTTCTTCGCCGGATTAGCCGAAGCTGCAAAGCGGCCATTCAGGGTGGTCCCCTACTTCGATCCCGGAGTGTGGGGCGGCCAGTGGATGAAGGAAATATGCGACCTGCCCAGGGACAGGGTCAACTTCGCGTGGTGCTTCGACTGCGTGCCCGAAGAAAACAGCCTGTTCCTGCAGTTCGGGCCCGACAGGGTGGAAATCCCGTCCATCGACCTGGTATTCACCCACCCGGTGGAACTGCTCGGTCCCAATGTCTATGGCCGCTTCGGTGACGAATTCCCCATCCGCTTCGACTTCCTGGACACAATGGAAGGCGGGAACCTCAGCCTCCAGGTGCATCCCCTGATTGAATACATCCAGGAAAAATTCGGGATGCACTACACCCAGGAAGAAAGCTACTATATCCTTGACGCCACCCCCGAGGCCAGCGTCTACCTTGGCGTGAAGTCCGGCATCAACCCGGACGAAATGATTGATGCTCTGAGGCTTGCGCAGAAGACCGGGCAGTTCGACGCTTCGAAATATGTGGGCAACTATCCCGTCAAGAAGCACGACCACGTGCTGATTCCTCCGGGAACCATCCACTGCTCAGGTGCCGGAAGCATGGTGCTGGAAATAAGCGCCACGCCATATATTTTCACCTTCAAGCTGTGGGACTGGGGCAGGGTCGGCCTTGACGGCCGTCCGAGGCCCATCAACGTCGAACACGGCAAGCACGTCATCCAGTGGGAACGCGACGAGCAGTGGGTGCGCCGCGAAGGCATAAACGACATAAAGCCCATCGCCCAGGGTGACGGCTGGAGGGAAGAAAAGACCGGCCTCCACGAGAGGGAATTCATCGAGACCCGCCGCCACTGGTTCACGGGAAAGCATCTCTTCTCGACGGACGGCTCGGTGACCGTAATGAATCTCGTCGAAGGGCGCGAAGCCCTTGTTGAGAGCCCTACAGGAGCCTTCAAACCCTACGTGGTGCACTATGCCGAGACATTCATCATCCCCGCAGCCGTGGGAGAATACACGATAAGGCCCTTCGGCGAGTCCGAAGGCAAGGAAATTGCAACCATCAAGGCGTCCATACGCAAATGAAACAGTATCAGTTCAATCCCGGTTTCGACATACGTCCCGCCCCGGGCGGGATGGGATTCATCTACGGCCCCGGAGTGTTCGGGCCCCAGGTGGAGAACAGGACCCTGGACGCCATCAGGAAAAGCCTGATGGACCCGCAGTGCCAGGGGCCAGAGATAGTCTATGCAATAGCTATGGATGTTGGCAAGGAGGAGCACAGGCCCATCCTCGAGAAACTGCACCTGCTGTATGGCGCAGTGGCATATGCGCAAGGCCGCCTCGGCAAAGAGCCAGTGCGCAGCCAGGGGCATATCCACGCCATATCCGGCTTCAGCGCCCAGTCCACCCCGGAGGTCTATGAGATCTGGTCCGGCAAGGCTGCGATATATATGCAAGAATGCGCCGAAGACAACCCTGGCCGCTGCTTTGCCGTCATCGCCGGCCCCGGCGACGTGGTGATAGTGCCTCCCTACTGGGCCCACGCCACGGTCAGCCTGTCGCAGGAGGGCGACTCTCCTATGACCTTCGGCGCCTGGTGCGTTCGTGACTACGGCTTCGACTACAAGGGCGTCCGAGCTCACGGCGGCATCGCCTGGTTCCCCGTCTACAAGGAAGACGGCGCTCTCGACTGGGAGCCCAATCCCGCATATGCCCCCTCCGAGCTGATGATAAAGACCCCGGACGACCACCCCGAGCTGGGAATAGTGCGGGGAGAACCCATATACAGGACTTTCGAGAAGGACCCGACCACTTTCCTGTATGTCGTGGACCCTTCGCTGAAGAAAGACGTTTGGACTAATTACATACCCTGATACAGAATGAGCAATTTACTGATAATAGCCATATGGCTGCTGCACAACAGGTTGGCAGGAGGCTACCAGTGCGAGGACGGCTCGCTTACGCTATCCCAGACCGAGGCTGCGGAGTGGGTCATTGAGGCCGACGGCGCCGGGACACGCATTAAGTCCCGGGCGAGTGGAAAGCCCCTTCTCCAGCTTGATGCCGTATGGGAATATGGCGGATTTGATTTCGCCACGAAGGAGAATGCAGGGTGGTATACCCTCTGCCCCGCCCCCGGAAAGCACCTTCTGCTCAAGGACGGCAAGGCAGCGGTCGGCATTTCCGACAGGAATACGGATTTCTCCGCCCACTGGACCTTCGTAAGGAATGACTCCGGGGCCGTGCCATATGCCATCGGGGCAGACTGCGTCAGGGAGTCTTCATTCCTAGGCGAGTGGACGGCCAATGCCCTGTCCCCCACCGAGATAACCTCGGACTATCACGGCCCGCACTCCTGGACCCTCTCCAAGGAC
>CACZBP010000029.1:14727-22292 GCA_902779495.1 uncultured Bacteroidia bacterium
CCCCCTCATCACTGCCCTTTACAATATGGCCCTGGAAGAATCCCTGCTGGACATCCGCCCGCAGGACGGCACATTTATGGCCGGAATGCTGTGGCCGGACACCTGGACAAGGGACATAGTCTACAGCATCTATTTCGCATATTCCTGGCTGTTCCCCGAGATATCCCGCAAAACCCTTGAAAAACAGACGCTTAAGAACCCGTCGGAGGCCCTGCAGGACACCGGCAGCGGCGGCTCCTATCCAGTCTCTACCGACCGCGTGGTCTGGGCGATAGCGGCTTGGGAATATTATCTGGCCACAGGCGACAAGGGATGGCTGGCCCAGGTCTATGAGGGCCTGGGCAACACCGCCCGCAAGGACCTCCATATAGCATATGACCGGAACGTCCACCTGTTCAAGGGCGAGACCTGCTCGATGGACTGGCGCACCCACACCTATCCCAACTGGTTCACAAACGCGGTGATAGGCGAATCGTATTCCAGCGGCACCAATGCCCTGCATCTGTTCCTCTACACCTTCCTTTCCAAGGCCTCGGTAATCCTGAAACGGCCGGTAGAGGAGGTAACGCTCTGGTCCACAGTCGAATCCGAACTCAGGCAAGGTATCAACGACGTTTTCTGGGACGGGGAAAAATCCCTCTACAGGTGCTGGGCCTACCCCCAGATGACGGGCTACCTCGTTTCCGACAAGGTAGGATGTATGTCCAACGGCCTCGCCGCCATACTGGGCGCCGCCTCTGCGCAGCAATGCTCTGCGATGCTGGAAAACTATCCCCTGTATGCATATGGGGCCGCTGTGCTGTATCCCTCCAAACCGGAAGGATATGCCTACCACAACAAATCCGTCTGGCCCGTGTGGCAGACTCCACTGATGTACGCCGCCAAAAAGAGCGGCAACCTCGCCGTCACGGACCATATCATCGGTTCGGCAGTGCGCGCCGGGGCCCTGTTCCTGACCCATAAGGAGAATATGACCTACGACACCGGCTACGACCGCAACACTGCCCTCAATTCCGACCGACAGCTGTGGTCGGTAGCCTCTTTCCTCAGCATAGTCTACCGCATATTCTTCGGAATGGAGATGTCGCCCGAGGGGCTGGCCTTCAGGCCATATGTGCCCAAGATTGCCGGAAACTCCCTGACGCTCAAGAACTTCCGCTACCGCAAGGCGGTGCTTGACATAAGCCTCAAAGGCATCGGCTCGGACATAGTCTCCCTGAAGGTCAACGGAAGGAAGAAGGAGGCCGGATATATCCTCCCCGCTTCCGCAAAGGGGAAATACCGCATCGAGATCGAACTCGGGCCGTCCGCCTCCCGAGGTAAGGCAAACATCGTTCCCGCCGGGCCAGGGGCCTGCTGGGCACCGATTGAGCCCGTCATACGGCTGGAGCAGAACAAGATAAACTGGACTGCGGTACCCGGCTGCACCTACGCCTTGGTCGGCAAGGGCATAAGGATAGAGAATATCCACACGCCGTACGACATCTCATCCCTTCCGGACGGATATTACAGCGTCGTTGCCATCGGCCCCGACGGCTTCTCCTCCGACCTGTCGAATCCTGTCCTGAAGACTTCCTGGACAAAGGCTTATGAAGTCGGCGTCCAGGACTATAGCGCTTCTCACGAGGATTTCTCCGTGGAATTCGGCGTCCCTTCAGGCGGAGACTACGTGCTCTGGTTCGAGGGCTCCAACGGCCGCGGGCCGCACGAAGTCTACTGCGCGGTGAGGTCCGTCTTCATCGACGGGAAGGACGCTGCGACGGCCATCCTCACGGCCGAAGGTGACTGGGACCTCGTGACCCTCAGCAACCACATCACCCTTCGCGGGCTCTCCGCAGGGAAGCACACCCTGACAGTAAAGTTCAACCCCGAAGGCAAGGGATATGACGACAATATGTCCCACGGCAAGGCCGACCAGAACGACTGGATAGCCAGAAGGCTCCTGATAGCAAAGATTTAAATATATGAAATACTGTTACTTATCACTCCTTACCATCTGCATCGCCCTTGCGAGCGCCTGCTCCTGCACCCCGAAGGCAATACAGCCTGAGCCTGCTCCCGAGACGGTGGAACTCGCAGGAAAACTGCCCGTCGCCCAGTCACTTTCCGAAGTGTCCTTCGTCAGCGACAAGGCGAGGTATGCTCCCGGCGACGTCGTCACGTTCCGCGCGTCGGCATCCCGTTCGGACCTTGGCGTAAGGTACTGGCATCTGGATGAGATCATAGGCCAGGAGGTGCTCCCGAGCACTTCGTCTTGGACCTGGACTCCACCTTCTACGGATTTCCAGGGCTATTATGCCGAACTGGTGGGAAAGGACTCCGAGGGCAGGCTCCGCACTGTCGGCACCTGCGCGGTGGATGTCTCCAGCGTCTGGACCAAATTCCCCCGCTACGGCTACCTGAGCCGCTTCGGTGCCGACGCTCCTGCCAACAAGCGCCTGCAGGTGATGGCCAACCTCAACCGTCACCATATCAACGGTTTGCAGTATTACGAGTGGGCCTATGACCACCATCATCCCCTGGCCGGGACACCCGAGAATCCGATGGAGGAATGGGACAAGTATATGTTAGGGACCACCTGCCGCCTGGATGTCATCCAGGACTATATCCGCTCCGGCCATCTCTACGGTATGGCCTCGATGTTCTACAACCTCAACAACGGAGTGTTCGAGTGGTGCGAGGATGACGGCTGCGGCAGCACCTGGTACACCTACAAGGACAGGAACCACAGCCAGAAGGATATGCACGACCTCAACGTCCCGCCCTTCCGAAGCGACCTCTACCTGGTGGACCCCAACCTCGATGCGTGGAACGACTACCTTGCCGCCCGCACGGACGAAGTCTACGCCGTCTTCGACTTCGACGGCTTCCACATCGACCAGCTCGGCAACAGGGGCGCCGTCTATGATTACAACGGGAACCCCGTCAACCTGCCCCAGGGATACGAGAAGATGATAAAGGCGATGAAGAAGGCAAGGCCCGAGAAGTATCTGGCTTTCAACGCAGTAAGCGGTTACGGGCAGGAGAATATCGCCGCCTCTCCCGTGGATTTCCTCTACAACGAGCTGTGGGAATTCTCCTTCGGGGACATCAAGAACACGCTGGACCGCAACCGCACCATAGACCCTTCCCGCAACACTGTGATTGCCGCATATATCCACGACAAGAACGACGGCTACTTCAACACGCCGGCGGTGCTGATGCTGGATGCGACGCTTTTCGCCCTGGGCGCCTCGCACATCGAGCTGGGCGAGATGCTCATATGCCACATCTACTGGCCTTCCTGCAAGATGGAGATGAAGCCCGAGCTGACCAAGGCCCTGGTGGAATACTACGACTTCCTCACCGGATATGAGAACCTCCTTCGTGACGGCGGCAAGGAATCCAAGCTGAACGTCACCTCGAAGGACATCCCCATAACCTACTGGGAGCCAGTCGCCGGCAAGGTGAATGTCTATGGCAAGCAAATCGGCGGAACGACAGTAGCGCACCTTCTGAACTTCACCGACGCCACGCATATGTACTGGCGCGACGAGGGACGCAACCAGGCCGAGCCCAAGGAAATCAAGGACTTCAGCATCAGCATCCCCACCGTCAAGAGCGTGAAGAAGGTGTGGGTCGCATCGCCTGATTTCGAAGGCGGCACTCCCCAGGAGGTGCCATATACCGTCTCCTCCGACAAGACCCAGGTCACCGTAACGGTGCCATACCTCAAGTACTGGACAATGGTAGTAGTTGAATAACAAGATGAATATGAAAAGATACCTGTATTTGCTGGCCGCGGCCGCTCTCGTCCTTCTGGCCGGCTGCACCAAGAGAAGCCTTCCGTCGATAACGCTCGCTTCCGACAAGGAGGAGGTCAGCGTGACGGCATATAACAACTCCATCGCCTTCACCCTCAAGTGGGATCAGACTGGCGGCAATGCCCCTGTCACCCAGACATTCGTGCAGTTCTGCACCGACAAGGAGTTCGTCTCGCCCTATGTCCTGCGTTCCAGCGGCACTTCCTTCGTGGTGACCTACAAGGACCTCAAGAAGATACAGGACAACTTCGGCGTGCTTGACGACTATGATCTTATCATAAGGCTCCTGGTCGAAGGCGAAGAGGTTCCTTCGGTGTATTCCAACAAGATAAGGGTTAAAATAGACTTGTGATATGGTGCTGAACCGGAAAAGCGGCACTCCCCTTCACGCCCAGGCGGAAAAGGTGCTGCGAAAACTCATAGAATCGGACGAATACAAATCCGGCAAGCTCCTTCCCAAGGAAGTGGAGCTGTCGAAGCAGTTGCATATCTCGCGCAACACCCTTCGTCAGGCGACCACAAAACTGGTCAATGAAGGCCTGCTGGAGAGGAAGAAAGGCGTCGGCACGAGAGTCGCCCGCAAGGGCATCAGCGTGGGCGTGAAGAACTGGCTGAGCTTCTCCCAGGAGATGAAGATGCTGGGCATAGAGGTGAAGAACTACGAGCTGCACCTCTCCTTCAAGCAGGCGAACTCCGAAATAGCGAATTTCTTCGGGGTGGAAGAGGGCACACGCTGCCTCGTGCTCGAAAGGCTGAGGGGCAACACCGAGAATCCCTTCGTGTATTTCGTGTCATATTTCAATCCGGCCCTTCCGCTGAGCGGCGAGGAGAATTACGTCAAGCCTCTGTATGAAATGCTGGAAAACGACAAGGGGATAATCGTCAAGACCTCCAAAGAGGAGATATCCGCCCGTCTGGCCGGGGATTTCATAGCCGGCAAGCTCGAGATATCGGCCAATGACCCCATCCTCATCCGAAAGCGCTTCGTCTACGACACGGAAGGCGTCCCTGTCGAGTACAACCAGGGCTACTACCGGTCCGACAGCTTCACCTACACGATAGAAGCCACCCGATAAAAAATCCGCCGTGAGCCTCGAGGTTCACGGCGGATCCGTTATAGTCAGCAGTATCTCAGTCTGCGTTCTGAAGGACTATCGAGATAGTCATTGCAGAAGCGTCGATGGTTATAAGATACGTTCCTGAAGTGTCTACGGTGAACTGACGGGATGCGTCGCCGTCGCCGGTGCCTACCATCAGGGAGCCATCCGTGGCGCCTTTCACAAGGCAAGGCCACCACTTGCCAGCAACCCTCTGCATAGGGAAACGGAACACTGTGTTATCCGCCAGCGTGCCCGCCTTGAGGTGGGTGGTGATGGTGAATATGCTTCCGTTCTTCTCAAGCTGGGGCATAGTGTCCAGACTCCAGCCGTTGTCGGTGGCGGCACCGAGGATATACAGCTCGTTTATCTCGACGGCCTTCTCCACCCTGTCTGGCATCGGATGTGCCTATCTTGACGGTGCCTTCGCCCTCTCCGCGCACCAGGCAGGGCCACCACGCGTTCGGCTGCTTCTGGAGAGGGAAACGGAACTTCTGGTCGGCCTTGAGGTTGGCGGTGATGGAGAAGAGGTCGCCGCTGCGGGTGAGCTGCTCCATATCGTCAAGGCTCCAGCCGGTGTCGGTTGCTCCTCCGAGCAGGTAGAGCTCCGTTATGGACGGGCCCTGACTGCTGGTGAGGGTGGCATAGAACAGGTAGCCTTCCGGCAGGAATTTCAGGTGATAAGTACCTGACTGCGGGAGAGTTATGTCCTTGCCGCCGGAGGCCCAGAGGCCATATTCGCTGCCGTCGGCAGGAACGGGACCCGTGGCATCGGCAGGCATACCGGCCTCGGCGTGGGTCTCGGTTTCGGTGGACCACTTGCCGTCCTGGCGGAGCTTGAAGCTCTCTCCTGCGGCATAGGTGATGTCGATTTCCCAGACTCCTTCCGAAGTCTCTTCCATCCAGAAGTCGGAATTCCAGTCTCCGCCAAGGCCTACTACAGACCATTTGCCGTCCGCCATCTGCGTGTAATCGTCATCGCCAAGGAAGGACAGGCTCTCGGGAGTGCCCCAGTCAACTATGGAGATGGTGAAATCCGCAGGGGTAGCGGGGATGGGCTCCGGACCGGGCTCCTGGGCTGCGACAGTGATGTCGGCCTTATAAGCAGAGCCGCTCTGAAGGGTCGAAGGCTGGGTCAGTGAATAATCCAGGCTCCTGCCCTTGGAAGTGGTCACCGTCAGCTTGAGCTGCACGGTCTGGGGGACCAGGATGCACACGAAGCCGCGGGCTCCGTTGCCTTCGGTTGCCGCTCCGGCCTTGATTGCGCTCTTTGCCGCTCCGGGGCCGACCGTGCCGGCCTGAAGGTCGGCTGTGGCTTCGCTGACAAGCTCCTGGACAGTCACGGCGGTGACAGTCTCAGAAGGGTCTTCGCAGGTGGGAACCACCGTCAGCTTGGAGAGGACGTGCTTGAAAGCGAAAGCAACGACCGTGCGGGGAGCAGCGGTTGCAGAGGCTGCCATCAGGTCGGAGGCCTGATAGGCCGAGTAGGTGCTCTGATCTGCCTTTACGGAGAAAGATGAGGTAGAACTGTTCAGGGATGCACTATAGGGGAGATATGCTGCGAAAGTCGTATTCTTCAACTGCCCTTTTTCCCAGTAGATGGGATTGTCAGGGGTCAGGACACTGCCGGAGACCGTGGCCTTGACGTTGGCTACGGAGATAGGATCTCCTGCGAATATGCCAACCTGGTCACCTGTCTCGAGAGCACTGTCCGTAGCCTTGACATCGAACCCGTTAAGGGAAGCGGTGAAACTCACCGGCTCGGCAGGCTTGCGTGCTTCCTGCATCACTCCCAGGCGGCAGGAGGCTGCCGCCAGGGATATGACAAGGAGTGCGAATAGAGAAACTTTCTTCATTTCTTACCCTTAAAGTTTTGTAGCAGTGAGGACACTTCCGTCAAGCACGAGGGTGTACTGGCCCGTCTCTGCAAAGAGGATGTCCTTATTACCCTGGTTGTTGTTGGCAAGGCCATAGGTGTTGGCGATGTCAATGACTTCGTTCGTGTCAGAAGCCCACATTCCGAGCTGGGTGGCCCAGCAGGCATCTCCGGTGGTACCGGGAACATATGCACGGAACTTGAAAGCCCCGCGGACATTGATCGTGATGCTCCACTTGCCGTCATCACCCTTTGTCATGGGATAGTCAATGGCCCAGGCCTCAGCCTCGGAATCTTCGGTGTAGACATCTCCTATAACATACCAGTCGGGCTCGGCATCAGCGCTCTGCAGGACTATGGAATAAGTCCTGGCGGCGATGTCCACGGTGATAAGATATGTACCGCTTACCTCGACGCTGAAGTGCTCAGGATCGGTAGCATTGGTAGCATACTTGATCTTTCCTTCGCCGTCACCCTTGACGAGGGCAGGATACCAGGCATTGGGTTCCTTCTGGCAAAGGAAGCGGACTATACCGGTGTTGTTAAGGTGGGCTGTCAGGGTAAATACGTTGCCGTCCTTGGTGAAGGCAAGCATATCGTCAATGCTCCAGCCGGTGTCGCAGCCGCTTCCAAGGAGGTAGAGTTCATCAACCTCGATGGGAGCTTCCTGCGCATCTCCCTTGCGGGTGAGCGAGAGGGTCCAGGCGGCAGCGTCGAAGACGATTTCATATGAACCGCTCTCGGACACGGAGAAGTGATCCCAGACAGTGTTGTTTGCATCCCAGTCTG
>CACZBP010000029.1:22370-29406 GCA_902779495.1 uncultured Bacteroidia bacterium
TTCCCTCACTATGCCGGGATACCAGTCAGCGTTCTGCGTCATAAGACGGAACTGCTTGCCAGTGGCAAGGTTAGTGGTGAGGGTGAACACATTTCCTTCCTTGGTGAACTGCGGCATTGTATTAAGAGCCCAGCCATTGTCCGTGGCTTCTCCAAGGATATACAGGGCAGTAATCTCAGGATGCTCGGGTGCAGGTTCGCCCTTGGGAGTGACATAGAACTTGTAGCCGTCGGTGATGAACTTGAGGTGATATTCACCCGCTGCGGCAAGGGTTATGCCCTTGTTGTTGGAGCCCCAGAGGCCATATTCACTGCCGTCCACGGGGACAGTTCCTTCGGCTGCGGCAGGCATACCGGCCTCGGCGTGGGTCTCGGTCTCGGTGGACCATTTGCCGTCCTGGCGGAGCTTGAAGCCGCCTTCGGCATAGGTGATGTCGGCTTCCCAGACACCTTCGGAGGTCTCCTCCATCCAGATGTCGGTGTCCCAGTCGCCTCCGAGGCCGATCACAGACCACTTGCCCTCATTGGGATTGGGCAGCGGAGCGTCGGTGTCGTAGAAAGAGAGGTCTTCGGCGGACTCCCAGTCAACTATGCTGACTGTGAACTCTGCAGGAGTTGCAGGGCCGGGCTCGACGGAGGCCTTCTTCACGGAGATTTCTGCCTTGTAGGCCTTGCCGGAAGCAAGGGCCTTGGCCTCCGCGAGGGAGTACTCGATGACACGGTTGGCAGAGGTGGTGACGGTCAGGCCGAGCTGGACGGTCTGGGGAACGAGGATGGCCACGAAGCCCTGTCCGCCGTTGCCGGAGACTGCTGCGCCAGCCTTGATGCCGCTCTTGGCCGTTCCGGGGGCAACCGTTCCGGCAAGCAGGTCGACGGAGGACTCTATGACGAGTTCCTTCACGACGACTTCCGTCACGGTCTCAGCGGGATCCTCACAGGTGGGGATGACGATGAGTTTGGAGAGCTGATGCTTAAGGGCGAATGCCACCGTCGTGCGGGGAGCTGCTGTCACGCTTGCGGCCAGAAGGTCGGAAGCCTGATAGGCGGCATATGCAGTCTGGTCCGTGTTCACAACGTGGATGAAGGACGGGGACGTGACGGCGGAGTTGTAGGGCAGATATGCTGCGAACTTGGTGCTGGCGGTCTGGTCCTCAACCCATTTGATTTCGGTGGCCGGGGTCAGGGTCGTTCCGGAGATGGAACCCTTGACGTTGGTGGCGTTGATAGGGGTGCCTGCGAAGATACCCACTTCGTCACCGGCCTCGAAAGCATTGTCAGTGGCCTTGACGTCGAAGGAGTTCATCGCTACGGAGAACTTCACGGCGTCGCCGCTGCGCTGCGGAACCATCTCCCCTTTGCGGCAGGAAACCGCAGCGAGGGAAAGGATCGCAAGTGCGAATGCTAATACTTTCTTCATAATCTAAACTTAAAGTTTTGTTGCTGAGAGAGTTGTACCATCAAGCACGAGGGTGTACTGGCCAGTCTCGGCGAAGGCGATGTTCTTGTTGCCCTGGGCATCAGTAGCAAGACCATAGGTGTTGGCTATGTCGATGACGGTGTTGGAGTCAGATGCCCACATGCCGAGAGTGGTATTCCACTTGTTGGCATCAGGAGTTGCGGAGGAATATGCACGGAACTTGAACTCGCCGGTGACATTGATGGTAATGCTCCACTTGCCGTCGGTCCCCTTAACCATAGGGAAGTCGACTGCCCAGGCCTCTGCGGCGGGATCGTCGTCATAGACGTTACCGATCACATACCACACATCTTCGGGATCAGCCTCGTCAAGGACGAAGGATATCGTGCGTGCTGCCTGGTCGATGGTGATGGTGTAGGTTCCGGAAGTAGGGACCGTGAAGTGCTCGGGATCGCCTCCGGAAACATACTTGACAGTTCCTTCGGTGTCACCCTTTACAAGTGCGGGATACCAGTCCTTCTGGCAGACAAAACGGAATATGGCATTGGCAGCCAGGTGAGTGGTGATGGTGAAAATGTCACCGGACTTGGTGAGCTGAGGGGCGGCATCAAGGCTCCAGCCGGTTGATACGCCATCTCCTATGATGTAAAGCTCGGAAAGGTCGAGAGGAGGAAGCACCACATCGCCCTTGCGGGTGAAGGTGACTGTCTTCTCGAGGATGTCTACGACGATGTCATATGAGCCGGCCTGCGCGACGGTAAAATGATCATAGTTGTCAGCACTGTTGGCATCCCATTCTGCCTGGGACGCGCAATAAACGGCTTTTCCGGTAGCCTTATCCTTGACGACTGAAGGGAACCAGTCTTTCGAGCAGATGAAACGGAAGATCTTGTCAGCCGCGAGGTTGGCAGTTACTGAGAACACATTGCCTTCCTTGGCAAGCGGAATGGCAGCATCAAGGGACCAGCTGGCATCGCATCCGTCACCAAGAAGATAAAGCTCGGTGACAGGAAGGGGTTCGGGGGCGGCTTCGGCCTCAGGCTCGTAGGCCAGGGCGGCGTCGGCATCCTCCCAGTCGGTCACGGTGACGGTGAGGTCGACAGGGAGTTCCTCTACGGGAACGGTGGTGTCATTCAGGGTGACGGCTGCCGTGTAGGACTTGTTGGCGACGAAGGTGAAGTCGGCTGCGAGGACGAACCTGTAGCTCTTCTCACCGACGGTGACGACCAGGGTCGGCTTCACGGTCTGAGGCATTATGATGGCTGCGAATGAGCCGTCTTCCATAGCTGCAGCGTCGATGTTGGCCTTGTCAGCACCAAGGGTGAGGGTCTCGGCGGCAAGGTCAAGGTCTGCAGTGAGGACTACACCCTCGAGGGTGACCTTGGAGATGGCGGGAGCGCCGGTAAGGTTGTTGGTCACATTAACGACCACCTTGGAGAAGGGGTGTTTGAAGTTGAGGTCAACCGTGGTTCCGGGAGCGGCATCCTTTGCGGTTGCGGTCATAAACGTCGAGTGGTAGCCATAGTCGTCTGTGATTGAATAGCTGGGAATCGACGTGGAAGTCTGGTTGTTGCCAGGGTAGATACCGACGAAAGTCGTGGGTTCCACCTGGTCCTCCTGCCAGTAGATCTTGTTGGCAAGGGTCAGGGACGTTCCGGCGACAGTCGCTGCCGAACCGGTGTTGATGGGGGCTCCGGCGAGGACCTGGACGGTCTTGCCTTCGAGCTCTCCAGCCTTCACTGTGAAGGTGTTGATGTTGGTGGTGAACTTCACCTCACGGGAGTTGTCCACCTTTACGGGAGCCGCTTCACGGGAGCAGGCCGCGAAAGCCAGCACACCGAGTGCAATTGCGAGAATCTTTTTCATAAAATCTTGATATAAAGGTTATTAGTTTACGTCGATAGTGACATTGTTGTTGTCTGCGGGATCGAGGGTGATGGTTATGCTTCCGGTAACGGGAGTTGCAACTTCACTTTCGAACGTGGCGATACGGATGTTCTCACCGCCGACGAGGAGGTGATAGCCGTAGGCGATGTTCATCTGGCCGGCCTCATAGAGACCGAGCTTCTGGATGTAGTTGACCTTGTGGATAAGGAAGCCGGGATCGCCCTCGATGGTTTCGTCGTAGTTGACGGTCACGGAATACTTGCCGTCGCCGCCCTTGACCATCTCGATATCCTCACCCCATGCGGTGGCAGGAGCGGTCGCACCCTGATAGACGGTACCGGAGACATACCATACATCGGTGACGTCGGTATATGTCAGAGGGGTGGGAGTCTCAGCCCAGTCGGTCACGGTGAAGCCGAAAGCTATCTCGGAGCCGGGAGTCGGGGCGGGAGCATCGGCGGGGATGGAAACCTCGGCGGTATATACCTTGTTGGCCTCGAAAGCCACCGCAGCGGCAAGGGCGAAGACGAAGGTGTCGTTGCCCACGGTGATCCTGATGACGGGCTGTGCGGTCGCAGGAGCGATGATGGCTACATATGAACCGTCATCCTGGGCGGTCGGGACCAGGGTGACGCGGCTATCCTATGGCTTCGGTCTTGTTGTTCTCCACCGAGATGATGAGCTTCGCGAAGGGGTGGGAGAAGTTCAGGGCCACAGGGGTCTCAGGAGTGACATCCTTTGCGAATGCCGTGAGATACTTGTTATGATACTCTAAGTCCTGGGTGCTGAGGAACTCATCACCAACGACGGAAACGTTGACGAGGTCATATGTAAAGGCAGATTCAACGCCTTCCTGAGTATCAGGGGCGGGATAGTAGGCACCGAAGGTGGTGGTTGCGGTCTGCTCGTCCTTCCAATAGATCTTGGTGGTGGGAGTGAGAGCGCTGTTGGTGGCGTCGATGGCGGCATCGGTGGCCTCGTTGATGGGATCGCCTGCAAAGATCTGCACGCTGCCTTCGAATTCGGCGGCCTTGACGACGTAGTTGTTAAGCGTGGTGGTGAATTTCACCTCGCGTGTGCCGGCGGTCTTCACCGGCTGGGCCTCGCGCTGGCAGGCAGCAAGCGCGAGAACGCCGAGTGCTATTGCGAATATCTTTTTCATAACGGTTGGCAACTATGTCGGACTACTGTTTAACAACCCAAATCTTAGGAGTTGCAGGTGTCAGATAAATATCATAGGTTCCACTTTCAGCAAGAACGAAATTCTCGCCGCCTGCGACAGGGGTGTAGTTTGCTTCAATCGGAAGCGTCGCCGTTCCATTGTTGCCAAACTGTGTAGCCCAGTCTTTGTTCTTACGGAATTTGAATTCCTGACCGGCGGTGTAGGTGAGGGTAATCTTCCATTCTCCGTTGTCATTGTAGGTCATAGGATAGTCGATATCCCAGCTGGAGCCATTGATGGTACCTATGGCATACCAGTAATTGGCGCTGACGACTTCAACGGGATCTCCCACGGAAGCGGGGTGTCTTCGGTGGCCCATTCGGTTACATCAAAGGTGTATGAAGAAGCGACAAGGCCGGAAGTGCCTGAAGATGAAGTGGAAAGGGTAAGAGCAGCAACAGCTATCTTTCCAGCGGCGAATGCATAAGGACTTGTGATGGTGAAAGTGTAGGTTGAGCCTTGGATCGTGTGAACCTCAATTACAGGAGATGCTGTCTGAGGGGCAAGAACCAGTTCATAAACCTCGTTAGCAGTAACAGGGCAAGGATACTGGTCTGCTGCATCGTCTGCAAGTGTGATGGTGCCGGTTGAGATATCAATCGCAGAGGCGAGTTTGATGCCGGAAATCTTGATGAAATCAACCACGTCTAGACCAAGGTTATTGGTAATGTTGAGACGCAGTTTTGCGAAAGGATGGGAGAATGAGAGGGCAACCGTAGTCTCCGGATCAGCAGTCTTCACCGCGGTTACGAAGTTGTCAAAAACGCTGAAATCAACATCTCCTGAATTCTGGTTGTAAGGAGGAATGAATGCAGCAGCGGTTACGGTACGAGATGCAGCATAAGGATAATAAGCAACGAAAGTTGTAGGATCGACCTGGCCGGGCTTCCAGTTAATGGTGGACGTAGGGGTCAGAGTGCTACCTGATACATTGGCTGCCACATTGTCAGCATCAAGGTCGGCGGCAAAAATACCGACTTGGGAAGGGGTTTCGCCATTGATAGCACCAGCCTTGACTGTGTAAGTGGCGATGTTCTCATAGGAGAATTTTACAGCACGGGGGCCCTGCTGGACTGAGGTCTCAGTCTTTGAGCAGGAGACAAGTGCGAGTGCGGCGATGGCCGCAGCGAAAAGTAATTTTTTCATACGCTTTTTTGGTTGTTAATAAATATTGTGTGTAATTACTTGTCAATCAATTTCATAGTCCCAGGCATCGAGGGTTTCGCCGCCGGGGAGGGTGACGCTTTCGGGGGTGAGGTTGGCCACCACGGTGACGGAGTCGCCCTTCAGGGAGCGGCGGAAGGCAAGGACGCCTTCGGGATAGCCTTCAAGCCACTGGGCGGGGGCGCCGGCCTCGCCGGCAGCGAGGGCCTTGTGGGCGTGCCGCAGGGCGGTGAGCTCCTTGTAGAACTCAGTATATTCATTTGATTCCCAGCTTGTTATAGGATCCTTCTCGAAGAAGAGGAAACGGTGGTTGAAGCCGACTTCCTGGCCGGTGTAGATGAGCGGCTGGCCCTTGGGGAGGGTGAAGCACAGGACCGCCATAACCTTGGCGGCATCGCCCATACGCTCGAACTCGGTGCCGGCCCAGCTGTTCTCGTCGTGGTTGGAGGTGAACATAAGGCGGAAGGCGGTGGCAGGGGTATTGACTGCGTCTTTCTCTATATATGCCTTTATATCGCTGGCGGGCTTCTTACCCTGGGCTACGTCGTTCAGCAGGTGGTGGAGCTCCCAGCTGTAGGTGGCGTCGAAGGTCTTGGTAACGTCCGAGAGGTCAGGGGTTTCGGCCTCGGCAAGCCAGTAGCACTTAGGGAAATCCTTGCGGATGGAAGGAATCTGCCACTCCCAGTAGTCCGTGGGGACCATACCGGCCATATCGCAGCGGAAACCATCCACGCCCTTGCCAAGCCAGAAGCGGAGGCCGTCGTCCATTGCCTTGCGGACCTCGGGATTGGCATAGTTCAGGGTGCGGGTGTCGTTCCAGTCGGCGTCGAAGGTGGGACGGCCGAGGGAGTCAAGCTTGTAGTAGTCAGGATGTTCTGTTATCCACGGGTGGTCCGGGGCGGTGTGGTTGGGGACCCAGTCGAGGATAAGGCGCATCCCGGCCTTGTGGACCTCGGCGAGGAGGGCGTCGAAATCGGCCATCGTGCCGAAGAGGGGGTTGACATCCTTATAGTCCCGGACGGCATAATAGGAGCCGAGGGAGCCTTTGCGCTCGGCCTCGCCGATGGGATAGACCGGCATAAGCCAGAGGATATCCACTCCGAGCTCTTTCAGGCGGGGAACTTCGGCCTTGACGGCAGCGAAGGTGCCTTCGGGAGAAAACTGCCGGACATTTACTTCGTAGACGACCGTATCATAGGTCCATTTTGCGTGATCTGTCTTGGGACAGGTGCAGGAAAACGCAGCCAGAAGCGCTGCAGCTAAGGTTATCAGTTTTTTAGTCATATCTTAAAGGGTCGGTATATAAATATACCGGCCCCCTAAGTTACGAAATTATTTGAATTAATA
>CACZBP010000030.1 GCA_902779495.1 uncultured Bacteroidia bacterium
ATCAACATCTCCGAAATCGAAGGCTGTTCCAAGTATGGAATCAGCGGCTTCATCATCAAGCTCGTCGACGGCAAGGAACTCCGTTTCTCCAATGTCGGAGGAAAGATGCGTGAAGGTATTACCGCTGCAATAGAAGAGCGCAGAGGCAATCCTGTCGCTGAAGCCCCCGTGGCAGAACCTGCCGCTGCCGAGCCTGCTGCCGCTGAGCCCGCTGCCGCCGCTGCTCCCGAGGCTGCCGCCCCCGAAGCCGCTCCCGCAGCCGCTCCAGGAGTCGACCCCGCAGACGCCTCTTCCAACAAAGTGATGGCAGTGCTTGCATACCTTGGCATCCTCGTGCTTGTCCCCCTGCTCGCCGCCAAGGAATCCAAGTTCGCCCGCTTCCACACCAATCAGGGCCTTATCCTGCTGATTTGCAGCATTGTATCCTTTGCCATCGGCAAAATCCCCTCCATTGCATTCATCAGCTGGATCCTCAACATCGCCATCCTGATCCTCGCCATCATCGGTATCATTAACGCCGTCAAGGGCGAAACCAAGGAACTCCCCCTCGTCGGTAAATTCACTATCATCAAATAACTCTACCCGCAGTAGAAGTACTTCTCGACCAGGCGGCGCATAAGGTCGGCGTCCTGGTCGGCGCGGGCGTGAAGGTCGGCGTCGTCAAAGGAGCGGAGCGACTTGACGATGCCGTCGATCATCCTGGGACGGAAGACGTCGCGCGCCTCGAAGACCGCACGGACTTTCTCCAGGCAGTCGGCCGATTCGCTGCAGCAGGTCGGGAGGGAATCCAGGGCTGCAAGCTTGCCGGCATATTCAGGCCGGTGGATGTCCATATCAACATACTTGTCGGCGGCTATTTTGAGGGCCTCGGCAGGATCCATCTCTAGGCCGTAACGTGCTGCTGCACAAAGACCTGACATCAGCTGGTAGATGTCCGCCGAGCAGTCCGGGGAACGCATCTCGAAGGTCTGCTTGCCGGAGGTGTCGAGGGCCCTTGCGGGCTCGTTCGGATTGGCCAGCGAGGCCATATCCTTGCCGGTGGACCAGCCAAGCGGCACGCGCACGAGGGCGGAGCGGTTGCAGTCGCCCCAACAGACGTTGGTCGGAGCCTCCTGATGGGGCACCAGGCGGAAATATGAAGTCGGATTCTTGTTGCCGAAAGCGGTGATGGCAGGTGCCATAAGCATCAGGCCGGCAATGGCGCGGCGTGCCTCCTCGGAAAGCTTGCCGTCAGGGCCGAGCGTGCAGTTGACTCCGTCGCGCATAATGCGCATATGGATATGCATTCCGCTGCCGGCCTCGCCGACGATGATCTTCGGGGCGAAGGTCACGTCGTAGCCATATTTATATGCAAGGTTGCGGATGACCCACTTGGCGATAAGAAGCTGGTCTGCAGCCGTATCCAGCGGGTTGGGAAGGAACTCTATCTCGTTCTGCTCATAGACCTTGCCGTCCAGGGTGAAATTGCCCACCTCGCTGTGACCGTATTTCATCTGGCCGCCGGTGCGGGCCACGTGGTCCATGCACTCGCGGCGGAAATCGTTCAGCTTGGCGAAGGGCTCGCTCTCGTGATAGCCCCTTTGGTCGGTGGCAGGGAAAAGGCCGTCATCCTCCGTAATTACGTAATATTCAAGCTCTCCCATCGCCTCGAAGCTGAGGCCTGTGGACTCCTCGAAAGCCTTTTCGGCACGCATCAGGGTGTGATACGGGGCGCAGTCGAAAGGATTGCCGTCCTTGTCGAAGAAGGAGCACAGGAAGCAAAGGGTGGGAATCTCCACGAAAGGATCCACGAAGGCGGTTCTGTAGCGGGGAACGACGTAAAGGTCGCTGTTGCCGGCCTCAACGAAGGAAGGGAACAGGCTCGAGCCGTCAACCCTTTCGCCTTCAGAAAGGACGGTCTCTATATATTCAAGGCTGGTCACCGAGAAATTCAGGGTCTTTATCCTTCCGTCCTCAGCCGGATACATAAAATCCACCATACGTATGCCCCTTTCGGTTATGAAGGAAAGCATATCGGCCCTGGTAAAGTCTTTGGGCTCCTTGCCGAGGAAGGCGACCACCTCGTTGGGATTGAGGGAGAGTTTCTTATTCATCTTAGTGTTATCTTTATGCAGGAATGTGTAGTGTCTTTCACTTTAAATTTTTCATCTATCCTCGCTCCGGCCAGGGCGACGATATGGGAATCGCCCCCAACGGGAGCGACCACCAGGGCGGCGTCCTTGTCGGGAAGGGAATATTTCAGGTCCACGAACAGGTCGCTCAGCTTCTTGCGGCCCCGCAGGCCCAGAGGCTGGAACCAGTCGCCCGGGGCGGGACGGCGCACCACGAAAGGGAAATGCAGGCAGTCGGCGTCTATGGCCGATATGCCGGGAGTCTTGAAGGAAGGCAGGGACTCAGCCCTGACCACCTCGACGCTGAAGGAATTGTCTCCGAGGACATATTCCCCCGGGGCCTCTATCACTATTGAATCCTGCCGGGGCGAGGACTCCAAAGGCCTCAGAATCAGCTTGGAAGAAGAGCAGACAAGCTCATATTCCTCACTTCGGAACACCTTCCCGGAGATGGTCTCCCCTTCGGTGAGAAGCCTGACAAGCGAGGAAATCACTGAAGGGTTGAAGCCATATGGAGAAAGATAGCGGAACAGGAAATAGTCCGGGTGGCTGCATCCGCCAAGTTTCCCAAGGCTTATTGAGCCATCGGGGGCGATGCGCCCGCACTGCTGTTCAAACCACTCATCCGCAATGCTTTGCGCCTGCGCGAAGTGGTTCATATCAACCGAGAGGGTGTCGAGGAAGGAAGGGTTTATCTCCTTGAAGACAGGGAAGACCTTGTGGCGCACCTTGTTGCGCTTGAAGAGCGTCTCGTCATTGGTGGCATCCTGCCTGGAAGGGACGCTGAATTCCTTGTTGTGGGCCTCTATCTCCTCCCTGGAAAAGGTCAGCAGCGGGCGGTAAAGCCAGACTGAGGAATAGTCCGGATCGGGGACCCGGCCGCGCGAGGGCATTCCCATTATACCGCGAAGGCCTGTGCCACGTAACAAGTTGAGAATCAGCGTCTCGGCATTGTCCTGAGCGTTATGGGCGACAGCCACGCCCTCGAAACCTTCAGCCTTGCACAGCCCGCCGAACCATCGGTAGCGAAGCTCCCGGGCGGCCATCTCTATGCTGAGCGAGCGGGCGGCGGCATAGCCTTTAGTGTCGAAGGATTTGACAAAGCAGCGCACCCCGTTATCATCACACCAGGAACGCACCAGAGCCTCGTCGGCATCGCTTTCCTTTCCACGAAGGGTGAAATTGCAATGCGCCACGGCAAATGGCCTCCCGCTGCGCAGGACCAGGTCCGCCAGGCACATCGAATCCGGCCCGCCGCTCACCGCAACAAGCATTGCTCCCCCGCTGGGAGGGAGCAATTCCTGAAGGATATCTTCAAAGAGCTGCTGCATAATTACTTGGAAGCAATCGTATAGGTGAAGCCGAACTCGAGGAATTCCTTGAACTGGATGCCGTCGTGGCCGAGGTCGGGAATGGTGACGTTCGGATCGTAGATCATATTGGTCGTCAGGGTGAGGGCGAAGAATTTCGCCAGCTTCCAGAAGACCTTGTTGTCCCAGGTGACACGGTTCTTGACAAAGGGCTTGTCGAGGTAGTCGGTGAAGAGGACGACTTGGGTGGTGTAGCTGAAGTTGTCGTTGATGACCCACTTGGCATCGACCTTGAGCTGGGCACCGAACTGGAACTTAAGGGGCTTGTAGTCGGTCGTGCTGCCATCCACAAGGGCCATACCATATGTCTTGCGGAGCTCAGGGACGGTCACCACTACGAGACCTCCGGTCAGAGGAGTGAAGTTCACTGCCAGCCAGTCCCAGGGGGTCCAGTCGACTCCAAGACCGAGGGTGATGTATGCAGGGGCGAGGAAGCCGGACTTCAGCGCGCGGGCTGCAAGCCAGTCAGCCTTGGTGGGCTCAGTGACACCGTCGGAGGCCGGGGTGCCGTAGGTGTAGTTCTTGTCGAACTGGTTGAGGAAGCTGAAGTTGGCAGAATAGTCCAGATGGCGGATGGGAGTGGCATAGCCCCATTTGCTTTCAAGATACATACGGTCCTTATTCTTCTGGAGGATAGGCTTGTCCTGGGAATAGAGGAAGCCGTAGTCCAGCTGGAGACGGTTGTTCCACTTCATCTTGTCCTTGGCGTAGTTGGCGTTGGCGTCGATGTTGCCGGCAAGGGTGAAGGCGTTGAAACCGCCTGCGGCCCAGTTCTTCAGAAGGAGCTGGGTGAAGCTGATGTTGGTGAGGACGCTCTCGCTCCAGTACTTGGGAGCGGGGGCCTCGGCCTCTTCCTTAGGGGCGTCGGCTATTGCCGCGGCGGCCTGCTCGGCGGCGGCCTGGGCATCGGTCACATCCTGGGCGAAAGCCTGGGCGAAAGATGCCGCGGCTATGGTCAAAACGATGAATATCTTTTTCATAAACTTCTGATTAATATGCAATTGCGAAAACTACCCTCTGTTTGGAAGGCTTGCCTGAATATATATCCTTGCCCTCTTCCTCGCACACGAACGAATCCACGGGGATGCAGCGGATGGTGGCCTTGGTCTCGTCCTTTATCTTCTGCTCGGTCTCGGCCGTGCCGTCCCAGTGGCAGAGGAGGAACTTGCCGGTGCCTATCTTGGCCTTGAACTCCTCCCAGTCGTCGCACTTCTCCACGTTGGATGCGCGGAAGGCCAGGGCCTTTTCATATATACCCTTCTGGATGTCGGCGAGAAGGTCTTCGACGCTGTGCTCCAGGCCTTCGAGGGGGACGGTCGTCTTGGTCATATTGTCGCGGCGGGCCACTTCGACCGTGCCGGCGGCAAGGTCGCGGGGACCCATCGCCATACGTACAGGCACGCCCTTGAGCTCCCACTCGGCGAACTTGAAGCCGGGACGCAGGGTGTCGCGGTCGTCGATCTTGACGCTGTGGCCCTTGGCCTCGAGGGCTTTCTTGAACTCCTCCATCTTCGCGATGATTGCGGAGCGCTCCTCATCGGTCTTATAAATAGGAACCATCACCACCTGGATGGGGGCGAGGGCCGGAGGAAGCACCAGGCCGTTGTCATCGCCGTGAGCCATCACGAGGGCGCCCATAAGACGGGTGGAGACGCCCCAGGAGGTGGCCCAGACATATTCCAGCTGGCCTTCCTTGTTAGCGAATTTCACGTCGAAGGACTTGGCGAAGTTCTGGCCAAGGAAATGGGATGTACCGGCCTGGAGGGCCTTGCCGTCCTGCATCATAGCCTCGATGGTCATAGTGTCGAGGGCGCCGGCGAACCTCTCGTTGGGGCTCTTGTGGCCGACGATCACGGGGATGGCCATATAGTTACGGGCAAAGTCGGCATAGACATTCACCATACGCTCGGTCTCCTCCATCGCTTCCTGGGCGGTGGCGTGGGCCGTGTGGCCTTCCTGCCAGAGGAACTCGGCGGTGCGCAGGAAAAGCCTCGTGCGCATCTCCCAACGGACGACATTAGCCCACTGGTTGCACAGGATGGGGAGGTCGCGCCAGGATTTGATCCAATTCTTATAAGTGCTCCATATGATGGTCTCTGAGGTGGGGCGGACAATCAATTCTTCCTCAAGCTTTGCTTCAGGGTCCACTACGACGCCCTTTCCGCCGGGGTCGTTCATCAGGCGGTGGTGGGTCACAACGGCGCACTCCTTGGCGAAGCCGGCCACGTGCTCTGCCTCTTTGCTGAAGAAGGATTTAGGGATGAACAGGGGGAAATAGGCGTTCTGCACGCCGGTGGCCTTGAACATATCGTCAAGGGTCCTCTGCATCTTCTCCCATATGGCATAGCCATAGGGTTTAATCACCATACATCCCCTCACTGAGGACTGCTCTGCAAGGTCCGCCTTGACCACGAGGTCGCTGTACCACTGGGAATAATTCTCCGACCTTTTCGTTATCTGATCTGCCATTTTATACGATTATACTTGTATTTTACAGTTAATTTTTTTAATCTTGCAATGCAAAAGGTCCAATAATTGCAGATACCTCCTGCAATACCTTGCAAATATACGGATTTTTTATTGGAAAATAAAGGAGATACCGAATATGAAACAGAACATCACACTACTTGCGGCAGCGCTGCTCGCACTGTCCGCGTGCGGTTCTTCGGCTCAGATTGCCGGAGGACAGTTTCAGGACGGAATCTATTACCGGCATAACGCAGCCCAGATCCAGCAGATCACGGCGGCTGACGCCGAAGTACAGCAGCTCGTAGACGAGACACAGGGTTCGGAAATATATATCGCCTCCGGACAGAGGGACACAGTCGTCGTCCCCAAGGGAAAGGCGGCCAAAGTCACCTTCAGGGACGAAGGCTCCGCCACCGTAACGGTCTATGACAACGACCTCTTCCTGGGCTACTCCCCCTGGCACTACAGTTCCTGGTACTATGACCCCTGGGTCTACAGCAGCTGGTATTGGGGCGCCTCGCCGTGGTATTACAACGGCTGGCACTCCTGGCACTACCGTCCCTGGTATTACAGCTCCTGGTACTGGGATCCCTGGTACTATGATTCCTGGGCCTACAGGTCCTGGTACTATGACCCGTGGTATTACAGCGGCTGGTACAGCCCCTATTATTACTATGGCTGGCACCATCACCACTATTACGGCCATTACTACGACCGTTATTACGGCCGCTATGGCCACGGCTACTACGGCGGATATGGCCGTCTGCACTACAACAGCAAGCCCTGGGGAACAGGCCGTCCCGGACTGGCCCCGACTCCTTCGGCGGTAAGCTCCCGTGATTCCCGCAGGACGACCAAAGCCGGCGCGGAAGGACGCACTATGGCCAGCTCAGTGAGCAGGAGGACCCTGACGGGCACCAAATCGTCAGCGACCCGCACCGTGCGCACCGAAGGCAACGCCTCCGCGACAGTACGCCGCGGCACAGGCAACGCCGCAGCATCACGCTCGACCAGCTCGGCTTCCGTCCGCAGGCAGGCCGGATATGCAGGAACTTCCTCGCAGTCTTCAGTGCGCCGCTCTTCCGGCACATCCGCGTCAAGTTCCAGGGCCGCCAGCTCAAGCACCTACCGCAGGTCTTCAGGCAGCTCATCTTCCTCAAGGTCAAGCAGTTCATATGGCGGAAGCAGCTACCGCAGCAGCGGTTCCTCTTCCAGCAGCTACCGCAGCTCTTCGTCCGGAAGCAGCTACCGCAGCAGCGGCTCTTCCTATTCCGGCGGCGGCCGTTCTTCCGGAGGCAGCCACTCATCAGGCGGCCATTCCTCGGGTTCCCACTCCGTCGGTGGCAGCGCCGTTGGCAGAAGATAAATAATTGGAGGACAATGATATGAGAAAGAGTATTGTAATATTCGGTCTTATCCTGTGCGCCGGTTTCACCGCCGCAGCGCAGGGTGCCGGAGAGGCTCTCCTCTTTGGAGAGAACACCTATTACGGAACAGCCCGCTCGGCGGGTCTGGGCAATGCCGTGACCGCCCTCGGCGGAGACCTCGGCTCGATCGGGATCAACCCCGCAGGCTCAGCCGTCAACAGCTGGTCGCAGTTCACGATTACCCCTGCCCTGACCATATTCTCGGGCACCTCCAGGTTCAACGGCGCGAACCCCGACCATAACACCAGGGGCCGGCTCAATATGCCCAACATCGGCGCCGTCGTGACGATGGACACCCACCGCACGTCGGGCCTCAAGGCCGTCTCCTTCGGATTCGTCAGCAACACCACGGACATCTACAACTCCAGAATCAGCACATCCGGCAGGAACAACCAGAACTCCTATATGGGCTTCCTGGCCGACTATGCCACCCGCTACCAGATCAGCTCCGCAGCCCTCAACGACAAGAATCTGTCGAACCTGGACTACTACACCGACTGGCCTGCAGCAATTGGCTACCAGACCGGAGTCGTGAACCCCGCCACCGGTGTCGACGGAGCCCCGTACATCAGCCCCGTCCAGGACAACACGACCCCTGGCTACCCTATGCGCGGCGACATCGACCAGGAGTACAGCTTCAAGGAAAGGGGCAGCAAACAGGACATTCTGATAAACCTCGGCTTCAACTTCTCCGACAGGTTTATGATTGGAGGTAACATCGGCCTCCTCGAGTTCTCCTACACAAGGGACGTTACCCTCAGGGAAGTAGCAGTCAACCCTGCGGATTTCCCCTGCAGCGTCTCCAACGGTGACGGCACTTCATCCGCGGCCAGGTTCGAGGATATGCGCTACAGCCACCAGTATTGCGCCGACGGTTCCGGAATCTATGCCAAGATAGGCATCATCGCAATTCCCTTCGACGGCCTGAGGATAGGCGCCTCCGTCCAGACAAGGACGGCCGGCCAGATTCGCGAAGTGCGCTGGTATCAGGGAAGCTCCAACTTCACAGACGGCAGCAAGTCACACTCCCACGGAGGCGACAGGAGCAGCGAGTATGAATACAAGTACGACCTCAGTATGCCTGCCCGCTATTCCTTCGGACTTGCCTACACCATCCCCGGTGTCGGCCTCCTGAGCGCCGACTATGAGCTCTCCGACTATGGCACCTCCAGGTACAGGGAGCACTACTATGCCGACGACAGCGCCTTCAACGAATCCAACAAGCAGGTTTCCGACTACCTCGGAATTGCCCACTACATAAGGGCCGGACTCGAAGTGAGGCTCGCCAGCCTTGCCCTGCGTGCAGGCTACAACCTGGCCATCTCCCCCCTTCTGTCCTTCACCCCTTTCGATGGCACCATAATGGGCGCCTCGGACAAAGTCTACACCAACACATTCTCCGGCGGAATCGGCTATGACTCAGGTAGTTCCTTCTTTATGGACTTCGCCCTGAGGGCCAGGATCAACCCCGAGAAGTTCCAGTACCTCTACCCCACGGCAGACTCCCCCGAAATCTCGACGGTGTCCTCCCTGTGGAATGCACTGGTCACTTTCGGATTCCGCTTTTAAGGAATGAAATCGATGCGGGACCTTCGTTGAAAAGGAGGTCTATCGCGGAAAGGTTTGGCTGGAAGCCGTATTTGCAGGAAAAGACCTGGAAATACGGCTTTTCCAGTCCCAGGTCCTCAAGGACGGTGTCCTTCCTTTTGGGGTGGATGACCTCCCGGAGGTCGTCCGGTACATCTTTAGAATAATCCTGGGTGAAGCATATCCGGGCGGCTATCCCGAACTTGTCCAGCAGGTACTCTATAAGGGCGAGGTCTAGGTCCCAGAGGCGCTCGTAGCGGCTTTCCAGGATTGAGAATATGTCGTCCCTGTAGTGCTCGAAGAAAGGGGACGTGTCGTAGGCCGAGGAGATGGCCCTTTCGGTCCTTGTCACCCACGGCTCCGAGTAATCTATTCGGATGCTGGTTATCGGCAGTTTGAATGTTCCGCCTTCGTGGACCACAGGGACCAGCAGATTCTCCGGACCGTTTGCCGTCAGTATGCGACAGCGGTTGCGCCAGGACTGCTTCTGGTAGTTCTCGCAGGCTTCGAGGTGGACCACAGACGGAATTACCCTGTCGGCCGACAGGGTAAAGTCTCTTGCCAGAGCTGCAAACCAGCTCAGAGGCGGAAAATATGCGACGCTCAGGAGCACTATTCCATACTGCCCTTTTCGTCGCGGTCTCCGGCACGGACGATGCCGCGCTTAGAGTTCTTGATGAAGTTAAGGATGATGTCCCTTTCCTCGGACTTGGGGAATCCGGCCTCGACCTTGGCGCAGGCGTCGGAGATGTTGTAGCCCTGGAAATAGAGGATGTCGTAGATGTCCTTGATGTTGCGGATGGCATCGGAGGAGAAGCCCCTTCTGCGCAGGCCGACTATGTTGACGCCGCAGTAGCATATGGGCTCGCGTCCGCAGATGGAGAACGGAGGGATGTCCTTGTTCAGGCGGGAGCCTCCGCTGATCATCGCGTGGGTGCCTATCTTGGTGAACTGGTGGACGAGGGTGCCGCCGCCGAGGATGGCCCAGTCGTCGAGGTCGGTCTCGCCTGCTATTCCGGTGTGGCTCACCAGGATGCAGTGCCTGCCGACGTTGCAGTCGTGGGCGATGTGCACGTAGGACATCACGAGGGTGTTGTCGCCCACCCTGGTCACGCCCTTGCCGCTGGCCTTGGTGCCGCGGTTGATGGTGGCGCACTCACGGATGGTGACGTCGTTGCCGATTTCCACATATGTGACTTCGCCTTCGAACTTGAGGTCCTGGGGAATGGCGCCGATGACGGCTCCGGGAAAGACTTCGCAGCCGCTTCCCATCTTCACATATTTATATATTACGGCGTGGGGGTGAATCTTGCAGCCGTCCCCGATCTCGACATCGTCGTCGATAAAGGCATAGGGGCCGATCTCAATGTTGTCGCCCAGCTTGGCATTGGGGCTGACGCACGCAAGAGGATGGATTTTGTTCATATCGCTTTTATTTGGCCAGCAGGGCCCTGAGGGCCTTTGCGGCATTGGTGTTTATGGTGTGTCCCGGCTTGAATGCGGTGATCCTTGCGTTAAGGAAACCGCCGGCAAGACGCAGGTCCCCGATGAGGTCGAGCAACTTGTGGCGGCCGCATTCATTGGGGAAATGGAGTTCGAGGTTGGAAAGGTAGCCCTTTTCGTCGATGGTGAGCTGAGGCTGGCCGAAAAGTTCCGTCATCCTGTCCAGCTGGTCCTGGGTGACGGGATGTTCGACTATGACTATGGCGTTGTCCACGTCGCCGCCTTTTATGAGGTTGTTGGCGAAGAGGAATTCAAGTTCGTGGAAGAACACGAAGGTGCGGCAGGGTGCTATCTGGCGCAGATAGGACTCGCCGCCGTCCCACTTGGCGTTCTGCACGCCGAGGACGCGGGAGCCGAAATCGACCGTGATCTCATACTGGGGGTGCTTCGCGGGTTCTATCCTGACCCAGGAGCCGCTCTTTTCGTCGCGCACTTCCACCACCGAGGGGATGTCTATCATCTTCCTGGGGGCGGACTGGGGGAGAAGGCCGTCGGCGGAAATGGCCTGCACATAGAGCCTTGCACTGCCGTCAAGGATCGGGACCTCGACGTTGTCAATCTCTATGAGGGCGTTGTCGACGCCGAGGCCGGTGAGGGCGGAGAGGATGTGCTCCACAGTGTGGACTTCAGCGCCGCCGCACGACAGCGTGGTGCTGCGGGCGGTGCTGCTGACATTCTCGGCAACTGCGGGGACCAGGGCATCTTCACCAAGGTCCGTACGCCGGAAAACAATACCGGAATCTTCGGGTGCGGGGCACACGGTCATCCTGGATACGAGACCGGTGTGAAGTCCCTTACCTTCAAATACATATTGTCTTTTCAGCGTGTTCTGTACCATATCAATTCCAAAAAGGACCGCAAAGTTAGCAAAAAAACCTGAAACTACAATTTTTAGTCCCCTTCGCCTGAGCGTTTGAACTTCGCATAGCTGCGCAGGAAGGTGGCGTGAGGGATGGCGGGCATACCGGAGAGGACCTGGCCGCTCTGGCGCACGTTGCCTATCACTCCGGCCTGAGCGGTGACCGTGGTGTGGTCCGCTATCTTTATGTGGCCGACCACTCCGACCTGGCCTGCGAGGATGCAGTTCTTTCCGAGGATGGCCGAGCCTGCTATGCCCGTCATTGCGGCCATAACGGTGTTGTCGCCTATAACCACGTTGTGGGCTATCTGGCAGAGGTTGTCGATCTTCACGCCGCTACCGATGATGGTGGATTCCATTTCGGCACGGTCCACGGTGGTGCAGGCGCCGATTTCGACATTGTCGCCTATTATCACGTTGCCAAGGTGCTCGATCTTCTCCCAGGTGCCGTCGGGCTGGGGCGCATTGCCGAAGCCGTCGGAGCCTATCACGCAGTTGGCGTGGAGGATGACGCCGTTGCCTATGACCATACCGGGATAGATGCGGACGCCGGGGTAGAGTATGCAGTTACGGCCTATCTTCGTGCCGTCGCCTATGGTGACGTTGTCATATATTATCGTGTCGTCGCCTATCGTGACGTCCCGGCCTATCGAGCAGAGGTCGCCCACCCAGACGCGCCTGCCGAAATGGGTGCTGAAATGCCAGATGCTGTGGCGGCCGCGGTGACGCTTGTGGACGTTCTTGCCGGAGGAGACATATTTGAGGAGGTCGGCTATGGCCGTATATGCGTTTTCGACCCGGACCATCGTGGCGCTGACCGGCTCCTTGGGGACGAAGTCCTTGTTGACCAGCAGGATGGAAGCCTTGGTCGAATAGACGTACTGTTCGTATTTGGGATTGGCGAAAAAGCAGAGTTTGCCCGGTTTTCCGTGCTCTATCTTCGCGAAACCGGTAACGACGGCTTCGAGGTCTCCGTCGACGGTTCCGCCGAGGATCTGGGAGAGTTGCTTTGCGGTGAATTGCATATAAAACAAGTTTAGGCGGTACAGTCCGCACGATTAATAGATGCAAAAAGCATACACTTCGTTGCAAATTTAGCATTATATTTATAAATAATCGGAAAAAATGCGTATCTTTGCACCCGTGAGTTTGATAGAGGACGCAGGTCTTCTATCTTTTTTTAATGCTTATGACATCAAAAGACATTCTCCTTAAGATGGAAGAGGCGGTCGCAGCACGCGGCTGTTTCATAGTGGACGCCCAGGTGAGCCGGGACAACGACGTGCTGCTCACGGTCGAGTCCGCCGAGGGCACCGTCGACATGGATGACTGCGTGGCCCTGAGCGAAAGCTTCCAGGCCATCTTCGACCGTGACGAGGAAGACTATTCCCTGACCGTCTCCTCAGCCGGACTGGACCAGCCCTTCAAGGTGCTCAGGCAGTTCCTTAAGGCAGTGGGGTCCGAGGTCGAGGTGCTCCTCAAGGGAGGCCGCAAGATAGTCGGCACCCTGGTTGCCGCAGGCGAGGATAGCATAACCCTGAGCTACCAGGCCAAGGAAGCTGTCGAAGGAAAGAAAAAGAAGGAGACCGTGACAAAGGAGGAAGCCTTCCCCCTGGCTGAAGTCAACTCCGTCAAGCCTCACATCAAATTTGAATAATTATAAAACAAACACATAAAATGGCAGAAGAGAAAATTGATCTTAGGACCGCTTTCGCGCTTTTCAAGGACGAAAAGCACATTGACAGGCCGGTTATGATGGGAGTCCTCAAGGACGTCTTCATGACCCAGCTCGCAAAGACTTACGGCAGCGCCGACAACTTCGACGTCATCATCAACGTCGACAAGGGAGACTGCGAAATCTGGCAGAACCTCGACGTGGTCGAGACCGTGGAGAACCCCGCGACGGAAATCTCCCTGGAAGAGCTTGAGGCTATGGGCGAGACCGACTACGAAGTGGGTGAGACATATGCCAAGGCCATATCGATGAAGGACTTCGGCCGCAGGGGCATCCTCAACATAAGGCAGAACCTCCAGGGCCGCATAATGGACATAGAGAAAGCCAACCTCTACAACACCTACACCGAGAAGGTGGGCGAACTGTTCACCGGCGAGGTCTACCAGACCTGGGCCAAGGAAGTCCTCATCCTGGACGAGGAAGGCAACGAGCTCAGGCTCCCCAAGCAGGAACAGATCCCTGGCGAGCACTTCAAGAAGAACGACACCGTCCGCGCCATCATCAAGAGCGTGGAGATGAAGAACAACACCACTCCGTATATCGTCCTTTCCAGGACCTCCGACGAATTCCTCGTCAAGCTCTTCGAGCAGGAAGTCCCCGAAATCTACGACGGACTCATCACCATCAAGAAGGTTGTCCGCATCCCCGGAGAAAGGGCCAAGGTCGCCGTGGAATCCTATGACGACAGGATCGACCCCATCGGCGCCTGCATCGGCGTGAAGGGTTCCCGCATCATCGGCATAGTGCGCGAACTGCGCAACGAGAACATCGACGTCATCCAGTGGACGGCCAACACCCAGCTCCTCATCCAGAGGGCCCTCAGCCCCGCGAAGATATCATCCATCGATATGGGTGCATCCGAGGACGAGAAGATCAAGGTGTTCATGCAGCCCGAGGAGGTGAAGAAAGGCATCGGCCGCGGCGGATGCAACATCAAGCTCGCCGGTATGCTCGTCGGACGCGAGATAGAGGTCTGGAGGGAAGTCGACGCCAACGAATCCGACTCCGGTGAGGAAGATGTCCTCCTGAGCGAATTCAGCAACGAAATCGAGCCTTGGATCATAGAGAAACTCCAGTCCATCGGCTGCGACACGGCAAAGAGCGTGCTTGCACTCTCCCCCGCAGACGTAGCCAAGAGGGCGGACCTCGAGGACGAGACCGTAGCGGAAGTTATGGATATCCTCCGGGCAGAATTCGAAGATTAGTGACATAAAAAGGGGTTTATATGGCAGAAATCAGACTTAGCAAACTTACAAAACAATTCAACATAGGCCTCGGCACCCTCGTTGACTTCCTCAACGAGAAAGGCGCCCAGGTGGAAATGAACCCTAACGTGAAGGTCTCCGACGAGTACCTTCCCGCTCTGGAAAAGAAGTTCGGCGACGACCTCAAGGCCGCCAAGGAAGCTGCCCAGGTGGACATCAAGATGAAGGAAATCATCGAGAAGAACACCCGCAAGCAGCAGGATGATGAGGATGACTACGAGCCTGTGCGCGAGACGATTATCAAGAGCACAAGCCTCGCCGGCACCCCCAAGAAAGAAGAGGAGGAGCCCCAGAAGAAGGAAGAAGTTCCCGTTATACCCGAACCCGAGCCGGAGCCTCAGCCTGAACCCC
>CACZBP010000031.1 GCA_902779495.1 uncultured Bacteroidia bacterium
GGGAGAGGCGCTGGAGCGTCGTCACCACCTGGTCGATGTCGTTGCCGTCTATGGGACCGAAGTACCTGAAACCCAGCGCTTCGAAGAAGGCGCCGCCGGAGCCTCGCACCAGGTTGGACTTGGTGTCCTTGGTGATTTTCTGGAGCCACTGGCGGAAAGGGCCTTCGCGCAGACGGTTCCATATGCCGTTCTTGATGCGGTTGTAGGTGGAACTGGTGGTGAGGCGGAGGAGGTAGTCGTGGACGGAACCGAGGTTCTTGTCTATGGACTGGTTGTTGTCGTTGAGGAGTATGAGCAGGTTGGTGTTGCCCACGTTGTTTAGGCCTTCCATAGCGAGGCCGCCGGTGAGGGCTCCGTCGCCTATGAAGGCGATGACCTTTTCGCCCGTGCCCTGCATCTGTGCCGCTTTGGCGAGGCCGAGGGCGGCGGAAATCGAGGTGGAGGAGTGGCCTGCACCGAAGGCGTCATAGGGGCTCTCGGCCCTGCTGGGGAAGCCGCTGATGCCGTCCCGCGTGCGGTTGCCCTTGAAGGCTTCGCGCCTGCCGGTCAGGATCTTATGGGCATATGCCTGATGCCCCACGTCGAAGACTACCTTGTCGGAGGGGGTGTTGTAGACGTAGTGGATTGCGGTTATCAGCTCCACGGCCCCGAGGCTAGAGGCCAGGTGGCCGGGATTGGTGGCGCAGCAGCGCACCATATAGTCGCGTATCTCTGCACAGAGTTGCTTCAACTGCCGTGCCTGAAGGTTCCTCAGGTCCGAGGGACTGTTTATGCTGTCCAGTAATTCGTACATATAGTTCACAAAGATAACAATTTTTTCGGACTTGCCATCGGCTTTGCCCGCAGCCGACGTTTTCGGCGTTTTTCGCCGGCTGCCAGTTCGCGGGCAAACTCGTGGCCGACGTTTTCGGCCAAAAGTGTCGGGTGCGGGTTGGGGATTCAAAAAAATTGACTAATTTAGCAGTCTCAAACAATTGCATTATGGCAGATATTACTAAACCTACCCTCCGCGATTCCGCAGCGATGCGCTGGCTGGCGCTGCTGCTGCTCGCCCTCGCGATGTTCTGTTCGTATATCTTCATGGACATCCTCTCTCCCATCAAGGATCTGATGCAGGAGACCCGCGGCTGGGATTCCACCGCCTTCGGCACTATGCAGGGCTCGGAGGTGTTCCTCAACGTGTTCGTATTCTTCCTCATCTTCGCGGGTATCATCCTGGACAAGATGGGGGTGCGTTTCACCGCGGTGCTTTCCGCGGCAGTGATGCTGGTGGGTGCCGTGATAAAGTGGTTCGCCGTGAGTGAAGCCTTTATGGGAAGCGGCCTCGAAGCGTGGTTCAACGCAAACCTTAACTATATTCCCCTGTTCGACGAGCTCGGAGTCTCGCCCTTCTACCGGGGTATGCCCGCCTCCGCCAAGCTGGCCGCCTGCGGCTTTATGATATTCGGCTGCGGCTGCGAGATGGCCGGCATCACGGTCTCCCGCGGTATAGTCAAATGGTTCAAAGGCAGGGAGATGGCCCTTGCGATGGGCTCTGAGATGGCCCTGGCGCGTCTTGGCGTTGCCACGTGTATGATATTCTCCCCCTTCTTCGCCAGGCTCGGCGGCAAGGTCGATGTCTCCCGCAGCGTCGCTTTCGGAGTGGTGCTGCTGTGCATTGCGCTGATTATGTGCATAGTCTATTTCTTCATGGACCGCAAGCTCGACAGCCAGACCGGCGAGGCCGAGGAGAAGGACGACCCCTTCAAGGTCAGCGACATAGGCCGCATCCTCTCCGACGGAGGCTTCTGGATCGTGGCTTTGCTGTGCGTGCTGTACTACAGCGCCATATTCCCTTTCCAGAAATATGCCGTCAATATGCTGCAGTGCAACCTCACCCTCACGCCTCCTGACGCCTCTTCGTTCTGGGCTGGAGGCAGCGTGACCATAGTGCAGTATGTCATTATGCTGGTGGTGGCCGCAGCCGGATTTGCAAGCAACTTCCAGAAGGTCAAGAGCCGTCAGTATATACTGCTGGGCATAGCCGTGGCGACCCTCGTAGTCTATTGCTATATGGGCTTTATGAGGCAGAGCGCCGAATCCATATTCGCGGTGTTCCCGCTGCTGGCCGTGCTCATCACCCCCATCCTCGGCAACTATCTGGACCGCAAGGGCAAGGGTGCTTCTATGCTCGTGCTCGGCGCCATACTGCTGATTGCCTGCCACCTCACGTTCGCCTTTGTGCTGCCTGCCTTCAAGGGCAATGCAGTGGGCGGCGTCATAGTGGCATATGTCACCATCCTGGTGCTCGGCGCCAGCTTCTCGCTCGTGCCTGCAGCGCTTTGGCCTAGCGTGCCTAAGCTCGTGGATGCCAAGGTGATAGGCTCGGCATATGCCCTCATATTCTGGATCCAGAACATAGGCCTGTGGCTGTTCCCGCTGCTCATCGGCAAGGTGCTCGACAAGACCAATCCCGGTGTCACGGACCCCACCGCCTTCAACTACACGGCCCCCCTGCTGATGCTCGCACTGCTCGGCGTCGCGGCGCTCATCCTCGGCCTGGTGCTCAAGGTGGTCGACCGCAAGAAGGGCCTCGGCCTGGAGAAACCCAACATCGCCGAGTAAAGTATGCCCTCCGGTTCCAGATCATCTTTCCGGCCGCTTGCGTGGGTGGCCCTTGCGTGCCTGGTGGTGCCGATGTTCGCATCGTACTACTTCGACGATATGTTCTCGTCCATATCCTATCTGTTCGAGAATCCGTCGATGACCGCACTCGGCTGGAATTCAGCTGATTATGGCCTGTATGCCGGCGGCTACTCGGTGCTGTGCGTCTTCGGGGGCCTGGTGCTGTGCGGCATATTGCTGGATAAATGGGGCGTGAGGATAACGGGAACCATCTTCGTCGCGATGATGGTGCTCGGGGCCGGCACGGTGCTGTATGCACTACTCCACGGAGGTTCCCATTCGCTCAGGATTGCATATGCCGGATGTATGCTGTTCGGCCTTGGCAGCGAGATTGCCGGGACGGCCGTGACGCGCTCCATCGCCAAATGGTTCCGCGGCGGCCCTATGGCCCTGGCGATGGGCCTGCAGCTGGCCATAGCCCGTCTGGGCACGGCCTTCGCGCTTGTGCTCTCGCCCCGTATCGTCGCCCAGGTAGACGGTCACGTATATTCCCTCGCCGAGACCGCCCGCCCGGCCGTTTTCGGTATGGGCCTGATGGCCGCGGGGCTGATCCTGTGGGCCTTCTTCGTGGCCCTCGACGCCCGCGCCGACAGGAATGCCGCGGTTGCCGCTCCGGAAGCTTCCAAGGAAGAGCCTTTCCGCCTTTCCGATGTGCTTAAAGTCCTGTCCAACAAGAACTTCTGGCTGCTTGGGCTGCTGTGCGTGCTGTTCTACAGCAGCATAATCGCCTTCAAGAAATTCGCGGGCGCCATATTGGTCCCCCGTTTCGATATCCCCGCTTCGGCCGCCGGTTGGATGGTCTCGATGCTGCCGTTCTCCACTGTGATATTCGCTCCTCTTTTCGGTATGCTCGTGGACAGGAAGGGCCGCGGGACCCGCTGGATGGTCCTCGGCTCCCTGCTGGCTCTGGCCGCCCACCTGCTGCTGGCTTTCGCCCCGCAGGGCGTTCCTTTCTGGGGCTATCTCGCAATGGTCTTCCTCGGCTTCGGTTATTCCCTGGTGCCCGCCGCCCTGTGGCCTTCGGTCCCGAAGATAGTCCCCGACAAGGTCCTGGGCACCACCTTCGCCCTTATCTACTGGGTCCAGAACCTCGGCCTTCTGTCCTTCAAGATGCTGGCCGGTTTCGTGCTGGAAGGCGCTTCCTCGCGCGAGGCTTCGTCCTGGCTCAGCGGCCCGGTTTCGGTGGAGCTGATGTTCACTGCCCTGTGCGTCGCCGCGGTGGCCGTGGCCTTCATATTCGCCCGCACTTCCGACAGGAATCCGTCCCTGCGGCTCGATGCACCTTCCGCATAGTTTTTTTGCTAAATCGCTAAAAAAAGACTATATTGCGAAAGTTTTAAATATTTAGAACGATATGTCACTAAATAAAGTAATGTTAATCGGTAACGTCGGCAAAGACCCGGAAATCCGTTACCTTGAAGGAAACTCGAACAACGGCACCAACGCTAAAGTGGCAACGTTCCCCCTCGCCACGTCCGAGCGCTATCGCGACCGCAACGGCGAACAGCACGAAAACACCGAATGGCACAATATCGTCCTCTGGAGAGGACTGGCCGACATAGCCGAGCGCTATGTCCGCAAAGGCACCCCGGTCTATATCGAAGGCCATCTGCGCACCCGCCAGTGGAATGACCAGACGGGTAACAAGCGCTTCACCACCGAGATAATCGGCGACTCGATGCAGCTCCTGGGCAAGCGCCCCGACGGCCAGGACGGCTATGCCCCCGCACAGGGCTATGCCCAGCAGCCCGCCGCACCTTCTTATCAGCCCGCCGCCCCGGCACAGCCGGCTCCCCAGCCAGCCCCCGTTGACTTCTCAGCCGAATCTCCTGCCGACGACCTTCCGTTCTGAGGATATGGCACCTGGTATGAAACATCTGCTTGGAGCACTTGCAGCAGCGCTCCTGGCCTGCTGTGCTCCGGCTAACCAGCCCGTCCCCGGGCCTTCTGACGACCAGGCCGCCGAGGTCGTCGTGTCGCCGGACCCGAGCGATGAGGTCACCCCTGCGCAAGATGTCGCCCAGGTCCTGGACAAGGACGGCAAGCTGCTCAGCCAGATAGATGCAATGTCCACCTGCACTGCGGTCGATGCCGGCCTGTTCTATGGCATATTCACCCTTGGAGAGAATGCCTCCACCGGCCCTGCGGTCTATCGTGTCCAACTCCTGGACAAGGATAAATATGTGTCCAAGAAGACCATAACCCGCCAGGGCTATGAGCCCGTCTTCGCCCGCACCGAGCTCGGCGGCAATGTCTACACGCTGAATCTCATAGGCAACCCTATGGACAACGAGCCGGACGACCTTATGCTCTATGGCTTCCTCCCGTCTTCGAACAGCATCGTGACGGGCCGCATCACCACGGACGGCTTCCCCTATGCGGCGATGACAGTTTCCGGCGATAAGCTCCTGATAATGAGCCACGAAATGAGCGAGCCCAAGTGCGACAAGATATATGCTTACGACCACCATATGATAAAGGAGATCCTCTCCTTCCCTTCGGGCGATGAGTCCGATTCGATGCGCAGCATATATGGCTCCGAGGAGGGGTTCTACCTGCTTCGCCTGCATATCGCCGGGCAGGAGACTGAGCTTTTTGTCGACAGGTATGACTCCCATTACAACAAGATCTACTCCAAGTCGCTGCGGAGCCTTGTCCTCGAAGCTGCCCAGAGCGTCGGAATCACCAAGGAGGATTCGGTTCCCCAGCAGGGGATGCACGTGGCTGGCTTCCGTGTAGTCGACGGGCGGTTCGTCTTCTATGAGAACTTCAGCGCCGTCCGCGCCATATTCGATATCCAGGAGGAAAAGGTCCTCTTCGCCGGCAACGATATGTACCAGCTCTCCACAGGCTGCGGCCGTCCGCTTTTCTACAAGCTCCAGTTCTCCCCCTCGGACGATGCTGACATTGTAGGCATCAAGGACGGTGCGGTCGAGCACATCCCCTTCACCCTTTCAGGCCTCCTGCAGGGCATCTCCACCAGCCCCGGCGGCAATTGCCTCTACCGCCTCGCCTCTCCCACCCAAGCCCCCAGCTACGTCTGGACCTCCGTTCCGCAGTAGTTGTTTTTAGGGTGCTCCTGCCCCTACGCGCCTGCCCCTCCGCTCCGCAGTAGGAGGCCACTTCGTCCCGTTCCTGGCGCCTGCCCCTTCGCTCCGCAGTAGGAGGCCACTTCGTCCCGTTCCTGGCGCCTGCCCCTTCGCCGTGCCTTCCCTGTCGTCTGCCCTTACGCTCCTGCTATGCAGCCGGCCCCCGCGCCCCTGCCTCCCCGGCAGGACCAAAAAAACTGCAATCCGGGCTTGACGGAACCGCCTGGTTATCGGGCGGTTATGGATTCTTGCATCGCGGAGAAGTCGGGGGTGCGGCCGGTCATAAGGCCGTAGCCCGTGAGGGCCTGGTAGAGGAGCCAGTTGATGCCGGGGATGTAGCGCAAGGGACCGGAAGCTACCGTCGCAGCGGAGGGTGCGTGGGCGCCTGGGGCGACGCCAGGAAGGAGCCCGTCCAGGCAGGGGGTCTTGTAGTTGGCCTCGAGAATCAGCTTCGGGCCGGAGGATGGGGCCGTAGAGGGCTGAAGATCAGCGACTTCCGGAAGGGCTACGGGGAGGGTATATATCACCAGGTCGCACTCGCGGAAGGCTTCTTTGAAGTCGGTTATATGGTCCACTATGAACTGGTATTCCGGCAGGGCGGCGGCTATTTCGCGGGCGCGCTGCTCGGTGCGGTTCATCAGCACAACGCTGAAGCCCATCTCGGCGGCAGCCACGGCAGCGGCCTTCCCGGCGCCTCCGCAGCCAACGATAAGTGCTTGTGGCTTAAGTGGATATATTTCCTGAAGATTCTCCCGGACGAACTGGTGGACCTTGATGTGGCCGCGCTCGCCGAACTGCCTGTAGCATTCACGGACCACGCCGGGGAAAAGGGCATCGGCCACGCTGAGGATGATGCCGGTGAAGTCGGTGTTATATGCCATCATTCCTTCCGGGGTCTTGACCATAAGGTTGGTGGCGCCGGTTTTCAGGCAGGGACCGGATATGCTTCCGCGGCCGTCTTTTGCCAGCGCAACTGCCTGTGCGAAAGCGAGTTCCTTAAACGGAGCGGTGACATTGACGGCCTTATATTCCGAAAGGAAGGTGCCATATGACTTCTCGAAATCCGCGCCCTGGATCAGGTCATACCGCAGCGCCCCGCCATATGCCGCCGCGAACAGCTTCGGGCTCTGCGAGTCCGCAATCGGATGGCCTATCAGTCCGTATTTTTCCATATATGAACGATTCTTCCGCAAAAATAACTATTTTTGCACATATATGATTATTTCTCTGTCAGGATTTATGGGGTGCGGCAAGAGCACCGTCGGCCGGGAACTCGCGAAAGCCCTCGGCTGCCCCTTCGTGGATCTGGATGAATATATCGTTTCCTGCGAAGGCCGTTCCATCCCGGAGATATTCGCCGAGGGCGGCGAACCCGCTTTCCGCGCCATCGAGCTCCAGGCGCTTCGCTCCGTGCTTGCTTCATACGGCACTGGCCTTGTGACTGACGGCAGCTCCGCTTCAGGCGGCGGCCTTGTGGCTGACGGCAGCTCCGCTTCAGGAGGCGGCCTTGTGGCTGACGGCAGCTCCGCTTCAGGAGGCGGCCTTGGCGCGAGCAGTAGCACCGCTCCGGGCAGCGACCTTCCTTCCGCTCGCAGCCTCGTCCTGTCCCTCGGGGGCGGGACCCTGACGACCCCGGAGTGTCGCGAACTGGTTAAAGCTCAATGCTTTAACATCTACCTTCGCACCTCGGCAGCGACCATTCGCTCGCGCCTGGTCGCCAGGGCTGATGCCTCAGCCGTTGTCTCCCCCAGTGCCACAGCCGATGCCAATGGCAACCCCACCGCAGATGTCAAAGCCGATGTCGCCAAGGCCGATGCCTCAGCCGTTGTCTCCGCCATTGCCACAGCCGATGCCAATGGCAACCCTACCTCAGATGTCAAAGCCGATGTCGCCAAGGCCCCGCTGAGGGCCGGCCGCCCTCTGCTCAGGCCGGACTTTGAGAAACTGCTGGAAAGCCGCCGCCCCATCTACGAATCTGCCGCCGACGTCATCATCGACACCGACAGCCTCTCTCCCGCAGAAATAGCATCATTCATAGCGCAGGACCTGCCATAATTCAGGCGCTTTTCTGGCAGGTGGGGTGTTTGGCAGGGGGGACCTTGCACTTTTTGGGTCTGTTTTCGACGAGGTCCCCACATTCGGCAGGGGATCTTGCTGTTTTTCTGGCGTTTTTGAACGAGGTCCCCTTGCTTGGTGAGGATAAGACCGGAAGGACATTGACGGGAATGGAGTTGGCCTTGTGCGGTGGCGTGCGTGAGACTTGTGCAGGGCACGGTCCTGCGTCAGCAGGATGACCGACAGCCGGACTCGAGTTCGCGGGTTGGCTTAACAAACCGGCATCAGCCGGTCGGCCGCACCCGGGACTTTTCCGTGAAAAGTCGTTGAGGGAGAAAAGGCCGAGGGGGCTCGGGGGAGCGACAGTTCCCCCTCATTGAATAGTCAAGTGCCCGAGGTGGGCCCATTCCCGGAAGTTGGCCTTCCGGTCTTATCCTCACCGCCGCAGGGGGACCGGGCGGAAAGCCCCTGCGGGGTCAGAGCTTCTTCGCCACCAGGTAGCCGAGGGCGCCGAGGGCGAGGGCCTGGGCCGTGAGGATGAGCTCGATGGCGGCGATGCCGAGCGATTTCTGGAGCATTACTACTCCTGCATCGACAAGGGCGTGCAGGATGATGGCCGCAGGGAACAGCAACAGCCATATGCCGCCTTTACGGACTGCAGCCCAGACCAGAAGGGACAGGCCAAGGTGAATCACGAGGGCGGAGAAACGCTCCCAAAGCCCGGCAAGCAAAGTCCCGGGCCCTAACGCCTGCAACTGCTCCAGCTGGGCCTTAATCTGCCCGGCGGCATCCTCCTGGACGTTTGCGAAAAGGATATCGCTATGCCCGGAATTGATAAGGAAGGATATCACCAGGTTGCTTATCATCGTAATGCCGAAGACCAGAATCATCTCCATACCGCCGTGGCCGATGCCATATGCAACGCCGGGGAGCGCACCGGACTGCTCTTTCTTCAGGAGGAACTTCATCGACAGGAAGCGGCCGGTTTCCTCAAAGATACCGGCAGCCAGGCCGCCATATATGGCATACCACAGCGTGTTGCCCGTAATGGAAGCTCCCCACGGACCCTTCAGCACCACCTGATGCATTATGCTCTCCAGAACCAGCGCAAAGAGGAAGAAGGTGCCGGCGCCGATAAGGATGGTTGACATCCTGGCGTGGAATCTTCGCACCAGCCATATCGAAAGGCATATGGGGACAGCAATGCCGAATAATGCATTGACTGCCATCAGTATAAGCGAACTTGTAGGTACCATGGCAATACGAAAAGGGGGATGTGTGCTACAGGATTTCTTCGCGTTCGCGGAGGTCGCGGATGCGGAGCTGGAGGGTGGATGTGCCGCGGTAGTAGTTTTCAACCACGGTGTAGCATATGTCGATGGGGTTGCCGCCGCGGATGTGCTCGAAAGAATCAGCCATATTGAAGGCGATGGCCGAGATCTGGTGGTAGGGCTGGGACTCCTGCATCAGCTCCAGCTTGAGGTGCTGGCCGGCTGGGCCGACCTTGCGGCCGTTGCCGTCGTCATAGACATTCTCGGTGAGGAAGACGGGGGAACTGTTGCCCGGGCCGAAGGGCTGGAACTGCTTGAGGATGCGGAAGAACTTCGGGGTGATCTGCGAGAAGTTCAGCTTGGCGTCCACGTCCACTATCGGGGTGGACATCTCCTTGGTTATGTGCGACTTGACATATTCCTCGATGCGGCGGGTGAACTCGGGGAGATTCTCCTCCCGAAGGGTGAGGCCTGCGGCATAGATGTGGCCGCCGAAGTTCTCCAGCAGGTCGGAGCAGCTCTCGATGGAGTCATACAGGTCGAAGCCGCGGACGCTGCGGGCGGAGCCGGTGACGAAGCCGTTGGACTTGGTGAGCACGAAGGTGGGCTTATAGAACGCCTCGACCAGACGGGAGGCTACGATTCCCACCACGCCCTTGTTCCAGGAAGGGTTGTAAACTATTGTGGCATAGGAGCTTGCGAGGCAGTTGCCGGACTGGACCATCTCCAGGGCCTCGGCGGTTATCTCGCGGTCTATGCTCTTGCGCTCGTTGTTGTTGTCGTTGATCTGGGAGCCGATGTCGGCTGCTTTGGCATCGTCCGTGGCGGTGAGGAGCTCCACGGCGAGGCGGCCGCTCTCCATTCGCCCGGCGGCGTTGATGCGGGGGCCGATCTTGAAGACGATGTCGTCTATGGTCACGTGCGAGGGCTCGAGGTTCGAAAGCTCGATGATGGCCTTGAGGCCCTTGCGGGGGTTCTCGTTGAGCTGCTTGAGGCCGAAATGCGCCAGCACCCTGTTCTCGCCCACGACGGACACGAGGTCGGAAGCGATGCTCACCACCAGCAGGTCCAGCAGGGGAATCAGGTCCTCGAAAGGCATCCCGTGCGAGAGTGAATAGGCCTGGACGAGCTTGAAGCCGACGCCGCAGCCGGAAAGGTCGTCGAAGGGATATGAGTCATCCTCGCGCTTGGGGTCGAGCACGGCGGTGGCCGGCGGGAGGGTCTCGTCGGGCAGGTGATGGTCGCATATGATGACGTCTATGCCCTTGGAGGCGGCATATTTCACCTTCTCTATGGCCTTGATGCCGCAGTCCAGCGTGATGATGAGGCTGACCCCGGTGGCGGCGGCATAGTCTATGCCCTTGATGGAGACGCCATAGCCTTCGTCGTAGCGGTCGGGGATATAGAAATCGAGCTTGGAGGTGAGGCGTCCCAGGTAGGAATATACCAGGGAGACGGCGGTGGTGCCGTCCACGTCATAGTCGCCATATATCAGGATCTTCTCCTTGCCGGTAATGGCCTTCTCGAGCCTTGCCACGGCGCGGTCCATATCCTTCATCAGGAAGGGGTCGTGAAGATATTCGAGGCTGGGGCGGAAGAAGGAACGGGCCTGTGCGAAAGTGTCTATGCCCCTCTGAACCAGAAGGGTAGCCAGGACAGAATCGATGCCCAGCTCGGCGGAGAGCCTGTCAACCTTTCCTATGTCGGCAGGGTCCTTCAATATCCATTTTCGCTCTCTGATACCCATATTCGTACAAATATAGCAATTTTTTAGAGAAAAAATAGTATTTTTGCATATCAATTTTAAAGATATATGGCGAACATTCAACTCAGTGAACAGGAAATCCAAAGACGCGAATCAATGACAAAGCTGCGCGAGCTGGGCATCGAGCCCTATCCCGCCCCGCTTTACCCGGTCAACACCACTACCAAACAGATCCTCGGGGGATATGACCCGGAAAAGGGCAATTTCCAGGATGTGTGCATCGCCGGCCGCATAATGTCCCGAAGGATTATGGGAGCCGCCTCCTTTATGGAGCTGCAGGACGAAGAAGGAAGGATCCAGGTCTACGTCAAGAGGGACGAGATATGCCCCGGCGAAGACAAGACAATGTATAACACCGTATTCAAGAAACTCCTCGACATAGGCGACATCGTCGGCATCAAGGGCTTTGCCTTCATCACCCAGACCGGCCAGCTGTCCGTCCACGCCAAGGAACTGACGGTGCTCAGCAAGTCCCTCAGGGTGCTTCCCATCGTCAAGGAAGCCGACGGCAAGGTGCACGACGCATTCACCGACCCCGAGCTCCGCTACCGCCAGAGATATGTGGACCTCATCGTCAACCCCCAGGTGAAGGAAACCTTCTTCAAGAGGGCCAAGATAGTTGCCACTATGCGTGAATATTTCAACGCTGCCGGCTGCCTCGAGGTGGAGACCCCCATCCTGCAGAGCATCCCCGGCGGCGCCACCGCCCGTCCCTTCATCACCCACCACAACGCCCTTGACATCCCGCTCTATATGCGAATAGCCAACGAGCTCTACCTCAAGAGGCTCATAGTGGGCGGATTCTCAGGCGTCTACGAGTTCGCCAAAGACTTCCGCAACGAGGGTATGGACAAGACCCACAACCCCGAATTCACCTGTATGGAGATCTATGTGGCCTACAAGGACTACATCTGGATGATGGACTTCGTGGAGAAGATGCTGGAGAAGGTCTCTATGGCTGTAAACGGCACCACCGAGGTGATGATAGGGGAGAACAAGGTCGACTTCAAGGCCCCCTACCGCCGCATCCCCATCCTCGACGCCATCAAGGAATATGCTGGAGTGGACGTGGCCGGAATGGGCGTGGATGAGCTCCGCGCCACCTGCACCAGGCTCGGTGTCGAGTTCGAGCCCTCGATGGGTGTGGGCAAGCTCATTGATGCCATATTCGGAGAATACTGCGAAAAGAACTTCGTCCAGCCAACCTTCGTCATAGACTATCCCGTGGAGATGTCCCCGCTCACCAAGCGCCACCGCTCCAACCCTGCCCTGACCGAACGCTTCGAGCTGTTCGTCTGCGGCAAGGAGCTCGCCAATGCCTATTCCGAGCTCAACGACCCCGTGGACCAGCTGGAACGCTTCGAAGACCAGGCCCGCCTGAAATCCTCCGGCGACGACGAGGCGATGTTCATCGACTATGACTTCGTCCGCGCCCTCGAATATGGTATGCCCCCGACCTCCGGACTCGGTATGGGCATCGACCGCCTGACTATGTTCATGACCGGCCAGAGCACTATCCAGGACGTCCTTTTCTTCCCTCAGATGAGGCCTGAAAAAATAGCAAAGAAAGAAGATGAATAGAAAACTCACCCTCAACACCCGCGACAAGAAGATCGCCGGTGTCTGCGCAGGACTGGCAGACTATCTTGAAATAGATGTCATCCTGGTCCGCATCATTTTCCTTTTCTTCGCCTTCCAGTTCGGAGGCGGACTGTTGTTGTATATCATTATGTGGGCCCTTATGCCCAAGGACCCGGTGATGATCGAAAAGGGAATCGACGAGCAGTAATATGCCCTTCGAGTCCGTCACTTCGGCCCAGAACCCGAAAATAAAGCAGCTCCTTGCGTTGCAGGCGAAGTCTTCCCTGCGGCGCGAGAGCGGCCTTTTCGTGGTGGAAGGCCGCCGCGAGCTGGAGCATTGCCTTGCCGCCGGCTTCAGGCCCCGCACCATCTTCCGGTGCCCTGAAATCCTCCCCCGGGAGGAACTGGATGTGCCTGATGTCCAGGTGATTGAGGTGCCCGCCGCACTCTATGAAAAGATAGCCTATAGGGGCGGCACCGAAGGCATAATCGCCGAGGTGGAATGCAGGGAGCTCAAACTGGACGATCTGCCCCTTAAGGAGAATCCGCTCATTATGGTGCTGGAATCGGTGGAGAAGCCGGGCAACCTGGGCGCGGTGCTCCGCAGTGCGGATGCCGCCGGCGCCGACGCCGTGCTGGTGTGCGACCCCCTGACGGACCTTTTCAACCCCAACCTCATCCGTGCATCGATTGGCGCAATATTCACGGTCCCGGTCGTCGCCTGCTCTTCGGAGGAGGCTATCGGGTGGCTTAAGTCGCATCATATCAGCATATTCACAGCCCAGCTCCAGGACTCCCTGCCATATTATGACACTCCTCTTGCGGGCCCCTCGGCGCTGGTGATGGGCACGGAATCCACCGGTCTTTCGTGGGAGTGGCGCCGGGCCGCCGACCGCCATATCCGAATTCCTATGCTGGGGCGCCTGGATTCGCTGAACGTCTCGGTTTCGGCTTCCATCCTGCTGTTCGAAGCGGTCCGCCAGCGTCAGGCGTAATTGCTTAATTTTCTGCGCGAAGGGTTGGAATTATTCCAACTCTTTTTTATATTTGCGCTTATAAGAACAATCTAAAACTCAATAGCGATGAGAAAACTTCTTTTTTTCCTTCCTGTTGGAATCGCGGCCCTGATGCTGGTCTCCTGCGAAGCGCTTGAGACTCCCGCCCAGGAGCAGCCCTCAGTCAAGGATCCCGTCGTGTTCACCGCTTCCCTTGGTGACTATACCAAGGTCAGCGAGACCGCCTTCGACGAAGGAGACCAGATGGGCATATCCGCCTCCCTCCCCATAGGCGCCTCCAATGTCCTGTATTCCTATTCCAACGGCGCCCTCGTAAGTGAAGAGCCCATCCGCTGGGCCGACTCAGATGATGGCCCCGTCACATTCACCGCCGTATATCCTTTCAGCCCCGACCGCGACCCTGCCGTCCCTTTCAGCTGGACCGTAGATGCCGACCAGAGGAACGGCTACTCCTACTCCGACCTTGTCGTAGCGCAGGCTGTAGCCTCTTCCGGAGTCGTCGCCCTGCCTTTCCGCCACGCCCTTTCCCGTGTGATAATAAAGGTTGCAGGCACGGCTGACCAGGTCCCTGTCGAGGTGACCCTCACGGATGTCGAGGTCACCGCGACGGTGGACATCCCCGCAGGCGAGACTTCCCCCGCAAAGTTTCTGGAACCGGTGCAGGCGTTCCGTTATTCCGAGGATGTCTGGATGGCAATCATCGCCCCGGGTGAGTTCGCAACGAGTGTCCAGGTCGTCACGTCAGCGGGTGAACTCGTCACCCTTGAAATCGAAGAGCCCCGCTATCTGAACGCAGGAGAGCAGATCCTTGCCAACGTAGTGCTTCCCGGCGGCCAGGTCGAGCCCTCGGACGTGACTTTCTCCTGCACCGTCGAGCCCTGGACGGATGCCGGTTCGGCATATTTCGGCGACAATACCGGAGAGGATTATCCCGAGCACCGCGTCTTCCTGAGGAAATGCTTCAGTGATTATGTCAGTTATCGCAACGAGGACACTGAGCTGGATTATATAGGAGGCGGAGCATATGAAGGTGCTGTCACTTTCTACGGAATGGACTACTGCTACATCATGATGGACACCCCGGGATATCCGAACTTTATGATGGCAAGAGGGTACGATAGCCAGGACGGCTTCCAATATCCCCAGTTCACCAACAATTTCGCCAATGCCTCCACTACCATATACTATATGATAGTTCCCTTCCCGTGTTATGCCACAGCGATACCTGGGAGAAGGTAGGCACGGCCACGATTTCGGGCAATATGCTCTCGCATCTGAATATCCCCGCTTTTGAAAGGGAAGTGCCTCTCACGCTCAGGCGCAACACCCTCGACGACCGGTTCTATTGTATCGAAGGGGCTTTCTTCTATGTTGAGGGTCTCAAAAGAGGCAGTCAGATCCTCCTGTATGTTTCCGGTGAAGAAGCCAGGATGCTGCCTTCTTCAGCCGGCATAGATTATGAATACTGGCCGGAGGAGCTTCCTGGTCAGGAATCTCCGGTCATGCTTGAGGCATCCGGTGGTACTTTCGACGGCACAGTCGTCCATTTCGACGAGAGTACCATCATTGACCGCAATTACTCCGGGTCATATTCGATTCCCGCGTGCGACATTACCTTTGACATCACCAACCAGTAATCCCAGGAGGCAATATGAAAAAGATTTATATACTTATTGTCGCAGCACTCGCCGTCCTGGCCTGCTCCCGCAGTGCCGAGCAAGAGACGGCACCTGTCCGCATCCCCGTGCGGTTCTCCGCCACCGTCGGACAGTTCACGACCAAGCTCTCCGACTCCTTCTTCGAGGAAGGAGACTGCATAGGCATCTCCGCCCTCAGCCCTATAAACGCCTCCAATGTGAAGTATGTCTACTCTGGCGGTGTATTCGTCCCTGAGAATCCCTATGAGGCCATATGCTGGGCCCCCGGTCAGAGAACCGGCAGCATCTTCTACGCCTACTATCCCTATCGTGAAGATTTCTCGATGACGGTGGACGGAGGCTTCGGCGAAGACCCTGACAGTCCCTGGAAATTCCTCGTATTCGTGGAATCCGACCAGTCCACCCCGGAGGGATATGCCGCCAGCAACCAGCTCCGGACCTCGATAACAAGGGAATGCAAGCCCGGCGAAGAAGTCCCGCTGTCTTTCATCCGCAGCGTGGCCAAAGTCAACATCCACATCGACAACCGCCTGAAAGACCCCGTGCGGGAAGTCTATATGACAGACGTTTACGGTCGGTATTATGTCCTTGGTGAGAATCGCACCGACGGCAATACGGGCACGATCAAGGCAAGGGATCTGGGCAATGACAACTGGGGCCTGTTCCTCACTCCCCAGTCCTCTTCTCCGACAATAGTGGTCGTAACGGAATCCGGAATGAGCTATCCTTTCACCGCCGCCTCCGGTTTCCAGGTGTATAGAAGACAGTCTGTCCATATCCCCATCCTCCTGTCTGAGGACACCCAGGCGGGTTTTATCCCCCAGGTTGAGGAATGGTCCGATGACAGTGAGTATGTGTTCAACAACGAAAGCTGGCAGGCGCGCAAACGCCTGGAAGAATTCATCGGAGATTATGAATTTACTACGGATGGACAGCACTCCGGCGAACTTCCCTGGGTGGTTAATGTTTTCGCTTCCGGCCTGAGGCTGGGTTTCAACAATCTCTTCAACAATCAAAACTGGAGCGGCACAGACACCAGCTTCTACGGAATCCTCTCCGAGGATGGCCAGTCGATTATAATCCCGATTGGACAGTTGACTGAGTATATGTATCAAGACCAGTATCCCATCCGGCTTGATTCCATTGATGCGGAAGGCGAAGATATAGTTGCCGATGCCATAGTGGTCACTATTGTCAGGGATGCAACAGGCGTCTTGTCCGGACTTGATTTCGGAGAATATGGCATATACGCCCATATTCCTGACAAGGGCTATATCGGCTATTCATTCCCTCATATCACAGCTACCAAACTTAGATACTAATTCTAATCCATATGAAAAAGATTTCAGTAATCCTGTCGGCTGCCCTGATGCTGCTCTTTAGCCAGAGCGCTGACGCACAGTTCCTCAACAGCCTTAAGAATGCAGCCCAGAAGGCGGTCAATGACGCCAAGAACTCTGCCACAAAGGCGGTGAACAACGTCACCAACAACGCTACGTCCGCTGCGACGAATTCTGTCTCACAGACTTCCGCCTCCAAGGGCAAGACCTTCTATGTGAGCGCCACGACCGGCTCCGCCAGGGCCGACGGCCTCTCTCCTTCATCTGCAATGAAAGACCTCCAGAAGGCCATCGACGCTGCTGAGGACAATGACTGGATCCTCGTAGCCGAAGGCAACTACCTCGGCAATATGGACCGTGGCTATGTCCAGGTCGGGCAGTTCGGCAACGGCCAGAACGACCGCGGCAAGTTCATCAGCTTCTACGGAGGCTATTCCACCGATTTCTCCGAGCGCGACGTCATCAAGCACATCACCAAGATCCAGCCTACCAGCCAGAGCTTCATCGCCCCGCTGTTCAATATCAACGCCCGTCGTCCTTACGGATACACCGGCCCCGAAGGCACAGTTGTGGTGGACGGTTTCTACTTCGACCTCGGAGAGAACAACCGCTATTTCGTCAAGAACGTCAATGAAGAAGCCACCGGCACTCCTAACGAAGGTGTCCTCACCGGCCGTTTCGTGGAACCCGACGCCAACCCGACACTCCCTCTTGAGGGCTACTCCAGCGGAGACGAATATGCACTCCATATGGACGTGGAAGGCAATGTGCGCGTCTCCAACTGCGTTTTCGTCAACTGCCGCGACTATGGTATCTCGGCAATGATGGGCAAGGGCCATATGGAAGTATCGAACAATATATTCGTGGCCTGCCGCTATGCTTCCTGCCAGGTCAGGGGCAGCGTAAGGGATGCTGATGTGGACAAGGTTTCCCTTGACTTCCACCACAATACGGTCCTCTTCACCTGGACCCGCACCAAGGGATTCGAGGATATGGGCCAGGGCTTCCGCTTTATGAACGGCATCCGCACCATCGACGTCCACCACAACATCTTCGGCTGCAACAGCAACTGCGGCGTGGAGCGTGTCTACTACGAGTCCAACAAGGAACTTGAGAAACTCAAGGTGAGCAACCTGTACGAAAACTATTACTTCGCCAACCGCCGCGACCTCGAGATCGCAGCTCCCGGCGCAGCCTCGATTTCCGTGCCTGCCGCCCGCATCGAAGAAGTTGACGAGCACACCATCGGTCCCAAGTATGAAGGCAACAAGGACCTTCCCGAGGGCAATGATGCTTTCATTAATGCCATCGACCAGCCTTACCTCGAAGGCTTTATGACCCTGAAGATCATCTCCTCCCAGAGCTACAACGCCAACTCCGCGGCCAACCAGGTCAACCGCCTCTTCGGCCTGAACCAGCAGGGCTCCGAGATCGTCCGCCCCAGCATGTATTGCAACAAGTATCCCTGGCAGAAAGCTGCCGACCTGTTCGGTAAGGTCTCCGGATATGGCGCCCAGATCCCCAGTTATAAATAATTTTTTAAAAAAAGTGATTACTTTTAACTATTTTTAGCTATATTTGCCTTCGAATAGTTTTTTCATAGGTTAAGTTTTAGAATAGCGATAGGGCCCTGCTGTGAAGCAAGGCCCTATTTTTTTATTGAGTGTCAGGCTATTATTCCTTTGGTGACTCTTCGCTCGTAGCAGGCAGTGATGCAGGGTTTAATGCAACCGAGATTATCTTAACCGGGCTCAGTGGTAAGTCCCTGTTGTTGGTCGCGACCGCAGCGATTTTGTCGATTACGTCAAGGCCTTCGATGGTTTCGCCGAACACCGTGTAGGCTCCGTTGAGCTGGGCACAGGCGGCTTCGCTCTGGACCAGGTAGAACTGTGAGCCGGAGGATTCCTTCAGCGGATTGGCTGCGTCACCGCGTCGGGCTGCGGCAAGGGCGCCTTTCTTGTGGGTGTATTCAGGGATGAATTCTGCGGGGATGGTGTAGTCCGGGCCGCCGGTGCCGAACTTTGCTGCATTGGCCGGGTCCTTGGTGAGGGGGTCTCCTCCCTGGATCATAAAGCCGTTGATTACGCGGTGGAAAAGGAGTCCGTCATAGAAGCCGGACAGGGCGAGCTTTTCGAAGTTGTCCCTGTGGAGGGGAGTTTTCGAGTAGAGTTTCACCGTGATGGTGCCGAGGGAGGTCTTGATGTCGAAGATGGGTTCTTCCTGAAGCTGTTTCATAGTCTCCAATGTCTGTTGTTCCTTAGCGACCTGCTCGAGGGAGTCGAGGCGGGCCTGTTCCGCGGCCTGGCGGGCCGCTTTTTTCTTTCCGAATCCGCACGCCGCGAGCAGTACTGCCACCCCGGCGATGCAAAGAACTTTCAAAATTATCCTTTCCATATATATAATATAATGTTGTTTCCCAGCACAAAAATAACTATTTTTGCGTAATATGAAAAACAATCCACTGAAGCAGTTGGCCGGAGAGACCGCGATTTACGGTTTCTCGTCCATCCTGGCCAGGGTGCTGAACTTCCTGTTCGTGCCGATCTACACTCGCATGCTGACGCAGGTGCAGTATGGCGTCGTCACGGAGTTCCTGGCCTATGTGGCCATCCTCCAGGTGGTCCTCGTGCTCGGTCTCGAGACCGGCTGCTTCCGCTTTGCCAACAAGGAAGGTGAAGACCCTAAGAAGGTATATTCCAATGCCTTAATGGCCGTCATAGGCCTCAATGCCGCCTTCCTGGCGTGCATGGTTGCCTTCTCGGGGAGCATATCCGCCGCCCTTGGCTATGAAGGCTACAGCTGCCTTATTATATATGTAGGCTCCATCCTTTTCTGCGACAGCATCACGGCCATCCTTTTCGCCAAGCTGCGGCAGGAGCACAAGGCGGTGAAATTCGCGGTGATAAAGACGGCCAAGATCCTCACCGAGACCCTGACGAACCTTCTTCTCTTCTTCGCCTGGCCGGCATTCTGCCTCTCTCATCCCGGCAACTGGGCCACAGCCCTTGTGGGCCCCACCCCGGATTTCACATATCCGATTTTCGCTATCCTGGTGAGCTGCGTGGTGTGCCTTATCCTCTTCGTGCCGGACATGCTCAAGTTCGAATTTACCTTCGACGGGAGCATCCTTAAGCGCATGTTGGTCTATTCGCTGCCGCTCATGGTGGCCTCGCTGCCGGGCGTTGCCAACGACTTCCTTGACAGGATCCTCTTCCGCTATTTCGACGTCAATTCCGAAGCCTGGCGCGCCTCGCTGGGCGTTTATCAGGCGGCTGTCAAATTAGCGGTTATCATGAATCTGTTCATCCAGATGTTCCGATATGCAGCCGAGCCATTCTTCTTCCAGAGGGCGCGGGACAAAGGCTCTAAAACCCTGTATGCCATTGTTATGGAGTATTTTACGGCCTTCTGCGGACTGGTGTTCCTGGGTGTCATTTTATATATTGACATCATCTCGCTGTTCCTTGGCCGCGACTTCCGCGTGGGCGTTGGCGTCGTTCCGGTTATGCTTCTGAGCTATATGCTGCTGGGAATGCTCTTCAACGTGTCGATGTGGTATAAGCTCTCCGGCCGCACCAATGTGGCCATATGGATTACCCTTGCCGGCCTGGCGGTCACAGCCGTTGTGAACGTCGTCTTTATGCCGAAATATTCCTACTGGGCCTCCGCCTTCGGACATCTTGCCAGCTACCTTGTGATGCTGGTTATCAGTGTGTTGCTGGGTGCGAAGTATTATCCCATACCCTATAGCTGGGGCCGCATCCTCTCCTTCTTCCTTCTTATGGGCGCGGTCTATGGCCTGACGCTCCTGGTGGATGGTTTCCTGCCGGAGTGGCTTGTCCTGAAACTGCTGGTCCACACCGTGCTGCTGGCTGCATATGCCGCACTCTCGCTGCTTTTGCTGCGCGGCCGCTATACCCTTGCAAT
>CACZBP010000032.1 GCA_902779495.1 uncultured Bacteroidia bacterium
AGATTGCCATATTATTTCTTTTTGGGTGTTAATTATTACTTGGAGTAGAGGTCGACGATCAGCTGTTCGTTGATTGTCTCGGGAATCTCGGTCCTGGCGGGGACGTTGAGGAATTTTCCCGTGAGGGTCTTGGCATCGAACTCGAGCCAGGAATACTTGTTTGCGGAGGCAACGCTGTTCTGGATAACCTCAAGGCTCTTGGAGCGCTCGCGCACTGCGACCACGTCGCCCTGCTTTACCTGTGCGGAAGGGACATTGCAGACCTCTCCGTTGAGGGTGATGTGCTTGTGGAGGACGAGCTGGCGTGCAGCGGCCCTTGAAGGGGCTATTCCAAGGCGGTAGACCACGTTGTCGAGGCGGGACTCGAGGAGGATGAGAAGGTTCTCACCCTTACGGCCTGCCATACGGGAAGCCTTGTCGTAGGTGTTGCGGAACTGACGCTCCAGGACACCGTACATATATTTGACTTTCTGCTTTTCCTTAAGCTGTGAGCCGTATTCGGTAGCCTTGCGGGCACGCTTGCGGGCTGCGCCGTGCTGTCCCGGAGGATAGTTTCTCTTCTCGAAATCCTTGTCCGCTCCGAATATGGGTTCGCCGAACTTGCGGGCTATCTTGGTACTGGGACCTGTATATCTTGCCATGGTAATCTGATTTAAATTGGTTAAACTTTACGCTGGCCTTTAGGTCTGCACCCGTTGTGGGGCATAGGGGTGACGTCGATGATCTCGGTGACCTCTATACCTGCATTGTTGATGGTGCGGATAGCGGACTCACGTCCTGCTCCGGGGCCCTTCACATAGCACTTGACTTTGCGGAGACCTGCATCGAAAGCGGTCTTGGATGCATCTTCCGCCGCCATCTGGGCTGCATAGGGAGTATTCTTCTTGGAACCCCTGAAGCCGCACTTACCTGCTGAAGACCAGCTTATCACCTGGCCTACGCTGTTGGTGAGAGACACGATGACGTTGTTGAACGTTGATGAAATGTGAGCTTCACCAAGCGCGTCAACCTTAACGACTCTCTTCTTTGTTGTTGTAGTTTTCTTTGCCATAATTCAAGGGTTATTTGGTTGCTTTCTTCTTGTTGGCAACGGTCTTCTTCTTTCCCTTGCGGGTACGGGCGTTGTTCTTGGTGCTCTGGCCGCGCACAGGGAGGCCGATACGGTGACGGATTCCGCGGTAGCATCCGATGTCCATCAGTCGCTTGATGTTCATCTGGACGGAAGTACGGAGCTCGCCCTCGATCTTGTAGTTCTCGTTGATCTCTGTACGGATCTTCGCGATCTGGTCATCGTTCCACTCCGAGACCTTGGTGTCATAATCGATACCGCAATCCTCGAGGATCTTCCTTGCGGAAGAGCGGCCGATTCCGAAGATATAGGTGAGGCCTATCTCTCCGCGTTTGTTGTTGGGTAAATCAACACCGGCTATTCTTGCCATAATACTATAGTTACTTTATTGTTATACAACTGGTTATTATCCCTGGCGCATCTTGAACTTGGGGTTCTTCTTGCAGATCACGTACAGATGACCTTTCCTGCGGACGATCTTGCAATCTTCGCTGCGCTTCTTGATGGATGTCTTGACTTTCATAATGCTGAAAATTTTATTTGTATCTGAAGGATATTCTTCCCTTTGACAAATCATAAGGAGACATTTCTACCTTAACCCTGTCCCCGAGGAGGATGTGGATGAAATTCTGCCTCATCTTTCCGGAGATGTGCGCGAGGATGACGTGGCCGTTCTCGAGCTCTACCTTGAACATTGCGTTGGGGAGAGTCTCAACTATGACTCCGTCCTGCTCTATTGCTGCTTGTTTAGACATTAAATATTCCTTAAAAATTAATACTTGGGTCCTTCTCGATATAATCAAATGTCGAAAGCTGTTCGGCCTTGCCGTGACGGACAACAACCGTCAGTTCGTAATGGGCTGCAGGCTTGTGATCGGATGTGTGTACCGCCCAACCGTTTTTTGCAAGATACACACCGCGGTTGCCCGCGTTGATCATTGGCTCTATGCAGATCACCATTCCGTCGACGAGCTTCGGTCCGTGGCCCTGGCGTCCGTAGTTGGGGACTCCGGGATCCTCGTGCATATCGGTGCCGATACCGTGGCCTTCAAGCTCACGTACCACACCGAAACCGAAAGACTCGGCGTACGATTGTACCGCGTGTCCGATGTCACCGACACGGTTTCCTGCCACCGCTGCTGCTATGCCCCTGTAGAGCGACTCCTTGGTTACATCCAGGAGCTTACGGACCTCGGCGGACACTTCCCCTACCGGGAAAGTGTAGGCCGAATCTCCGTTGTAGCCCTTGTATAACGTGCCCAGGTCGACGGAGACTATGTCTCCTTCCCTGAGGATGTAGTCGGACGGAAAACCGTGGACTACGACATCGTTTACAGAGGTGCAGATCGATGCGGGGAAACCGTCATAACCGAGGAAATTCGGAACTGCGCCGTGATCGCGGATAAAAGTCTCAGCCACCCTGTCCAATTGCTTGGTTGACACACCTGGGGCGACATTCTTGCCGACTTCCGCCAGTGTCTTTGACACCAGCTCTCCGTTGATTCGCAGGAGCTCAATCTCTTCCTGGGTCTTCGGCCGTAACATCTCTCTGTCTTAAATTACATTCCTGAGCGTCCGGTGAGGCGTCCGGTCTTCATCAGACCGTCATAGTGACGCATCAGCAGGTAGCTCTCAATTTGCTGGAGCGTGTCCAGTACGACACCCACAAGGATCAGCAGCGAGGTACCGCCGTAGAAACTTGCGAATGAGTTGCCGACTCCAAGCCTCATCGCTATCGCAGGAAGGATGGCGATAATGGCGAGGAATATGGAACCGGGGAGGGTCACTCTCGACATAATGGTGTCGAGGTACTCCACGGTCTTCTTGCCGGGTTTCACGCCGGGGATGAATCCGCCGTTCTTCTTCATGTCTTCGGCTATCATCGTCGGGTTGACGGTGACGGCTGTGTAGAAGTAGGTGAAGGCGACGACCAGAAGTCCGAACGTGAGGTTATACCAGATGCCGGTGTAGTTGCTCAACGCAGCAGCTAAGCCACGGGTGGCGTCCCATCTTCCGAAGAACAGGGGAATCATCATCAGGGCCTGGGCGAAGATGATAGGCATAACGCCAGCCGCATTTATCCTCAGGGGAAGATAGTTGCGGACTCCGCCATACTGCTTGTTGCCGACCACCCTCTTGGCGTACTGCACAGGAACCCTGCGGACGCCCTGGGTGAGGGCTATGGCTGCCACGAACACGAGGAACAGGAACACGAACTCGACCACGAGGATGAGAAGACCGCCGTTGGTGGTGGTGAGCTTCTCTCCGACTTCGGCGATGAGGGCGAAGGGCAGACGGGCCACGATACCTATCATAATGATGAGGGAGATACCGTTACCGATGCCTCTGTCGGTAATCCTTTCACCGAGCCACATCACGAACATCGAACCTGCCATCAGGATGAGGGTGGTGACGATGTTGTAGGCGAAGTTGCTCCATCCGAGCTGGTTGACCGCGACGAAAGCCGATCCGGGGATCTGGTTGTGGACCTGTGCCATATAGGCAGGGCACTGGATCGCCAGGATGGCCACGGTGAGGTAGCGGGTCAGCTGGTTAATCTTCCTGCGGCCGCTCTCCCCTTCCATCTGAAGCTTGCGGAAGTAGGGGACGAACATACCGAGGAGCTGGACAACGATGGATGCCGAGATGTAGGGCATCACACCGAGCGCGAAGATCGAAGCGTTACCGAATGCACCGCCGGAGAACATATTGAGGAGGCCTACGAGACCTTCCTGGGATGAGCTCTGGAGATTGCTCAGGAGGTTAGCATCGATGCCCGGGAGCACGATGAAACATCCAAGACGGTAAACGAGGATGAGGAGGAAGGTATATCCCAACCTTGTCCTCAGCTCTTCGATCTTGAAGATGTTCTGGATTGTTTCGATAAACTTCTTCATTGCCCAATGTTAAAGAGTTGTGGCCTTGCCTCCTGCAGCCTCGATCTTGGCGATGGCAGACTTGGAGAATGCGTGAGCCGTAACTTCCACCTTTGCGGATATCTCACCGTTACCGAGGACCTTGACGGGGCCGTTCTTGGAAACAAGACCTGCCTCGAAGAGGACTGCGGGGGTGATTTCGGTCAGCTGTGCAGCCTCGGCGAGAGCCTGGATGGCAGCGACGTTGACCGGCTGGAATTCAATTCTTGTAGGGTTCTTGAAACCGAACTTGGGGAGGGTCCTCTGGATAGGCATCTGACCGCCTTCGAAGCCGATCTTGTGCTCGTATCCGGCGCGAGCCTGTGCACCCTTGGTACCACGTGTGGAGGTACCGCCCTTGCCTGAGCCCTGGCCGCGGCCAAGCCTCTTGGAGTTGTGAGTTGCGCCCTTTGCGGGTTTGAGATTATTGAGTTTCATCTGTTGTCCTCCGAAAATTAGATTTCTTCAACTTTAACGAGGTGACGGACTTTCTCGAGCATACCTGTGGTGACAGGATTCTTCTCGACCTCGACGGTCTGATGCATCCTGCGGATGCCCAGGGAACGGAGGTTGGCTATCTGCCTGCGGGTCTCGCCGTTCTTGCTGATGACCTGGGTGATTCTGTACTTTGCCATAACTGAGTTCTCTTTTAGCCGTTAAACACCTGATTCATAGTAACTCCGCGGAGACCAGCCACGGTGTATGCGTCGCGCATCTGGGTGAGGGCCTCGACGGTTGCCTTCACGAGGTTGTGAGGGTTGGAAGAACCCTTGGACTTCGCGAGGACGTTCTGGACACCCACGGACTCGAACACTGCGCGCATAGCGCCACCGGCCTTGACACCGGTACCGGGGGCAGCGGGCTTCATGAAGACCTCTGCGCCGCCGAACTTGGCGATCTGCTCGTGAGGAATGGTGCCGCCGATGACGGGAATCTTCACAAGATTCTTCTTTGCATCTTCGATACCCTTCTGGATAGCTGCGGTAACTTCGTTTGCCTTACCGAGACCATAACCGACCACACCGTTTTCGTCACCGACCACTACGATGGCGGCGAAACGGAAGTGACGTCCACCCTTGGTCACCTTTGTGACCCTGTTGATGGCTACCAGTCTGTCCTTGAGCTCAAGGTCAGAGGTCTTTACTCGTTTTACGTTTGTATTTGCCATAGTCTCTTCTAGAATTTAAGACCGCCTTCACGAGCGGCGTCAGCCAAACTTTTAACCCTGCCGTGGTAGAGGTATCCTCCGCGGTCGAATGCGACCTCGGTGATGCCCTTGGCGATTGCACGCTCTGCAACGGCCTTTCCTACGATGGCGGCAGCCTCGATACCGGGCTTGCCCTTGCACTGTGCGGCAAGGAGCTTGTCATTGGAAGCGGCTGCAACGAGGGTTGCACCCAGCTCGTCATTGATCACCTGGGCGTAGATCTGCTTGTTGCTACGGAAAACAACGAGGCGGGGACGCTCGGCGGTGCCGTTCACATGCTTGCGGATACGGTAGTGTATCCTCTGCCTTCTTTCTATTTTATTCAATGCCATAGTTCATTCCTCCTATTATTTAGCGGACGCTGTCTTGCCAGCCTTGCGACGGAGCTGTTCACCGACGAACTTGATACCCTTACCCTTGTACGGTTCAGGCTTGCGGAGTGAACGTATCTTGGCGGCCACCTGGCCGAGGAGCTGCTTGTCGTAGCTCTTGAGGATGAGGACGGGGTTTTCACCCTTCTTCACGGGAGCTGCTTCAGCCTTGATTTCGGCGGGGAGCATAAGCTGGATGTCGTGTGAATAACCGAGGGAGAAGGTCAGGAGCTGACCCTGGACGTCCACGCGGTATCCTACACCGACGAGTTCCTGTTTTTTCTCGAATCCTTCCGAAACACCGACCACCATGTTGTGGACGAGAGCGCGGTAGAGGCCGTGCATTGAGCGGTGCCTCGGGCTGTCGGTAGGACGTGCGAACTTCATTTCGGTTCCCTCGACGGTGATGGTGATGTCCTTGTCAACCTTCTGGCTGAGCTCACCGAGAGGTCCTTTAACCTTCACCACGTTGCCGGGGAGGATTTCCACCTTGACTCCGGCCGGAAGGTTTACAGGCAATTTACCAATTCGTGACATTTGTGTGTGCGTTAAGATTAATAAACATAGCATATAACCTCGCCGCCGACGTTCAGCTCACGTGCCTGCTTGTCGGTGACGACACCCTTGGAGGTGGTGAGGATGGCGATGCCGAGTCCGTTCAGGACGCGGGGCATATCCTTCACATCCACATACTTGCGCAGACCGGGCTTGGAGATGCGGTCGATGCCCTTGATAGCTGCGACCTTGGTCTGGGGATGATACTTGAGGGCGATTTTGATTGTGTTGACGGGCTCGGTCTCAACTATTTTGTAGGTGAGGATGTAGCCCTGCTCGCAAAGGATCTTGGTGATCGCCACTTTCAGGTTGGAAGCGGGGATCTCGACGACCTTCTTACCTGCGCGGTAAGCGTTGCGAATCCTGGTCAGATAATCTGCAATTGGATCAGTCATTTTTTCTGTCTTTGGGGGACCGGCGCTGTGTGCGCCCGATATCCGATTGTTAATAAATATTGTTGATAAAAACTATTACCAGCTAGCCTTCTTCACACCGGGGATGAGACCGTTGGAAGCCATCTCGCGGAACTGGATACGGCTCAGACCGAATGCCCTCATATATCCTTTCGGACGTCCGGTGAGGGAGCAACGGTTGTGCAGACGTACCGGAGAGGCATTCTTGGGGAGCTTGTCAAGAGCGGCCCAGTCGCCGGCCTCTTTGAGGGCCTTGCGCTTCTCGGCGTACTTTGCAACTAATTTCGCGCGTTTTACTTCGCGGGCTTTCATTGATTCTTTTGCCATTGTCGTCTATTTTAGTTGTCGTGTTTCTTGAAAGGCAGACCGAATGCCTTGAGGAGTGCATATGCTTCCTCGTCGGTGCGGGCTGTTGTGACGAAGGTGATTTCAAGACCGTGGATCTTGGGGTTCTTGTCCATATCGATCTCAGGGAAGATGATCTGTTCCTTGATACCGAGGGTGTAGTTGCCCTGGCCGTCCATCTTCTCGGCTATGCCGTTGAAGTCGCGGATACGGGGGAGGGAAACACGGATGAGCCTCTCGAGGAACTCATACATCTTGACGTTGCGGAGGGTGACCTTCGCGCCGATGGGCATTCCCTTACGGAGCTTGAAGTTGGAGATATCCTTGCGGGAGGAAGTGATGACAGCCTTCTGGCCGACGATCATTGCGAGTTCCTCAGCTGCCTCTTCGACAAGCTTCTTGTCCTGGGTGGCGTCGCCGACACCCTGGTTGATGGTGATCTTCACCAGGCGGGGAACCTGCATCACGGTGGAATAGGAGAACTGCTTCACAAGGGCGGGAACGATCTCTTCCTTGTAGACTTTCTTCAGAGTGGGAACGTAGCCTGCGGGCAGTGCCTGCACTTCTACGGGAGCGTTTTTCTTCTTTGCCATATTACTTTACCTCCTCTCCGGATTTTTTAGCGTAGCGGACTTTCTTTCCGTCGACCATCTTGTAGCCAACCCTTGTGGGCTTGTTGCTGGCGGGGTCAATGAGGTTGACGTTGGAAATATGAATACCAGCCTCCTGCTTGATGATGCCTCCCTGGGGAGTCTTGGCATTGGGCTTGGTGTGCTTGCTGACCATATTGATACCTTCTACGACCACGCGGTCTTTCTCGCGGATAACCTCGAGGACCTTTCCGGTCTTGCCTTTGTCGTTACCGGCATTCACATAGACGGTGTCGCCTTTCTTTATGCGTAACTTTTTCATATCCATTAAAATTAAAGGACCTCCGGGGCCAGTGAAACGACTTTCATATAGTTTTCGCGGAGCTCACGGGCAACGGGTCCGAAAATACGGGTGCCACGGAGTTCGCCGGCATTGTTGAGAAGGACGCAGGCGTTGTCGTCGAAACGGATATAGGAACCATCCGCCCTGCGGATTTCCTTCTTCGTGCGGACTACGACAGCCTTCGACACTGATCCTTTCTTTGCGTCACCGCCGGGGATGGCGCTCTTCACTGCTACGACGATCTTGTCACCGACAGTAGCATAACGGTGGTGGGTACCGCCAAGCACGCGGATGCAGAGGACTTCCTTTGCGCCGCTGTTGTCTGCCACCTGTAAACGTGTTTCCTGCTGTATCATGGCTTACTTGACTTTTTCTACGATTCTGACTAATCTCCACCTCTTGGTCTTGCTCAGGGGACGGGTTTCCATAATGAGGACGGTATCGCCTTCATCGCACTCGTTCTTTTCGTCCTGGGCCACGAACTTGGTGGTCTTCTTTACGAACTTGCCGTAAATGGGGTGCTTCTCACGTGATTCCACAGCAACGACAATAGTCTTGTCCATCTTGTTGCTGACCACGACACCTATTCTTTCTTTACGAAGATTCCTTTCCATAGGGCTTACTGATTTTTCTCTTTCTCGGCGAGGATGGTGATCATTCTGGCGATATCCTTCCTTGCTTTGCTAAACTTGGATGTGTCCTCGAGGGGGGAGATGGCGTGGTTGATCCTCATTGAGTCGAGGTTGGCTTTCTCCACTTCGATGCGGTCGCGCAGATCGGCGACGGACATTTCGCGTACTTCAGATATTTTCATCTTTCTCTGCCTTTAAATTATTCGACATAATCCCTGCGGACGATGAACTTCGTTGCGATAGGGAGCTTGTGGGATGCAAGGCGCATTGCCTCTTTTGCGGTCTCAAGCGTCACGCCTTCGGCCTCGAAGAGGATACGACCGGGAGTGATAGGGCATACGAATCCTTCGGGATCGCCCTTACCTTTACCCATACGTGTGGAAAGAGGCTTCTTGGTGATGGGCTTGTCGGGGAATACCCTGATCCATACCTGGCCCTCACGGTTCATCCTACGGGTGATAGCCTGACGGGCGGCCTCAATCTGCTGAGCGGTGAGCCAGCAGTTCTCAAGAGTCTTAAGTCCAAAAGAACCGAAGGCGAGCTGGTTGCCCCTCTGGGCGTTGCCCTTCATCACACCTTTCTGTGACCTTCTGTACTTGGTTTTCTTAGGTTGTAACATTGCTGTATTACTTTAAAAAATATTTCGCAAAAATCCCTAACTAATTGAGAATCAGCTGGTTGGGCAAACTTCTCCTCTTTTTAGGGATTGCAAAGGTACGAATTTTTTTTGAAAAACAAACTATTTTGAAAAAATTTTTCAACCTTTTTGACACGCTCTTTCGATAGCTATTTTTCAGTTTTTCAGCGAGTTACGCACTTTGACGAAAATTTTTTGGCGCATTTTTCGACACGGTCGGCGCACGACTGCGCAAAAACAACCCGTTCCGTTGAGGTACCCCCGCTAGCGGTTGTTCCTCTCGGCCCGGCGGGCTTCACGCTCGGCTTTGCGGCGGGCCTTTTCGGCTTCGCGCTCGGCCTTCTTGGCGGCCTTCTTGTCCTGGGCCATTTCCTTCTTGCCCTTGACGGGGACTACGCCGATCTGGGGGTTCTTGCCGAATATCGAATAATAGAGGGTGGGGTATTCTCCGCGGTTCCAGATGCCTATGAGCTCTTCGACCTCGGCATCCCTGCCTGAGGGCTCGTAGTGGCGCTTGAGATCGCCTTCGAAAAGCTTTGCGATGCCCTGCCAGAAAGCGGCGGCGGCACTGCTCTTGTAGTCGCGGATAATGTCATATGGCGTGACGCCTGTTTCCCTGTCTATCAGGGAGATAAGAAGCTTTCCCTGGGAGTAGGTCATCTCCCGCAGCACGGGCTCATACTTGTCCAGCAGCTCATCCTGGATGGCGCTGATATATTTGTCCTTGGCCCGTTCGCCCATAGAAGTGGCGGCGTAGGTGCTGTCGATTTCCCTTTTCAGGCGGCCGGCCTCCAGGGCATAGTTATAGACCTTTCCAAAGTTGTGCACGAGGCGGTAATAGTCCCGCCAGTTCTTGCCTTTCTTTCCACGCGCGCGACAGTACGCGGGCGTTATGTGTGCAATATATACGGTGTCGCCGTCCTCGACAAGATACCTCATATAGTTTCCTTCCTTGGGCATCCTGTAGACCGGCTGCCAGTCCTGTGCGGCCGCGCCAAGGCACAGCCCCATAAGCAGCACTGCATATGCGATCACCTTTTTCATCATTGCAAAGATAGCAATAATCAGATATCGTGCCAATAGGCGAAACCGGCGTGCCAGGCGGTCCTAATGGATTTCGACGTAGCGGAGGGTGTCACCGTCGAAGACGGCCCAGTTGGAGCGGTCCATCCAGTCGCGGAGCATAAGGAGGCGGCCGCCGCCGGGAAGGTTGCCTTCCCAGTGGGAGTGATAGTGGCCGAAGACGTAGAAGTCGGCCTTTTCCGGAAGCGAGACAAGATATTGATACAGAGGCTCATCCTCGCCACGGAAGCTATATGTCTCGCCCTTTGCAAGGCGGCTGCCGCGGGACCAGTTGTTGCCAAGGCCGAAGGCCCAGTGGGGGTGAAGGGCGGAGAAAAGACGCTGGCAGGTGCGGTTGTGGAATATCCACTTGAGTATCTTGTAGCCGGTCATCCCCTTCCCCAGGCCGTCGCCGTGGCCAAGGCAGAAGCGCTTGCCGGCGATGCGCACGAAGTGGGGCTGCTGGAGCTTGACCATCCCCAACTGCTCGAAATAGCTGTAGGTCCACACGTCGTGGTTACCCTGGAAGAAATACACCTTCACGCCCTCATCCATCAGCGACAGAAGGGCCGCGAAAACCCGGACATAGCCGCGGGGAACCACGTCCTCATATTCATACCAGAAGTCCCAGATGTCGCCGAGCATATACAGGGCAGCCGTCCGCTCGGCGGGGATATCCCGCAGGAACTGCACGAAACGGGCCTCCCGCCTGGCCTTGTCCTTATAGTCCAGGCCGAGGTGGACGTCCGAAACGAAATATGTCAGGTTACGCTCCAAGGACCAGTATCACTATTGCCACGATAGCACAGTAGAGGGCGAACCAGGAAAGCTTGGCCTTCCTCACCAGGGCGACCATCGCCTTGCAGGCGAAAAGGCCGGAGGCGAAAGCCGCCAGGAAGCCCAGCAGCAGGCACACCGGGGAGACCTCGCCGCTGAAGAAACTGCCTGTGTCAGAGACACTTTTCACCACGTCAAGCAGCTGCTCGCCGATTATGGGCACGAGCACCATCAGGAAGGAGAACTGCGCCATAACGTCACGCTTGACGCCGGAGATAAGGCCAGTGGCGATTGTGGTGCCGCTTCGCGATATGCCGGGAGCGACTGCAACGGCCTGGCCCACGCCCACGAGAAGGGCCTGCAGGTAGGATATGCCGTTGCGGTGGGTGTTTTCCTTGACGGAAGCGCCCTTGAACCACTTGGCGAAGTTGTCGGATAAGAGCAGAAGCGCAGCGGTGAACAGCAGGCCTCCGGCAACCGCGGTCAGCGTGTCGCCGAAGAGGGCCTCAACCTGGTCCTTGAACAGGAAACCGACCAAGGCCACCGGAATCATCGAGACGACAAGCTTGCAGATGTAGTCAGTCTCGTCGTTGTATTTGAACTTGAACAGTCCCTTGAGCAGGGCCCATATGGCACCCCAGAACACCACGAGGGTACTGCAGACGGTGCCAAGGTGCACCAGCACGGTGAAGTCCAGGAAGCCTTCGGCATCCACGCCGAGCAGTTCCTTGAATATCATAAGATGCCCGCTGCTGCTCACCGGGAGGAATTCAGTAAGTCCCTGGACTATGCCAAGGAGAAGTGCCTGCCACCAACTCATTTGCGAAAGGTTTTCATTATGGCCACCGTCACCACCACTATGCCGCAGATTATCACCACGGGAGCGGCTACCAGTCGCCTGAAGTCAAACATAGCGTCATTGAACACGGCAGGGTCGTCGCTGCCGCCGCCTATCATAAGGATATATCCGGCTATCATCACCAGGACTCCGATTATCAGGAGCTTGATGCCCTTTCGGGCCACCGGCATCTTTTCGTTGTCTTTTTCCATATCAAGAATAGAGTTCATCTTTACTGAGGGACACCAGGCGCCCCACGACTATCCAGGTGCTGAGGAAGCATATCACCACGCCCGCGGCTATCACTATGCCCACCACGACCAGCAGGAGGTCCAGGCGGAATATCTCGAACATCTGCGGGAACTGGGCACGGATGAAGAACAGGATGCCCACCAGCATCAGGATGGCCAGCATCGCGGCGAACAGGCCCATCAGGACCGAGCGGACCAGGAAAGGCCCGCGGATGAAACCCTTGGTGGCGCCCACGAGCTTCATCGTGTGGATGGAGAATCGCTTGTCATATGCGCTCAGGCGCATTGTGTTGCTTATCAGCGCAAAAGATATGATGAGAAGCAGGACGATGAATACCGCGATGACAAGGGATATCTTGCGCAGGTTGGCGTTGAGCTTCTCCACCAGGGATTTCTGGTAGACCACCTCTTCCACGGCGGGGTCCGCCGAGAGGATCTTCTCCACCACCTTGAGGCTGTCGCTCGAGACATAGTCCGCCCGCAGGGTCACATTGACCGACACCGGGATCGGGGAGGTCGTGAAGACGCTCAGGAAGTCGTCTCCCAGCATAGTGCGCATCTCTTCCTCGCCCTGCTGGCGGGAAATCAGGCGTGCGGTGCTGATGAAGGGCTTCGCTGCGATTTCGTCCATATACTTTCCGGCCTGGGGCTCCTGCACGTCAGACTTGAAGATGACGGACACTTCCATATGCTCCTTGAACCAGTCGGAGACGCTGCCGGTGTTCACCAGCAGCATCGCGGCCACGCCCACCAGAAGCAGCACCAGCGAGATGCTCACGACCGAAGAGAGATACGCGTTGCGTATCCTGCGGCGGATGATTTTGTTTTCGTTCCTGGACATATCAATCCACAAATATACGAAAAATCTCCGACCCTGCAAGAAAGAGTGGCCGCCACGCTGTTTTCCCGGTGCTTTTTCGACGCCGCCTTCGGAGCATTCCCGGGGACGGCGCGAAGGGGGCGTGACAAGTAAAAAGGCCAAAACTTTTTTATTTGGAAAAAAATTCGTTACTTTGCATTTCGTATTGTCCCGGTAAAGGGAGCAATGCCCGATGTAAAAGAATGTGTATTAATAATATAAACTAAAAAGTAACGATTATGACAAACGAAGAAATCGTAAAGAAAGTAAAGGATATCATCGTTGACAAGCTGGGCGCAGAGCCTTCAGAGGTCACCGAGTCCGCAAGCTTCACCAACGATCTCGGCGCCGACTCCCTCGACACCGTTGAGCTTATCATGGAATTCGAAAGGGTGTTCAAGATCAAGATTTCCGACGAAGAGGGCAGTGGCATCTCCACCGTCGGCGACGCTATCAAGTATGTGGAAAGCAAGCTCGCAGAGTAATCTGCACGTGCAATAAACAATTCAGGCGGCCTGATGAAGGCCGCCTGAACTGTTTTTAATCCCTTGACACCGAGTAGACTATCCTGAACTCGGGTTTTCGCCCTGCGGCCCCGGGGCCGGCAAGGATGCCGCGGTAGTAGCGGTGGGAATCCATCATCGACTGGGTGGAAACCGAAGTGTCCGACGTGTTCTGCGAGTACATCGCGGAGAGCATCGCGTAGTTGTAGTAGTTGTTATAGTAGTCGCCATAACCGCCATATCCATAGCCGCCGTAGCCGCCATATCCATAGCCACCATAACCATATCCGCCGTAACCGCCGTAGCCGTTGTACATACTGTTGTAGTAGCTGGCGTAGGCAAGCTGCTGGAGGTAGTCGGAATAGCTGCTGTTGGAGGTGGAACTGCGCTTGACCATCACTTCGTCCGCCATAGCCAGGAGCCATATGTCATAGTTCTCCACCTTGGATTCGTCCTTGAGGCCTATGAGCTCCTGCACGTGGTAGGTGATGTCCGGGGAGTAGGAGCAATATTTCTCGTAGCGGCCCACTTTGCCCTGGTTTTCGTCGGAAGAGCTGCTGTCCGAGATGCCGGCGAAGGTGATGGAGCCGTCGCTGTTCTTGATGCGGCAGGTCGGGCCCACTGCGTCGGGGTACCAGATCATGTCGTCCAGGTCCGTCGTGTAGTCGAAGGGGAGGATGATGGTGGCTTTGTTGACGACCACGTGCGAGGGGTCGACTCCGGCTGCTGCCATATCGGCCAGTATCTTGTCCCTCAGGGCTTTGGCCTTGATGACGGGCTTTACGCCCATACCGCCTTCGAAATATATCTCGTCCGTTGCGGCCTTTTTGAAGGAGGTACTGGACTGGGTGCAGAGGTTATATGCCACCTGGGGATATTCCGCCACGCTGGTGGAGGTGACGCCTTTCATATTGTAGATCTTGGCGGCGCCCAGGTAGAATATGAAGGAGGTGTCGACCTGGCCCTTGCCTTCGTATTCGGCAGTGAACTTCAGCTCGGCATAGCTGCCATAGATCGAACTGCTGGAGACATCCACCGGGAGCTTGAACATATTGATGCGGCCGCCTTCGCCCACGGGGTCGTCGGTCTTTATGAATATGCCGGGGAAGGCGCTCTGGTAGGTCTTTATCTTTATCGAATCATTTCCCGACTTTGGCCGTGTAGGCGGGATAGCCCTCGATGTAGAGGGCGGCGAAGTTCTTCGTGAAGTTGAAGGACAGGGAATCGGTGCCGTTATAGATGGGGATGCCTTCGCTGATGCGGCCGCTGTAGTCGACCTTCAGCTCGGGGGTGGCCTTCGTGAAGTCCATCGCTTCCGACAGGGCATAGACGTGGACGTTCTGGAGGATGTTCTTCTGGTTGGAGTAGACGCAGGAGGTCGTGTCCGGGACGCCGGCAAAGTGGAACTGGCGCACCACCTGCGTGCCTTTCTTTCCGAAGTCCAGCGAATCGCTCACCGGGATGAGGGTGAATGCCGTGGAACGGGTCGTCAGGCCGAAATAGCCGTCGTTGATGGCTCCGAAGGTGAAACGGTAGAGGCTGTAGCCGGAAAGGCCGTCGGGGTAGTCCATCTGCACGTCGGTGATGGCGAAGCCGTCGGTCTTGATGTCATATTGCATATTGGTGGCCAGGAAGTCCTGTCCGAGTTCCTGGTTGATGCCTATGCAGGAAACACATCCTAAAAGGCTGAGTATTAACGCTATGCGTTTAGAGCTCATCGTAAAATCTGTTATACTCGTCTATCCACGTGCCGCCTTCGCCATAGGATGCACCATCGTAGGGGAGGACCGGCACGCCAAGGCCGCCGCAATAATCCAGGATATCCTTTTCCACCGCATCGGAGGCTACGATTATCCCGTCGCTGTACCGGGCAGCAAGTTTTGCAAGATTTATGCCTGAAGGCTCCGCGAGGATGGCAGTGTCTTCAGCCTTGACGGCGCCATAGCGGGCAAGCTTTGCAAAATCGGGGCAGAAGCCTTCGGCGGGGGTGTCGTCATACAGGGAGAGGACGACCTTGCTGTCGGCGAAAATGGGATCGCCCTTGTAGGCCTTCTTCAGGTAGAGGGGGAGGATATGGGATATCCATCCGTGGCAGTGGATGATGTCCGGGGCCCAGCGCAGCTTTTTCACCGTCTCGAGCACTCCGCGGGCGAAGAATATCGCACGCTCGGCGTTGTCGGCGAAGAAGGTGCCGTCGTCGTCGCGGTAGATCTGGCGGCGGCGGAAATAGTCTTCATTGTCAATGAAATAGACCTGTATGCGGGCGGAGGCAATGGATGCTACCTTGATGATGAGGGGCCTGTCCACATCTCCGATGATGATGTTCATCCCCGAAAGGCGGATGACCTCGTGGAGCTGGTTCTTGCGCTCGTTGATGCACCCGTAGCGGGGCATAAAGGAGCGGATTTCCTTCTTTCTCTCCTGAATCCCTTGCGGAAGATACCGGCCTATGTCGGCCAGCGGACCTTCGGGGAGATAGGGATATATCTCGGAATTGACGAACAGGACTTTTTTTGCGGTTTCTCCCATTTTCGTAAAATTTATTCTTACAAAGGTACGAATTTTTTTGGAATTTACCGCAAAGTGCCGTCAGAATCCGGCTCACGGCTGCCGTGACGGAAGGGGGAAAGACGCTCGCGAGGGGGGACCTGCCATAAAATGGGCGTTTTTATGGAAGGTGGTCGCTTTTTGAAGGGGACCTTCCATCCAGAGGCCGTTTTTATGGAAGGTCCCTGGCCAGAGGCGAGGGCGTCGCGCAGTTTTTGGGGCGTTTTACTTGTCAGGAGATTCCCGGTCGGAGCCGGGCAACTATTTGCATCTTTAGATCACTAAAGACAATGTCGATTTGGCAAATTTGAAATAGTTACTTAAATTTGTAGCAAGTGTTATATTGTTTCATTGTCCTTTAGCGTGATTTTGGGTTTATCTTTTTTAGTTTATTCTCAGGATAATACAGTTACTGTAAGTGGAGTCGTTTCTGACAGTAATACAGGGGATCCTTTGGTTCAGGCCAGCGTAGTATTGGAAGGAACGTCAATTGGGACATCGACGGGATTATCCGGGGAATATACCCTTTCAAATGTCCCCAAAAACGGCGTATTGACTGCTTCGTATATCGGATATGAAAGCAAATCACTCGGTGTCAATAGTAGGACGACCATCCATTTTGCTTTAGAGCAGAGTTGGACAAATATGGACGGTGTTCCTGCAGGAGGGCAATAAGTAGAATATGCTTCTGACAATCCTCATCGTCTTGTTTTCCATCTTTAGTCTGCCTCGTATGCAAGATTCGACGGCGGCAGTTTCCGGGACGGTATATGAGGTAAAGCATATGGAGAAGGACACCAACGTTCCTGTCAGGGATGCAGTGGTGAGGGTAAAGTCAGGAGTAGATTCCGTGTCGTGCTACACGGACCAATTCGGGCATTTTACCGTGGCCGGTCTTAAGGCCGGCCACACTTATATCCGTGTGACAAAAGTTGGGTATAAAGAGTACGACGGAGGTCTGGAAAGCACACCGGGTCTGAATGTCGTACTGATTGAGATTAAACAGCAGAGCATTTCCCTGGCATCTGCGGTGATTGAAGCGGAATTAAAGCCGGTGACTCACAGAGGCGACACCCTTGTTTTCAACGCCACCGCCGTCCTGACAGGCGAGCAGGACAACGCGCTGGAGATTCTGGCCCAGATGCCCGGGGTTTCCATCGAGAACGGGCGGATAACGATAAACGGAGAACCTGTCAAGAGGACATATGTCAATGGCAGGCTGATTTTCGGTGACGGTGTGATGACACCGCTGGTTTCCATTCTGGCGTCGGACGTTGTCAATATCAAATCATACGAAGAGAGCAGTATCGAGAGCCGTCGTTACGGATTGATCAACGCGAAAAAGGACAGGGTGCTGGATATCACCACCAAAGAGCCGATAATCACCGCCTTTGACGGACACGTTATGCTGTCCGGAGGTGCCGACACACACCGCAATGACAATGATGAGATTCAGGGGCGGTATGGTGCCGGGGTCGTTGCCAACTTCTTTTCCGAGAAGTTCCTATCTTATCTGACAGCCCACACGAACAACCTGCAGAAGTCTTCCTTCCGTCAGGATGAATTCCTCCGAAGCGAGGGCGCCTTGAGAAACTATTCTGAATTGTCGGGTATTTCAACCGGCGTGGAGAAATACTGGGGAGACCGATTGCTGGGAAATTATGTCAAGGCTTCATATGACTTCAGCCACGACTACATTCGCGACGGGGAAAGGTCGATAACCGATTATATCGGCTCAGACGGGAGTGTTTACAAAACGGATCTTGACACACTCAAGTCTTTTTCAACCAACGGTTTACACACCATTGACCTGGCAACCAACCTGTTTTCGAAAAAGGCCGGTACCTTTTATCTGAGAACCTGTTTCAAGGCCTCAGGTTCCGCCGGCAGTTCGACCGAAGGCGGCCGGCTCAGCCAGCCTTCCGCAGAAAGTTTCTTTCAGCATATTGAGTCGAGCCGGGGCGGACGGAATTACAATGTGGATGCCAATATGTCCTGGTCCGGGAATCGCACCGGCAATGGTTGGATGCCTTCTGCCGGGATCAGCATAGGAGCGTCACATTACTCCGGAGCGGAAGAGCAGGCTGACACCTTAAAGACGTCAGCCATATATCGTCATATCCTTGCCGACGAGGCAAGTGACTCCTTCGGGGCAACGGCCAATGTGTCCCTTGGCAAACTGCTGAACAATGATTCTGACAGGACTTCGTCCCTGTCGTCGTCGCTTGCTGTGTCTTTCGACACAGACAGCAGACATCGGGAGTCGCAGAATATGTCCGAGACCGGAATCTTGACCCAAAACCTCGACAACTCATATAACTATCTGTTGTCCAATATCGGTGTGGCTCCCGAAATCCGTTACGATTGGGCTGCCGGAAAGATCAGTATTGTATCCAGTATATGTCCGGCATTCATCCGCAAGGAAGACAGGGAGACCTTCCCGGTGGCAAGGCAGGCCGGCAGGTGGTATTTCGTCCCACAAGGAGGTTTTGAAATCAAGGCCGGGACTTTTTCTTCAAACACTTCTTTTCGTTTTGAAGCACCCTCAGCCCTGCAATTCAGGGAATGGATAGATGATTCCAATCCCCTCTTTTTGACCACCGGGAATGCCAGTGTCAAAACCTCCAAAAGATACAATACCTACGGTAGTAAAGCCTTTCCCAGAGTAGGAAAGTATGGTTCGCTGATTCTTTTCTACAATGCCACTGTGGTCGGAGATCCGATTGTTACCCGATTGACCCATTATTCCGAAGACACCATCCTGCCGGGAGGATATGTCGCCAAAGCCGGGTCCATGCTTCAAAGCTATGAGAATTCGGACTATGGTTTTGAGGGGCGTGCATCCGTCAACTACCAACAAAGATTCCAGAGGCTGAAGACATCTGTCCTTGTTCAGCCATCATTCACTTTTACGAGAAACCAGGCCTATGCAGGTAATGATGTCGTAAACCTTTTGGGATTTTCCCCTACAGTAACGGTCCAGGTTAACGTGCACCCTTCAAAAAAGATTGTCTTTAACTTTTACAATCTTTTAAGCTATCATTCATCAAGCACTTATGATGGGATTCCTATTAATAAGAGCATTGTAAATCACCTCCGGACCCAGATTAATTACACGTTCTGGAAGAACTGCTTTTTCAAGTGCTTCTACACCTGGCGTTCCTCGTTCTTTTTCAGCAACACCGGTTTTGACAGTTCTTTCCATATCCTCGATGCAGTCATAGGGACAAGACTAATAAAAGGGCGTATGGGGGTCAGTGTTTCATTCAACGACCTGCTGAACTCTTCAGAGAGTTTCAAGATAAAAGTGAATCCGAATTCGCGCTTCCAGGGATGGACACCGTCTTCCGGAAGGTATATCCTGCTGAATCTCTCCTTCCGCCTTAACAAGAAGAATCCCGGCGCCGAATACCGTGGTATGCTTCAGGAGGGAGGGGAATTCCTTCCCACTGAATTGAAGTATCAGTATTATTGATACCGCAAGTCCTCATAGTCGCAGGGGACCTTGCAGTTTTCGGGGCGTTTTTCTGCGAGGTCCCTGCTGCAATCGGTCTAGCGCTCGGAATCGGGCTCAGCGGGTGAGGCCGGAGCGCTGAGGCGCATCCACAGGCGCAGGCCGTTGAAGGCGTTGAGCAGGTAGAACGAGTACTTGATGAGGCTGACGATGGCGTAGGTGGCGCCGGCCTGGCTGCCGAGGACACGGGCCCAAAGGATCACGGAGCATATGTCAACCACAATCCAGAAGAACCACTGGTCCATAAATGCCAGCGACAGGAGCACCTGGCCCACTATGTTGGCGCCCACTATGGCGGCGTCCATGCCTATCTTAAGATAGTCGGGCTCAAGGCCTTTCGCCAGGTCGATGCGCAGCAGCACCCAGAAGAGGACCGCCACCCCGGCGACATATGCAAGGCTTATCCAAAGGAGGTTTTTCCAGCCCAGGCGGCGGGCCTTCACCTTGGTGCCCTTCTCGGGAGAAGCCGCGCGCTTCTTCCACTGCCACCAGCCGATGAACTGCATCGGCAGGAAGTACAGAAGGTGCAAGGCGAAGTTGCCCATAACGCCGCTATCCCACATCAGGACGCAGGTGATGCTCACGTTTACCACCCCGAATATGAATGACAGGATGCTGCCGTTGGCGCAGAAAAGGGCGTTGCACACGCCCATCACCGCGCCCCCGGCCGCCAGCACCAGAAGGCCTGTCTTGGCGCCCGGCTCGTTAAACTTCAGCGCGGTCGCTACCAGCACGCTCACCAGCATTCCTCCGAAGATGAATGCATTGAAAATCTTGTTGAATCGTTGTTCTGTCATAAGCTTTCAAGCACTGAGCATTTTACGCGGAACCAGTTATTGGACGGGGAATCTTCTATGAGACGGTATTCCTGATGGTTGGACCAGGAGGCGGGGCGGTCCCGCAGGGAGCAGTCCTCGCCGGTGTCGTTGGACACATATGGTCCTATGAGTTTATGCCAGGCCTTGATGCGTTCCACGCTGTTTTCATACAGGAAGTCGCTGCCCGGCGATGCGATGGCCTTGAGGTATTCCTTGTATTTGAGGCGGTAGTCCCCGATTCCCAGTATCTTGGATATGAATATGCACTCGTCAATGCCCCAGCGGAAAGGGTCGTGGCGGCCCGAGTCGGTCTGCACGCCGCAGTTGTGGCTGGTGCCCAGGGTGTTGTCCAGGTCATAGGGAATCATATACACCTTGTAGTCGTCCTTGGACGTGCTGTCGAAGTAGAGGTAGAAGTTGTTCATATCGTTCCAGTAGTCGTCCCAATGGCCGAGGGCCACGAAGGCGGCATATGTGCGAAGCAGCAGGTCCACGTCGCAGTGCTGCTTGATCCAGGCCTCGAACTGGGAGCCCTTGAGGTCGCGCAGGTTCTTTATAAAGTCAACCAGCTGGGCCTTTGCGGTCGAGAGCTCATCCTCGCGGGTCTTCAGCTCGTAGGCATATTGGCCGCCGGGCTTTTCCCCTGCTCCGAAACGCCAGTCGTCGGTGTCGCGAAGGTTGGAGCCCCAGGAGCATTTCCACAGGTAGCCTTCGTCGCTGCGGAACTGGGAACGTTCCTCAAGATATTCGTCGTCAACGGCTTCCATCATCAGGTAGACGCCCATATAGAAGGGGTTTTCGTCGCCTTCGACGTGAAGGTAGAGCCTGCACCAGGAGGTCTTCTGCGATGTCCACACCCCCTGCCGTTCAAGGAAGTCGAAACCGTAGTGTTCGCGGATATACGTGGGGTCCTCCTTGGCATATTTGAGGTTTATCTTGTGGACTCCCTTGAGGTCATATTTCTTGTCCTTCTTGTGGTAGTGCCTGAAATTCAGGCCGAAGTGGACACGCCGGAAGCCTTCCTTGCCGTGCTCCTGCCCCATCGCCCCTTCCGGCCGGCGGCGGGACGTCTGCCCGCGAAGCCTGAGGCCGGAATCGTTGACCACGTAGCGCTGGTTGTCCTTGATGAACGTCGCATCACAGTGGATATACTCCCGGGTGTTGATATTGTCATCGTATGCCTTGAGCAGCCTGTTCCACTCGTCCAGCGACACGCTTATCGTGAGTTTCGGCACGTCCTGCACGTCGAACACGAAAGCATTGCCCTTCTTCGCAGAGGTCCCGGAAGGCGGGTCCGCAGACGCAGGGTCGCCGGACGGCTCTCCGGCAGGATCGCCGGCAGGATCGCCGGAAACCTGCTGCTCGCTGCCACCCTTCCCGTCGCCATTAAGGACTTCCTCCTTTATGCAGCCGGCCATGGCCAGCAAAGAAAATGCTATGACTGCAATGGTGAGTTTTCTCATCGTTCTCTATATTTCTTGCAAATTAAGCAAAAATTGTTTTCAAAATCTGCGGAAATCCCCAAAAAATACACAAAATCCGCAAACCATAATGACCGCGGGAGGGGGTGCGTAGTGTTTTTCCCAGGGGACCTGCCACCCAAAGCCCGTTTTTCTGGCAGGTGGGGTGTAATTTTCAGGGACCTGCCATTTTTCGGGCGTTTTCATGGCAGGTTGCGTGCATTTCGTGGGGACCTGCCATCAGGAAGCCGTTTTTCTGGCAGGTTCCCCCTGCGGCGGTGAGGATGAGGACGGAAGGCCAGCTTCCGGGAATGGGCGGCACCGGGCACTTGAATATTAAATGAGGGGGAACTGTCGCTCCCCCAAACCCCCTCGGCCTTTGCTCCCTCAACGACTTTTCACGGAAAAGTCCCGGGTGCGGCCGACCGGCTGATGCCGGTTTGTTAAGCCAACGCACAAACTCGAGTCCGGCTGTCGGTCA
>CACZBP010000033.1 GCA_902779495.1 uncultured Bacteroidia bacterium
ACAGAAAGTGAAACTAAAGAAAGTGCTTTCAAACAGTTCGTTCACAAACGGCAGTTGCTGATTAACGATATCATACACGCATATAATGGCTCCCGCAGCGGTAATAATGCTAAGGTTATCCTCGCGATAGAGGATCTGCTGCAATCCTTGCAATTCCGGAACGAGGGATTCATCAAAATTGAACAGGGACTCCAGACTGTGTATCCCGGATTGTTAGACAATCTCAAAGATGCTTTTCCCTCTCTTGACAGTAATGATTACGCCCTGCTGCTGTACTGGTTCTATGGGTTCTCTCAAGAAACCGTTTCCTTGTTGACCAAGCAATCCGTACCCAACCTTTACAAATTGAAGTCACTCTGGAAATCAAGGTTCCTCAAGTTAGGTTCACCCGAAGGAAACCAGTTTGCCAGTCTGATGTCCGTCTCTCGCGCCAGCCGCAGTTAATAAAAAAGCTGCCGGATAATACACCTGCGACGAGAAGAAATGAAAAACAACAGATGAAAAAAGTCCGGCAGCTGAAAGGCGTTCACCTGTTCAGTTGTCGGACTGATGCTCGTCCGCCCTTGTCCCTAGCTTTCCACGGCTTGCCACAGGTACGGACTCGCACCTATGGCGCGAGTCCTTTTCCTGTTCTGGCTTTAATAGTGGAAATTTGGGACGAACAGGTAAAGTCTAATCTATTCTGTATTTCTTTGCTGATGCAAAAATACGAAAATAATCTGATACTTGCATATTTGAATTCAGAAATTCGTCGGCGGGGGTGCTGACATCGTCCCGAAAAATGGGACGTAACTTGCAAAAAAGGCTGAAATTGCGGGTTACGTCCCTCTTTTTGGGACGATATGCGCAGTGGGTCCGGGATGAGGTGCTGCTAATCCGGCTCGGAGCAAGCCGCCCCACCGTCGGTGACGGTCCGACAAAGGGTGGGGGTACCGTCCCCAGCCAAATGGCACTGGAGGGCCCTGGGAGGCCGAATCAGCGATGACGGTCCCCCGGGGTGTCGTCGGACCGTCACCGCTGGTCCGGGGTCAGAGGAGTACCTTGCTGATGAAGGGGGTAGTGTAGTTGTAGGCCAGGCGGGTGAGGTTCCAGCCGGGGAGGGTGAGGATGAGCTTGGCCTGCTTGCCGCGGGTGATGGAGCCGAGGCGGTCGGAGAGGCCCATCGCGTAGGCGGAGTTGAGGGTGACGGCGTTGAAGGCCTCGATGGGGGTGAGGCGCATACGGATGCAGCCCAGGGCCAGGACGAAGCGCATATCGCCGCTGGGCGAGGAGCCGGGGTTGTAGTCCGAGGCGAGGGCGACGCCAAGGCCGGCGGCGATGAAGTCCTTGGCACGGCCATACGGGAGGCCGAGGAAGAAGGATGAGCCCGGCAGCATGGTTGGCATAGTCGCGGAGCCCTTAAGCACCTGGATCTCAGCATCTGTCGTGCGCTCGAGGTGGTCCACGGAAAGGGCTCCGTGGCGGACGCCGACCTGCACTCCCCCGCCGACTGCCAGTTCGTTGGCGTGAATCTTCGGGACCATCAGGCCCTTGGCAGCGGACAGGATCCGCTCGGTGTCTTCGACCGTAAAGAAGCCCTCGTCGCAGAAGACATCCACAAAATCAGCATATTGCGCCGCTTTCGGAATCATATTCACCACCTCGGACACGTAGGCCTCGTGGGTGTATCCCCTCCCCACCGCGTGGGCGCCAAGGAAGGTGGAACGCACCTCGGCGGAGACTTCGCGGCGGATGCGGTCGATCACCCGCAGCATCTTCAGTTCGTCCTCGGGATTGAGGCCATAGCCGCTCTTTATCTCCATCGCAACCGTGCCCTTGGACATCATCTCGCGCACTCGCACCATCGACTGCCCGAAGAGTTCATCCTCGGGAGTGCTGTGCAGAAGGTCGGAGGAATTCAGTATTCCCCCTCCCCTGCGGGCTATCTCTTCGTAGCTAAGGCCGTTGATCTTATCGAGGAACTCCCCTTCGCGGCTGCCGGCATAGACGATATGCGTGTGGCTGTCGCAGAAGCCGGGCATAAGCATTCCGCCGCCGGCATCCTTGACGTTGTCGTCACAGGGGCAGGAGGTCATAGGGCCGAAATCCTCGATGAGGCCGTTCCGGGTGCGGAGCCAGGCGTTCTCCAGTATGCCGGTCTCTCCCTGGTCGCGCCCCTCCTTGCGGAGCACTCCCTCGGAAACAATGCCCACGAGCTGCCCTATATTCCTGATTATCATTTCCTTAAGAAATCAACTGACTTGACGATGTAAGGATGCATATACGTGTCGGTGTCCAGGAAAGGGACCTCCTTGCGGTAGGCCTTGAAGACCTTCTCTATGGCCGGGGAAGACTTCGCCGGGCGGCGGAACTCCAGGGCCTGGGCCGCATTGAAGAGCTCTATCGCGAGCACCGTCTCCACATTGTCGACGATGCGCACCAGCTTCGTGGCGGAGTTGGAACCCATTGAGACGTGGTCTTCCTGGCCCTGGGACGACGGGATGGAGTCGCAGGAGGCGGGCCAGCACAGGCCCTTGTTCTGGCTCACAATGCCGGCGGCCGTATATTGCGGAATCATAAAGCCGCTGTTGAGGCCGGGGTTGGCGACCAGGTACTTCGGCAGGCCGCGAAGGCCGTCGATGAGCTGGAAGGTGCGCCTTTCGGATATGCTGGCAAGCTCGGACATCGCAATCGCCAGGGCATCCATAGGGATGGCGATGGGCTCGCCGTGGAAATTGCCGGCGGAGATGACCATATCCTCGTCCGGGAAAATGTTGGGATTGTCGGTGGTGGAGTTTATCTCATTCTCTATCACGGACTTGACATAGGCGATATTGTCCTTTACCGCACCGTGGACCTGGGGGATGCAGCGGAAGCTGTAGGGGTCCTGGACGTGCTCCTTGGGGCGGGATATCAGCTCGCTGCCGCGAAGCAGGGACATAAAGCGCTCGGCGGTGGCTATCTGGCCGGTGTGGGGCCTGATCCTGTGCGTCAGCGGCAGGAAGGGCTCGATGCGGCCGTCATATGCATCCAGGGACATAGCCCCTATGGTGTCGGCCCATTTGGAGAGCCTGATGCTCTTGAGGATGGACCACACGGCGTGGGCGCTCATAAACTGGGTGCCGTTAAGCAGCGCCAGGCCTTCCTTGGACTGGAGGGTGATGGGCTCCCAGCCAAACTCCTTCCACACCTCGGCGGAAGGGCGGACCTGCCCCTTGTAGAGCACCTCGCCAAGGCCGATGAGCGGAAGGCTCAGGTGGGCCAGGGGCGCGAGGTCGCCGGAAGCGCCCAGCGAGCCCTGCTCGTAGATCACAGGAAGGATATCCTCGTTGAACATATCCATAAGGCGCTGGACGGTCCTGAGCTGGACTCCGGAATGGCCGTAGGAAAGGTTCTGTATCTTGAGGAACAGCATCAGGCGGACGATGTCCGGACGGACTGTGGGGCCGGTGCCGCAGGCGTGCGACATCACCAGGTTGTGCTGGAGCTGCGAAAGGTCTTCGGCGGGGATGGACACGTTATACAGCGAGCCGAAACCGGTGGTTATGCCATATATGGGCCTGCCGATATCCTCCATCTTATGGTCCAGATATTCACGGCAGCGGACGATGGCGGCCTCGGATTCGGGCGAGAGCTCAAGGCGGGCCCTGTTATCTATGATTTCCTTGATCTTCTCAAGGGTCAGGCGATTGTTGGATATGTAATGTATCATCAGGCAGTGGTTTTTTTCAAAGTACGCTGCGGACGAGGTCGTCGTCAGCAAGGTTGGGAAGGGTGACCTTCAGGCCGGGAGTGCGGGCCATTTCGCGCTCGATGGCAAAGCGGGCGGGGGCGTTGCGGGCCCACGAGCGGCGGGCTATGCCGTTGTTGACGTCCCAGAAGAGCATCTCGCGGATATGGCGGGCGGAGTCTTCGGAGCCGTCTATGACCATCCCGAATCCGCCGTTTATGACCTCTCCCCAGCCTACGCCGCCGCCGTTGTGGATGGACACCCACGTGGCGCCGCGGAAGCCGTCGCCTATGACGTTCTGCACGGCCATATCGGCAGTGAACTGGGAGCCGTCATATATGTTCGAAGTCTCCCTGAAGGGGGAATCGGTGCCGGAAACGTCGTGATGGTCGCGGCCGAGGACGATGGGGGCGGAAATCTCACCGCTGCGGATGGCCTCGTTGAAGGCCAGGGCAATCTTGGTGCGGCCCTCGCAGTCGGCATACAGGATACGGGCCTGGGAACCGACGACCAGATGGTTGCGGCCTGCCTCCTCTATCCAATGGATATTGTCCCGCATCTGGCCGGCAATCTCCGCCGGAGCGGTCGCGGCGATCTCGCCGAGCACCTTCATAGCCAGCGCGTCGGTCTTCGCAAGGTCCTCGGGCTTTTCGCTCATACACACCCAGCGGAAAGGACCGAATCCATAGTCGAAATACATCGGACCCATAATGTCCTGCACGTAGGAAGGATATCGGAAAGTGCCGTCCGGCTTCAGCACGTCGGCCCCGGCGCGGGAGCTTTCCAGGAGGAAGGCATTGCCATAGTCGAAGAAATACATCCCCTTGGCAGAGAGCTTGTTGATGGCAGCGACCTGGCGGCGCAGCGAAGCCCTGACGGCCTCCTTGAAGCGCTCCGGCTCTTCGGCCATCATAGCCTTGGACTCCTCGAGGGAATATCCTACCGGATAATAGCCGCCGGCCCAGGGGTTATGGAGCGAAGTCTGGTCGGAGCCGAGGTCCACGTGGATATCTTCCTCCACGAGGCGCTCCCACAGGTCCACGATATTGCCCACATATGCGAGCGAGACGACCTCCTTGCCGGCGACAGCCTTACGGATGCGGGCAACGAGTTCGCCAAGGTCGGTGTGGAGTTCGTCCACCCAGCCCTGCTCATAGCGTTTGCCTGCGGCCTTGGGGTTGATTTCTGCGGTGACGCTCACCACGCCGGCGATGTTGCCTGCCTTGGGCTGGGCGCCGGACATTCCGCCCAGGCCGGCCGTCACGAACAGCAGGCCGCGCCTGTCATCCCCGTCCAATCCCTTGGCCCACAGCTGCTTGCGGGCTGCGTTCATCACCGTGATGGTCGTGCCGTGCACTATGCCCTGGGGGCCTATATACATATAACTTCCGGCCGTCATCTGGCCATACTGGCTTACGCCCATAGCGTTGAACTTCTCCCAGTGGTCGGGCTTGGAATAGTTCGGAATCACCATTCCGTTGGTGACGACCACCCTGGGGGCATCCCTGTGCGAAGGGAACAGGCCGAGCGGGTGGCCGGAGTACATCACCAGCGTCTGCTCGTCGGTCATCGTCGCAAGGTACTGCATCACAAGGCGATACTGGGCCCAGTTCTGGAATATGGCGCCGTTGCCGCCGTAGATGATAAGCTCGTGCGGGTGCTGGGCCACGCGGGGGTCGAGGTTGTTCTGTATCATCGCCATTATGGCGGCAGCCTGCCTGCAGCGTGCAGGATACTCGTCGATGGGCCTTGCATACATATCATACGACGGGCGGAAGCGGTACATATATATCCTTCCATACTGCCTGAGTTCCTCGGCGAACTCCCTGGCCAGGACGGCGTGGTGCTCAGCGGGGAAATACCTCAGTGCATTCTTCAGCGCGAGGACTTTCTCCTCCGGGGTCAATATGTCTTTGCGCCTGGGGGCGTGGTTGATTGCAGTGTCGTAGGGTTTGGGGGCCGGCAGCTGTGCGGGGATTCCGGCAAGTATTTCTTCCTTGAACGTCATACGTCTATGTTCTTGTCTACCTGCTCAAGTATGCTTTTTTCGAGTTCTTCGGTCTGGGCAAGGATCTCCCTGACGCAGTCCAGAAGAGGCTGGGCGGGAGCCTTGTCGCTAAGGCCGGCGCAGTTGATGCGCACGTTGAGTGCGGCTCCGCGGATTGCAGCGCCGGCAGCCAGGGCAGCCACGCCAGCATCGGAAGCCGATGCGGGATTGCCCTTGACCGCCATCTCGAGGGCCAGCGGAAGCGCCTTGAAGGCGGCTTCCATAGTCCTCAGCGGCACGCTTGCCGCATAGAGGGTGGCTGCCTCGATGGCCTCGGCCCTGACGGCCTTCTCCTCGGCAGTGCCCTTTGGCAGGGACAGGGCATCCATTATCCTGTTGAAAGCTGCGGTGTCTTCGTCCACGAGGGCGAGAAGCTCGGCCATAACGGCCTGACCCTTCTCGGCTACGTCGGAGAACTCCTTCCAGCGGTCGTCCCAGCCGCGTTTGTGGGCGGAAAGGTTGGCCACCATAGTTGCCAGGGCTGCTCCGAGGGCGCCCATATAGGCGCTCACCGAGCCGCCGCCCGGGGCAGCGGATTCGGAAGCGGTCTCAGCCGCGAATCCCTTGGCCGTCAGGCTTATAAGGCGCTCGCCCTTGCCCTCGTCCATAAGGTATTCGATGACCTTTTCCCTGGGATTGAACGGCTTGAGGTCGTCAAGGGACATCGACTTGACGGCTATCTTCAGTATCTCCTCTTCACTGATGCCGACCGAGCGCTGCTGCTTCTCGAGATAGAAGCGTCCGGCATCGAGGAGCACCCTCTTCGGAACGAGGCCGACTATTTCGGCTCCGGTCACGCGGAGGCCCCTGGACGCAGCGGCGCGGGAGACTTCCTCGAAGGCGACGTGAAGCGGGACTGCGTCAATGTCGGTGATGTTCATCGACACCTGGGCGATGCCATATTCGTCTATGTACCAGCCGATTGCCTTGCAGCCTTTCAGCGTACCGGGAATCCAGAGCTGGTTGCCGTCGGCATCCTTGAGGAGCTTGCCGGTGAGCGAGCCGCCCTCGCGGGCCTTGCGGCCCTTTTCGCGCACGTCGAAGGCCACGGCCATCGCCCGGCGGGTGGAGGTCGTGTTGAGGTTGAAATTGACGGCTACCAGGAAGTTGCGGGCGCCCACATTGGTCGCTCCGGCCCTGGCGACGGTCTCGTTCCAAGCGCCGCCGAAGTCTGGCTTGCGTGCGGGATCGGACATCTTCTCCTCGAGGGCTTCATATTCGCCCTGCCTGCACACCGCAAGGTTCTTCCTTTCGGGGGTGAAGGCGGCCGCCTCATAGCAGTAGCACGGGATGCCGAGCTCTTTCCAGAGCCTCCCTGCGAGGCCCCTGGCAAGAGGGACGCACTCTTCAAGCGTTATCCCCGAGACGGGAATCAGCGGGAGCACATCGGTCGCTCCGCTTCGCGGATGGGCGCCGTGATGCTGCCTCATATCGATGAGTTCCTGGGCCTTGCGAGCACCCCGGAAAGCCGCTTCAAGCACCGGGTCGGGCTCGCCGACGAAGGTGACCACCGTGCGGTTTGTCGCCTCACCCGGGTCCACATCAAGCACTTTGACGCCCTCGACGCCGCTGATTGCGGCGACGATGGCGTCTATTACCTGGGAGTCCCTCCCCTCACTGTAGTTCGGGACACATTCTATGATCTGTTTCACTCTAGATTATACCTTGCTCGAGCATCGCGGTGGCTACTTTCATGAAGCCGGCGATGTTGGCGCCCTTGACATAGTCTATGGTGCCGTCGGGCTGGGTGCCGAACTTCACGCACTGCTCGTGGATGCTCTTCATTATGAAGTGGAGCTTGGCGTCGACTTCTTCGCCGCTCCAGGATATATGCTCAGCGTTCTGGGTCATTTCCAGGCCGGAGGTGGCCACGCCGCCGGCGTTGACAGCCTTGCCGGGGGCGAAGAGGATGCCGTTATGCTGGAAGAAGTGGATGGCGCCGGGCTGGCAACCCATATTGGACACCTCGCAGCAGCACCAGCAGCCGTTGGCCTTGAGTTCCTTCGCATCGTCCTCGCTGAGCTCGTTCTGGAAGGCGCAAGGGAGGGCTATGTCGCAAGGGATGCTCCAGGCTTTCTTGCCGGGGGTGAATATGGCCTTGCCGGGGAACTTGGTGGCCATATCCTCAACCATATTTCGGTTGGAGGCACGCATAACCAGCATATAGTCAATCATTTCCTTGGTAATGCCGTCGGGGATGTGGCAGACTCCGTCGGGGCCGGATATGGCGACGACCTTGGCGCCCAGCTGGGTGGCCTTGGTGGCTGCGCCCCAGGCTACGTTGCCAAAGCCCGAGAGGGCTACCTTCTTGCCTTCGATGGTCTTGCCGGCCTTGTCCAGCAGGTGCTGGGTGAAGTAAAGGGCGCCGAAGCCGGTGGCTTCAGGACGGAGGATGGAGCCTCCCCAGGTGCCGCCCTTGCCGGTGAGGACGCCGGTGTTATATTCGCGTGCGAGCTTCTTGTACATTCCATAGAGGAAGCCGATTTCGCGGCCGCCTACGCCCACGTCGCCTGCAGGGATATCCTGGTCGGGGCCTATGCACTGCCACAGCTCGAGCATAAAGGCCTGGCAGAAGCGCATTATCTCGGCGTCGCTCTTGCCCACGGGGTCAAAGTCGCTGCCGCCCTTGGCGCCGCCCATAGGGAGGGTGGTGAGGGCATTCTTGAAGGTCTGCTCGAAGCCGAGGAACTTGAGCATAGCGGAGGCCGCCCTTGTAGGGGCCTATGGCGCTGTTGAACTGGATGCGGTAGCCGGTGTTGGTCTGGACCTGGCCTGCGTCGTCGATCCAGGTGACGCGGAAGGTGAATATGCGGTCGGGCTCGACTATCCTCTCGACTATCTTCGCAGCCTCGAATTCGGGGTGCTGGTTATAGACATCCTCGATGGACTCGAGAACCTCCTGCACTGCCTGCAGATACTCTTTCTCCAGAGGATACTTGGCCTGGAGTTTCGCCATTATTGCTTCAGTTTTCATAATTAGATTATAGTTTTTAGTGTTTTACCCAATATTTACTGCAAATCTAACAATAATAACTCTATTTACATAACTTTTTGCAACGAAAAACGACTGCTCTCTGCGGGCAGCCGTTTTTTCGTTATGGGGAGATTACCGGGAGGTTTAATTCCACTGGTAATCTGTGTAGGTTACTACGTACTGGGACATTCGCATAGTTTGCGAACCTCTCAAGGTCAGGGAGAATGAGGCCGCATTACCCGTCCAAGTTGTTGTCGAGCCCCATGTAACCGTGCCTGTAGATGCTGATGAGTTACCAGACGCAGGGGCGCGGTTGGTAGCGGTGAATGTGCAAACAACCCTTGTAATCTCATACACTAAAGTGTTGTCGACACTCATCGACATCGTCGACGGGTTCGTGGCGCTGTTAGTGATGGACATATAGGAGCCCCCCACTGCAGATATGCCAGTAAATGCACCCGTAATGCCGTTCTGGGTCACAGACGTATTTGTGGTCGAGTAACGATAGGCAGCTGCTGCGCCGGTCGTGGTATTGAAAGTGACCGTCTGACCGGTGCGGAGGGTTGCTTTGCGATGGGTGATGGCCACTGACTCATCGGCATAGCCGGTCCTGGAGGCCTTCACGGTGAATGTCACGTCACTGGTCGTGTAGTTGACAGGCATCGTGAGGGTGATGGTCGTTCCGGCTGCATCCGTTGTAACTCCGGTGATGCCCGCAGGCGTGGAAATGCTGGCGCCAGTGCCTTCAACCGTCAGGTCGCAAGGCAGTTCGGAGACCAGATGGATTGTGGTGGTCGTAGCATTACCTATTACCGAAGTTGCACTCGGCGTGAACTCGAGCACCGGAGTACCAGCCTGCATTACGTCGGCTGTAGCCACAACGCCTCCGTCAGTGTTGCAAAGGTCAATCCTGATGGTGCGGTCTGCGCCAGTAGTGTTGGCCTCAATCGTGACCGCCTCGTTGTGTGCCGCTGCCGCAGCCACGTTCTTCGTCGAGACAGGATCGGAACTGCCGGGGAGGTAGACCTTCAGGACAGTGGCGAAACTGGAAGCAACGTTAACGATAGCGGAGGTTGCAGACATAAAGGCCGTGCCGCCGACAGCGCTCAGCGAAGCGGTACCTGCCGCCTGGATGACGGTTACGGTACTGCTGTGAGAGCCGTTGTTACCCGTGACGGTGTAGGTCTGCTCCTGGAGAGTGTTGTTCACAGGAACATTGAGGGTAACCGCGTTGGTCGTGCCGGCGGAGCCGCTTGCCGTGGACAGGCTGGCGCCGCTGAGGCCTCCGCTCAGAGTCAGCGTCCACGCCGCCTCGGAATCCACATTGAGGGTTGCCGAAGTGGCGGTGTTGCCAATGTTGCCGTCGGAAGTGGTGAGCTTGATGGACGGAGCACCCATCTGCGTGAGCGTCTTGGAAGTAAGGACTGCTCCGGTAGAAGCATCGCACAGATTCACGATGATGTGGCGGTCGGTGCCAGTGGTGTTGGCGGGGATGCCGGTGATCGTTACATCAGTGCCGGTCGTTGCACTGATATCCTCCGTGTAAACGGGCGTGTCATTACCCTGGACGTAAGCCTTGAGCACGGTGGCGAAGCTGGAGACGACGTTTATGGTCGTCGATGTCTCCGCCATACGGATCTCGCTGTTGATGACATTGAGTGCAGCCACGCCGGGCTCCTGGGTGATGATGATGTCTTCCCAGACAGTGCTGAGAGTATTGCGTGCACGCACCGTGAACTTACGTTCGTGGATTGTCTCGTTCTGAGGGATAATCACCTGATGATTCGTAGGCGCCGTAGTTGCAGGATTCACCGAGGATGCGGAAATGATATTGCCGTCGGGGTCGAAGACCTCAAGCACGTAGTCGGTGCCGGATTCAACGGTGACAGTCACCGCATTGGATCCGTTGTCAACCGTGCTGATGGCCGAGGTCAGGCTCATCATAATACCATCCTGGGTGATGTAGGCCGTGCGGACAAGGTTGGATGAAGTGTTCGTCAGAGTGACCAGATAACGTATGGCATTCTCCGTAACGTTCTCAGGCAGAGTGACTGTGACATCCTGTCCGGTGGTAGCGCTGCCGCTTGAAGGGCTGAGGGATGCACCCGAAGCCACGCCGCCATTGGCCATTGTGATGTTCAGCACCCAGTTTCCGGTAGATTTCACATGCACGGTTGCCGAGGTGCCGGAGACACTCTGACGGTTAGGCGTGATGTTGTTGTTCGCATCACCGGTCAGGGTCGTCTGGGCTGTGGTCACACCGGAAGAGTTGGTCTGGAAATATTTATTATATACGTAAACCGTCGTAGAGGAGAAGGCCTTGGTGGTCTCGAAATCGCAGTCGAGGATAATGTCGTCACTGCCTGAAAGCTCGGCATTGTTCTTCAGTCTCTGATATTCCGACCAGTTCAGGGTGCGGACAAAGCAGTATGAAGACTCGTTGCTGCCTGAAAGTGATTTGAAGGGCTCATCCAAATTCTCAACACCCGTGGTTTTCACAGGCATATTTTCATCTGATGCGGGGTTAAGGGCCTTGGCGCTGTCCTCGATGAGGATTTCCATAGGGAACATCGAGGCCTGGAGGTCCCAGGGCAGAGGGATGCTCAGCGTCGTGAGCTGCCTCTCCTGGTCCGCAACCGTCGCAGGCGAGAGGGTGGGATGGATTTCCTTGGCGTTGAACACACGGATCGTGACCATACGGACAAGCCTGTAGGTGTCTGAACCGTCGTTGTACTCTCCAACAAGCTGAAGGGTGGAAGAGAGAGTGGACGTACCGTTGGGCACATTCAGCGTGTAGTTCACATAACGTTCGCCGGTAGCAGCGTCGCTGCCGTCAACCGTAAGTGTCTTGATTGCATTGCCTTCCTTCTCGGTAACCGTAACGTCCCCGTTGATCTTTGCGTCGGTAGCATTTATCACAAACGTGTACCAGAACTTCTGGGTGTCTGCATTGTACACCCAGTCGAAGTTGGGCTGCTGCACGTCGGGTGTCCAGGGACACGGAGAAGTTGCTTCCGCTGTTGTGGCCAGCTGCATCGGCCAGATTATCGTATCCATCCACAGACACGTCGGAAATATTGATGCCATATGTGAAATTCCTGTAAATGGGGAAATAGCCGCTCTCAAGCGCTAGGTCCAGACGGTAGTAGTGGATCGGCGTTGATGAATCGGGAGTGCCGCTTTGCACATAACGGGCAGCCATCAGGATGAAAGGAGGATTCTCCGTGGTGACGGCCCTCTCATATACATAGATAGGTTCACCGGGAGCCACAGACACGCCGGGGGCGTTGAATGCATCCTCCGTAGTGGGGACATTGGTATCAATATCCGGATTGGCGGGGAAACCGAGATAGGTCTTGCCGTCGTAGCTGTAAAGGTGATTGGACAGCGTAAGACCGGGATCGGTATAGCCAGGTACCCAGTCGCCATGGTTTGTGCTATACATGGCGATGGCGCCGCTGCGGGGCATGTTGCAGAGGGTGTAGGCAACTATCTCGAAGTTTGACGCATTTTCGGTAACGGTAAGGCTTGCGAAGTTGCGGATAAGGGTGAGGTTGCTCAGGGCCGCTACTGTCTCGGGGGTTGGTATATACTCTCCGTCTGGAGTCTGCTCGGCGTTTCCGTCATTTTCAACGATCTTGATACCGGCGGGCATAATGACGCGCTGCCAGTAAGCACCGTTGCCGTCGGTAACAGTCATATTCTGCATTATGTCGTTCTCGTAGGCATTGAAAGGCAGCGAGGACGGGCCATTTGCGATGATATGCAGCACACGCTCTTTGGAAGAGATGGGAAGGCGGGCAAGGAAGTAGGCCGACGTTGCATTCTGGGATGCAAAGCCTGTGGAGAGGGGATTTCCCTGCGCGTCGCACGGGTACGCGCTCACATAATCTTTAAGGTAACGGTCCGTACCGAAGATGGCGACGTGGATGCTGCTGATGGCAGGCTGCACACCCATTTCCATCCCAGGTTCAGCCTTTGTGCCGGCCTGAAGGACGACAGGATCCCTGAAAGAGAGGACTACCGGTACGGTTGCGCCCTCTTTTTCTAAATCTTTGATTGCCATCGGCTCTTCCCGTGTGCAGGACAGGGCTGAGAGCAGGAGCAATACCCCAAATATGGAATATATTTTTTTCATATCTCTTTAAAGTCGTCTAGCAATTCATTAAAGACTGGTTTGGTATCCAAGCCAACCGGTGCCTGAAACAGGGTCTTCTCCCCAATACCAGGTGTCATAGACGCAACGGACAGAATAAGATCTGGAGCCAAAAAGGACTTGATTGGTATTACTGCCAGAAGCACTGTTATCATCAATTTCCGTAAAGACGTCATTATTGGAGGAATCCTTTAGATAACCAAGGTGCCCTGCCGCCCAATAACCTTGGGTGGTTGTAGTGGTATACAGTTTGGGAATCTTGTTGTCCGCATTAAGTTTCTGAAGGAAAAGTATTTCCGCCTTGGTAGGAAGACGCCAGCGACCGGCGGGATATCCGGCCTCCTGATAAGCCGCACATCTCTTCCTTGCACCCTCATAGGAAACGGAATAAGTTTTTCCGTAAGAGGAGGCAGAAATGAATTTGGGCGAAATCACATTCTGGGTATCATCGGCGGTAGGACGATAATTGGTTAAAGCACCATTACCGTTAGCAGTCAAAAGAGTCTGGTATTCATTGGTGGCGGCCCCGCGGGGATCTCCGAGAACCGTCTCAAACGGATTACCATCCACTATAGGAGTGAACTTAAGGATGGTGGTGGACACTGAATAGATATTCGGGTTCTCATTAGTGGCATCAATGTCATAAGTCGAAGGGATAGCCGTCAAATTTGGTACAACAGCGCCTAAATAATGAGATTGATAAGTAGTATTTATATTACCGGTTGTAGTTTGACCGGAGTTGTCCCACACCCTAGTATTTCCACTTGTCGTCGAATTTCCATTAACAAATACCTTAGCGGGGGTATTGGAGGTAGTATGCGTGTTGGTACTTTCAATATACAGCGGCGGATACTGAGTAACCTTTAAAGTTTTGTCGTACTGCCCGACATTATCGTTTGCAAGCTGCAGGACGATGGTGTAGGTGTACGGCGACACATCATAGTTGTCCGTCGTGAAATCGTATTTCAACGTGTTGCTGATGTGGATATAGTCACCGTCGGTTGCTTTCGCAACTGTTGCAGTGTTGTCTTCGGTCATGTGGGCTCCCGTCCTGAAGTTCTCATACTCAAGGACTTTACTCTTGATGGCCACGGCGCCGCTGGCGAAATAAGGGATATCCAACGTGTTGCCGTAGAACTTGATGTCTTCAGGGTCCGGGACATTCACGTCCAGATAGTAACCGGGAGACATCGTGGAAGAAATCTCGCTGCCGGTTCTCCAGTCAAGGACCTGATAGCCGCAGGGAACGTTCACCGCCTCGTCGTCTGCATCGCCTCCCAGCTGGGTAACATCCAGAATCAGGTGATACCAGTTGTTGCTCTCGAAGGCGTTGGTGGGGAGCATCACCTTATAGTAGTACTCCTTCTGCGATTCCTGGATTATACCAGACGTGCTGCGGGAAAGCTTCCAGGGAACGATGAGCTTAAGGTAAGGCTCGATGGCAGAACCGTAGGACCAGGTTTCCGGATAGGTATAGAACGACGCACTGGAGAAAGCGGTGGAGAAATCGGTCTTCCCAGGTATGGCCGTATTGTCGATGTTGGGGAAATATTCGAAGTACGAATGGTTCGCGTCGACGCCGCCTACAAGTGCCTCCGTCGTACCGTTGCAAAGATAGACGCGGATATTGCTGCCTTCTGTAAGCGGGGTCCAGACCTCGGTGACGTGGCCCCTGTCGTGATGGACCTCATCCTTCAGATAGAAATCCATCGTGACTTTGGCGGGGAGACGTTTAAGCTCCACCTCTGCCTTACCTACCAGGGTCTGACCGGGAACAGGAGCAACATGGATATTCTCTGCAAGGCCGGTCATAACAAGGCGAAGGTCCTTGTCTGCGGCGGGCGTAATGTTGCCGCCGGCTTCAGCGGTGAAAGTGCGGTAGGAAGACTCTTTCAGCGCGAGGTTATTCAGCTGGGCCATAGTTGCTTCCACTCCGCCGATAACGAAGTCGCTTACAGGACCGGGATAGTTTGCTATGGAGAATACCTTGTAGGTATCGGCCGATATGACTGCGGCTTGGATGAAGCACGTGAAATTGGATTCAATCTCGGGAGAGAAGCGCCAATGGTGCCTGTATTCCTGATAGGAATCACTGAACAGGAAAACATCCAGCGTCTTGATGAGGTTTTCGTTGCCTACGCCAGGCTTGTCTGCCTTGGTGCTGAGATCCCCGCAGGAGAAAGTCAGCTGGATCCCTTCTCCTGAGAGTGCCTCCTGTTCCGGGGCCGAAATCCGCTGGCACGCGGCGATTGAAAGAAGCGCTGCAAAGACTGCTGTTATGATGATTGACTTTTTCATATCACTACATGCTGGGGATTATTATCGTGTAGGCGCCGTCCCTCTGGAGCTCGGAGTCCAGGGAGAATTCGCGGCCGCCGGAAGCCTGTACGGAGAAAGACAGGTCTGCCGTAATGTCAGGCTGGCCTGCTGCCGGACGGTCGTCGTCATCGGCGTAGATGTAGAAGTCGATGGTGACGCCTGGATGGATGTCGCCGGTTGAAGTTCCGATGGTGCCGGAACTCGTGTCAACAACACCGTTTCCGAAATCGTGGTCAAATGAGTAATAACTCACGTTCTGAGACAGGTTGATGTGGTAGGTGCACTGGGTGGGCGAATATATCTTGAACATTCCGTGGATGGGCATCAGACGGTGCTGAGGGTCTGTCTTGAAAGTGATTTCCCGGCCGCTTATAGTGCAGGTGGCCGACTCCCAGCCTATCCAGCTGGCCATTGCGGACTGATCCTCGGCCGAGGCGGAAAGTTCTGAGTAGTTCCAGTCCTTTACGCTCTCCTCAACCTTGAAGATGCCGCCCATATAGGTGACGGTGTAGGAGTACTTGTGACCGCCCTTCCAGGAAGTTCCCTTAGGGAATGAAAGGCGGGAAGTACGGATCAGGGGATCGTCGGTGCCGGGGACCTTTTCGTCGCCCATCTGGTAAACGACATCGATGACCTCGGAGAGTTCCGCTTCCGTAGCCGGCCAGAAGTAATAGAAATCCTTGGTGTTCTTCTGCTGCTGTGAGAGTATGTCAATCGGAACGGCGCCCCTGGGATAACTCACACCGGCGAAATCGGTCCTAGCGGAGAAGTTGCCGGAATGGATGGCATTGTTGAAAACGACATCGGCGGTTCCGCCATCATTGAAGGTGATTACGGTTTCCTTGCTGTTAATGAAGTTGTCGTTCAGATAGACTCCGTAAAGATGGATGGGCTGCTCTCCGTCCGGGGTCTCGTCGGAAATCTTGAAAGACATAGCGACCTGGGCGAAGAGGTGGTTGAAAATAAGGGGGACATCCGAGTAGTCGTTGCCGGAAGTGTTGCGGCTCACCGGATTGGAATACATAAAGTCATACTGGTGGGCCGACGTGCTGAGGACTTTCGCCGGGATGGTGAGCGTGTTGCCGCTGGCACTCAGGCCGGTGCCGAAGAAGGCGGCTGTGCTGTAGCTCTCGTTGTGCTCCAGCCAGCTGAAGAAAAGGTGGTCTCCGCCTATCCACTCATAATCCGCGGCGGTGCCATAGACCCACTTGGAATCGGTCGCATTCCACCTCAGGGTGTTGTTGATGTGGTAGCTGCCGTTATTGAACAGGTCGCGGACCTGGAAAACGTCTGCGGTGTTCACGGCGTCGGTCGCCTTGGTCTGCACGGGCGCGGCAAAGCGGATTGAGGAAGCTGCCTGCGGGACATTCTCGTTCCGGTCACACGAGGAAATGAGCGCCAGAACAGTCAGGGCTGAAAGTAATATTGTGGTTTTCTTTTTCATCGTCTTCTCCTCCTGTTATTCTACGCCGATTTCAATGTCCGAATGGACAATCCACTGTTCCTGGCGGGGATAATCGAAATTTATGTACCACACGGAACCGGGGACGGTGAATCCGCTGATATTGATCTTTGCCGCCGCGGGGAAAGTGATCCACTGGCCGTTCTGCTTGAGGCGCAGGGATTTGCTGGTGCCGTCGCTAAGATGGAAGGTGATCCTGACTCCGGTAATGGCCTGAGGAAGGGTGAACACCTTGAAATTCATCATCGTGGTGGTGGAGATAATGGGATTGTAGGGCGCGTCCTTATCGTCGTGGAAGACAACCCCGAGGGTGGTGCTTGTCGCACCTGTAGTGGAATAAGCTAAAGACATATTGCTGCCCGAATCGAACGTTGCCGCCACGGTGCCTGCAAGGGGCTCTACCAGGGCAGTTTCCGCCTCATAGGTGGTTGTTTCCATTTCGAAACTCGTGATGGTGGTGTTGTCGTTGGCGCCTACTGTGAAGTCGAATGTGGTGAAGGCCGGATAGTAATCCAGATTGATACCATTTTCGACCGGAGCGGTCTGGATGCCGGCTACCATAAACGCATTGGACATATCGGGATCGAAATACAGGATGTCGTTTGCTTTCTTGCTGTAGGTTACGACCTGGGAGGAAGGAATCTGGGCCGAGATCTTGTGATCCTCTACCGTGACCTTGGAAGAGGGATACCCCGACCAGAAGTCGTGGGTGCCGGTACCTGCCCAGGTGAGACCGTTCTCAGCGCCGTAGGGCTTGAGGTCCGTCTTGCTGTTCACACCGGCGATCTTGATGGTCTGCACCAGATATTCCTGGGTGGCCATAGCCACTTCGCTGCTTGACATTGCAAGGATGATCTTGTCGCCGTCCGACCAGTCTATACGCTCGTAGGTCTTGCTGCCGGAATTATAAGTGGCTCCGCTATAAGCCGTCTTGGTGGCGGGGGCCTCAGGACGGGTGCTGGCACGGAAACGGATCGCTATGCCGCTCAAATCCTTCGAGCAAGCGGAAAAGCCGAGCAGGCAGACTGCCGCGGCCGCTATGCTGATTATTGCTCTTGATGTTCTCATAGTTCTTCCCCGGATTTTATTTGTCCCACTCCTGGTTGAAGGAAGACTGGGTGAAATCCATGGTAACGACCTCCTGTCCCATAGTTTTCACTTCGGACTTGGCCTGCACCGTGGACCCAAGAATGTTGGTTTCAAGTGCAACTGAAACCTTCCTCAGAACGGCTGGAGCAACGTATCTCTTACACGAATCCATAAAAAAATGCTGTCTTTATACTAACAATCTTTTACAAAAAAACGTGTAAAGTTACCTAAACTCCGTCAGAATGCAAAAAAGGAAAATGGCCCAGTCTGCATTTTTGCAAATTCTGAAACCATTTTTGTAAATTTTGAAAGTAAAAAGCCGGAATAGCTACTGCGAAGCTCCTCTCATCCATTCAGTTACGGTCTTTCCCATCTTCTGTTTGAATGCAGCGCTGAATGTGCTGTAGCTGCGGAATCCGCTTTCGGCGGAGAGCTGATTTGCCGTAAAGGCACGGTGGCCGGAAACGGCCTCCTGATACAGGCTGATGAAATGTTCTACGCGCAGGCCGTTGATGTAGGCATTATAGGTAAGCCCCTGCCGGGAGAAGTATTGGCTCAGATAGGAACGGTTCGTGCCTATGGCCTGGGCGAGCTGGGCGAGGGTGAGGTCATACTGCAGGAAGAGCAGCGTGTCTTCGCAGCACTTTTTAAGTTGTGGTCCTATTACATCGGGAACCGCGGGCGACGGCAGAGACTCCTTTTCATCTTGGGAAGGCTCCTCCACTACAGTATCCAGACGCCGGAGCGTTTCCACACGCCACATCATCAGTCCCACAACCACGATGTTGACTCCCTGGATGGCATAAAGGAAAAATTTATTACTCTGGGTAGAGCTATAGAACAACAGAGTCAGCAAGAGTACAGCCAGCACCACGATGCTTTGCCAGAACTCCTTGTGCTCCAGGTCGGCATAATTGTCCCTGAGCCAGCGTCCATAGTTTCGGATGACAAATACAATATACACCGAAAGCAGGACAACCAGGAAAAGGATATAAATTCGGGCAGGGGTAAACAGGGCAATGTCTTCACGGACAATGGCGACGACCGACAACACGATGATCGGGACCATCGACACCAGGACTGGCCAGACATGCCGTTTCCGGTCTTGTAACATACTCAGCATAATCCCTGACACCGGAACGATTATAAACAGTACGTCCAGCAGGCACGCGGTAATATACCAGACGGTAGAAGGATGGAAAACGACATACATCCAGTACAGATGACCAAAGGCTAAAGCGGCCAGGAAGAATGCAGCCCACCGGCGCAGCCGGACGGGAGGCTCTATGCCGCTGGCGAATGCATTGCCTTTGCGCAGCAGCAGATACAGGGCTGCGAGCAGTTCTATAGCTATCACTCCTCCATAGAGGAGGATGAAGCCAATGTCCCGGGTTATCGACAGATTGTCCATCATGCGACTAAGGGGTTACATACTTGATGGGGAAGTTGTCTATGGAAAGCGCCAGGCCAAGGCCCATTGCATCTCCAAGAGTGTAGCGGTTTCGGACATCCTTGAGGTAGAACTCGACAAGGCCCTCATTTGCGGGGTAGCGGTCTATCTTGTATTCGTACCAGAAACCCCAGTCGGCGGCATTGAAATTCCAGTCCGTGTGGACAGTGCTGGAAGTGACGGATGAAGTCGAACCCGTGATGATACCGAAATGGGTCGACCGGTTCACATATCCGCCCTGGCCGTCGTTGTAGGGCTCCAGCGTATTGCTGGTAAGATGGATGTATAGCGGGAACAGGTCGTCCTGGAGGGACTGGCTCAACTTGAATGAGAGCTTGTACACAGGGCGGGCAGGCGAATCGCCGGAAGGTCCCAGGTAGGGACTGCCGCCCTCCATCACCTGGGTCATCACCGGCTCCGAACGGTACTTGAACTCATCCACGGCGTAGAAATGGATGGAACGGGAAAGACCGGTCTTCTTATGCCTTATTACCAGGTGGTCGCTGTAGGCATAGTTGTGGCCGATGGTACTGATGGTAAGCCTGAATTCCCACTGCCCGGTGGCGGTATTGAACGTGGGGAAGTCATCCGTGGCTCCCGGATCGTTGATATTCCATCCGTCGTTGATGTCCCAGCCGCTGTTGATGTTGTCTTCCCAGTAGAGGGCAAACTCATCGGGAGAAGTTGCCCCTTCTACGATGTTTCCGCCGCTGTCTTTGGCCTTGAATTCGAATTTGACAGTGATAACGGTGCCGGCCGCCTTTACGAACTGGGACGTACTGGATGGATTGACAAGGGTAAGGGTGTGAGAACCGTCCGAGACCGTAGGGACAATGGGATCCACGTCCGCCGGGCCGTTGGCAAAGTCGTCCGAATTACCCTCCTGGGCCATCGCCAGGGAGGAATAGCCCTCGTGCTGCAAGCTCCTTACAAGAAGGACGTAGGTGCTGTTACGCGTAATCTGTATCTGATTGCCTTCGCCGTCGCGGAGCAGGATGAGAATATACTTTACCCTGTCATTGACGGAAGTCAGTTTCAGGACCAGACGGATACGTCCGTGCTCCTTGGATGTGAGGACATTGCTGTCATCAAAAGCATACAGATACGACGGGGAGGTCTCGTTGCCAGGCACGTCGATTGGCTGGAAACTGGCCTCGGTAGCCTTGTATCGGCCGCTGGCCGTATATTCGTTCATCGAGACCGTAGACTGCGTACCTGCAGTGTTGCAATAGCCGGACCAGGGATCCGGATCGGAGGTGCTGTAGGGGGCGATATATCCGCGGTCGCGGCCGTTGGTTACCGTCCATTCCACCGACTTGACATTCTCTATATATTCTTCGGAGCCAAAGCCGAAACGGACGTTCTGCAACAGGTCCGTGGACTCGAAACGGAGCCTGATACGGGCCCGGTCACGGAGCAGGTGAACAGTGTTGGGCGTTGCCCCGGTTCCACCTTCACTGGTAAGGAGTCCTTGTTGCAGCCAGGTTTTCATGGCAGCGGAGGAGGACTCGAGATGATAGCCCCAGAGCTTAATGGAATTATCTGTGTAATAAGAACTTAACAAATCCGACCGCAGGATGACCCGCTCAGATGTTCCTATGGGGAAAGGAAGAGGGTCAGGAAGGGAGGCATTGGCTATGAAATGGATATGGGCCGTTCCCTCCGGCACATAGCCGTAGAACTGCGTGCCCTCGATATGGGCAGGACGGATGCCGATGAAATAGCCGGACTTGTCGAAACAGAGAATCTGCATCGCATCATTGCCCAGGGTTGTGGATTCCTCCCCGAAGAGCATACCTTTGGTTGCAGAGTCACCTACCCCGTCCATTCCAAGGCGGAAGGGCACCTCTTCCTGCCGGGGGGCGGAAAAGTCCTCCTGGGAGACGGGATTGTCTTTGCGCTGACAACCGACAGGCAGAGCCAGCAACGCCGTCAGAACCAGTATCTTATATATTTGCTTCATAGACATAGGCCTGTTAGTTGTTTAATCCGTTCAGGGCATCAATTTCCGCTTGCGTAAGGTCACGGATACAGCGAACCGTACTGGTTTCCAGATTGGGATTGGACCGGACCACATTTCCGTCAAGGGCCCTGTACCAACCGGCCGTCAGGACGTTATCCAGTACGCGGTCGTTCCCCGTGATGGTTACACCATCAATGGTTGCCGTCTGCACGCCGCCGACATTAGTGGCCTGAAGGCTTATGAGCAGATTGATTTCATCCTGGGTGGGCAGACGCCAGTTCTTGTAATAGGTGCCGTCCGTGCCCACTTCCAGATAAGAAGCACAGTGACGGGCAGCCCACATATTCAGCTCTGTGGCAGATCCGACGGACACTGTACCATAATTGTTCACAGTTATCGAAGAAGAAACGCTGGGAAGGTTCGCAGTCGCTGCAAGCTGGGATGCAATCATAAATGCAGGAGAGAAAACACGGTCGCTGGAAAGGCCGTTTTCATCAATGTCCGGCCTCCCCATCACAGCGGAAGATGAGGTAGAGGTTGCCTGTACGATAAACATACGGGGGTTGCTTGCAGATCCACGGTCTGATCCCTGCGTTACACGTCCTCCGGTCGAGGTGTTATTTGCAGTCATATAATACATGTTGGTCCCCGTCCAATACTTGGGCCGGTAAGGGCCGTTATATGAATTGTCATTGCCTCTCGAGTAGGTACGGTAAGTGTGGGTACCGGTATTGTCAACGTCGTAATTGACCCACCGGTATTTCCTCCATGCCTGGGGTGTGGTGGGGAAATGGTCGGGGTTCAGCTCATAGCGGTCGGTTGAAGTGTTATATTTGTATTCCTCAGGGCCAAAAGGGCCTGTGGAAGTAGAGAACGGTTCGTAATTGGGGTCGCTGGGATCCAGGGCGCTGCAAGCCGACAGACGGGAAGACCAGGCGCCCGTCCTGTGGGTAATGGAGTTTGTCGGGTAATGAATGATGGTGATATCCCGGTAATAGCCCTTGCTCTCCCAGTCGGTAACATCAAGATAGACACGGACCTTCATATACTTGATGGCCATGTTGGGCAGTTCGTAGGAATTCACCACAAGGGACCTGTCGTGACGGATGAACTTGTTCTGGAGGTAGGTGTCCGTTCCAAAAGTGATTCCATCCCTGGACCTGGTCCCCTCAAAGACATTCCGCTTGTCACCGATATAGTTGAAATAATAGGGCGCCGGAGCATTCTCGGCAACATCGTTCACAAAGGGATATTCAGCCCTTGTGTCTGAGGTCGACACGGCCAGCGGGGTTTCCATCGTCGCACCGGCTACATCGCTGAAATACTGCAACTTGAAAGCGCGCTTATTTGGCTTTATGACGGTGACGGAGTCCACCTGCAGGCCATCTCCGCGCAGGACAAGCTGAAGCGGGGACACGTCGAAGTAGTCGTTGTTGGAATGGTCCACAACAGCTATATCGTCAGGATTTGAAGGAATGTCTCCCCAGGGAATCACATCGTAGTCGCAACGCACCTTGAATGCATCGGTCAGGAGCTCTCCGCCTTCCGAAGCGATGGTGGCGCTGACGCGGTAGAGCTTGTTGCGTTCGATGGAAGTGACGCTGCCCTCAGGGTCGACCACCGGGACCTTGTACACCTCGTAGGTAGTGGTCGGACTGGAAGGGTTGGTGTTATCCGTGTAGCCCAGGGACAGGATGATGGCAGGTGCCTCGGTTGTGGCACTGGAGACGCTCCAGCTTGTAGGATAAGTGTAGGTGGAGAAGCTGAAGTGCTTGTCTGCATCGGTGCTGTAGACAAGGTCCGTGTCCACATCGCCCTTGCCCATCATAATTGCACCCGCGACAAAGACAGATTTATTGTAAGACTCCGCAGTCCCGGATATCAGGCTGGGATCGATGACCGGCGTGCTGAAAGAGAAGTTGAAAAAGCGCCACGCCGGAGCGCCTGTAACCTCTATGTTGTTGGACGCCAGGGAGCTCAGGAAAACGGGATCGAACTTGACATCGATCACCACCTTTGCCGCCGCACGGGTAAGTTCCAGGGGAATGGCTGATGTGGAACCGGCCGTAAAACTTGTCTTCCCGTCCATCAGGAAGGTCTTTTCATTGGTATAAAAACGCCTCTGCTGGGAATTGCCGGCAGACACATCCATCGTCGAAGACGGGATATATTTCTTATGGAGATTCAGCCATTCAGGGTTCAGGTTGTCCTCGTCGTTGACTCCCCAATAGGGCTTGTGTCCCCCCTCCCCGTTCTGCTCGGAAGGCTCATAGTCGAACTCTATCATCGACTTAAGGCCGGCAAGCGAGGTAACCGAAGCGGTGGAAAGAGGCTCCGTCGCCGAATGCAGATAGCTGCCGCTTGTCTGGGAGGCCGTTTTAACCTTGCTGCTGTTGGCCACCACATACATATCATAGGCGTTACCGTTGACAAAACCGTCAGACCGCCAGTCGCTGGTGACACGCCAGGAGTCCGTGCCCGTCTTGTCGGTTGCCGACTCCAGGAAATAATGCTTGAGGCTGGGAGCGGATTCGCCGCGGAAAGTACCGTAAAAATAGACGTTCAGGGATTCTACGGCATCCTCACGGAGGGCCTGCACGGAAGGAACTGCAACGCTCTTGGTGACCCCGGAGGACACCTGTGGATTGATTATGAGGGCGAAACCGTTATCTTCCAACTTCCACTCCTCATCCCTGGAACAGGATGCAGGAAGCAGCAGGAACAGTCCGGATATCAGAGTAAGGATGTGTTTCAGTCGCATAGTCGGAAGAGGAAGATTGTTAAATTGTTCCATCCGGATTGTATTCATAACCGGTGGCGTCGAACACGGCCGGTCCTGCATAATAGAACGTGAGATCCCTGGAAGAAGAACCGGGCAGGCGGTAATAGTCCGGAGCGCCGTTGTTGTTGAAGGACATCTCGTGGAAAGTACCGGTCTCGATGGAAAGGAGGTTGACGGTGCATTTCTTTTCCGATTCGGGGGCGTCGATACGGAACTGCTTGACAGGGACCACGGAGAAGTAGGTCTTGACATCCAGGCCGGGCACAATGTCTATGGCATCCGTCACGCTGTGATCGGCCACCGCAGCTGCATTGTCCGCATACTGGATAAACTTGAAGTTGGGGTTGTCCAGGACCAGACGCAGGACGACGTGGGATTCCGCTTCCGTAGCCAGCTCGATTATCGGAGAGAATGCGGACCGCAGGTCGGCGCCAGGCGCGGTAGTGATAACCACTTCATCGTCGTGGTTCATATAACCGTAGGAAATCACGATGTAGCTGTCGGTCCACGAAGTGTAGTCGCTGTCTAAGTCGAAGCGGCGGTACTTCTCAAGGGCCTTGATCTTGGAAGCCATCGGAGAGGTGTACTCACAGGAATATTCCACAGCGGTATCCGTCACCTGATCCCAGGCCTTCACCGTGAGGGAGGAAATCATAAGTTCCCCGCCCGGGAGGGCCATACCGGTTATCCGGTGCTTCTGGCAAGGGGCGAAGTCGATGTAGGCACCGCTGTTGTAAGAGTCCGCATATCGCAGGGCAAGGGTGCGGTAGCCCGGCACGCCTCCCCTGTCAAGCTGGAAGGTAATGGACAGGTTGCTGAGCACCTGAGGAAGGGCAAGGACAGTAAACGTGAGGGAATGTGTCTGGGTGATTGCCACACCGGATCCGAAGTCCACCGAGATGCTGGAGGAACCGGAAGTGAAATTGCTGTAGGTGGACGCTCCGCCCGGGGCAAAGCCGGCATCGAAAGAACCTGCCAGGTCCGTCGTCGTAGAACTCAGGGTGAAGCCGGTTATCGTAAAGGTTTCGTCGTCAAGGCTTTTGACTGTGAACTCAAAGGCGGTGAAGGCAGGATAGAAGTCCAGGTTGAAGGAGGACGAGTTTTCTGCAACGCCCGGTGCATCTGCCAGCATCCAGCCGCTGCCAAGATCCGGAGCGAACACGGTAAGTGCGGAAGTCTCTGTTTTGTTGGACGACAGGGCATCCTGTGCAGCAGGGATGCTCAGGCCGGAGGCGGAAGCGGCTGCGCCGGAAATGGCTATGGGGTGGGCCGGATATATTCCCCAGAAATGGTGATCTCCCTGGCCTTCAGCCCACTCAAGACCGCCGGTGCCGCCGGCCGATTCCATCTTCGACACTGAAAGCTGTCCGTTGTCCGCTATGGTAGAGGAAATCGTGTAGTCGAAATAGTTGTCCGAGCCGCTGGCTGCTTTGTCGCTGGCGACGCGGATCACATCACCCTGCTCCCAGTCTATGCGCTCGAAGGTTCCGCCGCCTGTGCCACTGTAGGTGCTTTCACTGTATACAGTTTTGGTAACGGGGGCTGCGGGGCGGGTCCTGACGTTGAAACGGATGGCACGTCCGCCTGAATACTTGGAGCAGGCGGAAAAGCCGAGCAGGCAGACTGCCGCGGCCGCTATGCTGATTATTGCTCTTGATGTTCCCATAATTCTTCCCCGGATTTTATTTGTCCCACTCCTGGTTGAAGGATGACTGGGTGAAATCCATGGTAACGACCTCCTGTCCCATAGTTTTCACTTCGGACTTGGCCTGCACCGTGGATGCAAGAAAAGAAGTTTCAAGTGCAATTGAAACCTTCCTCAGAACAACTGGAGCTATGTATTTTCTACACGATTCCATCTATGCGTTGACTCTTAACTAACAAATTATATCTCAAACGTTTACACTAACCTCAACAACAAATTTTCGACACGCGCGCGTGGAAAAAATGCAAAAAAACGGGAGAAAAACTCCCGCAAAGATAATTAAATTATTTAAAAA
>CACZBP010000034.1:0-6721 GCA_902779495.1 uncultured Bacteroidia bacterium
GTTGTTGCGGTCAAAATCCTTCTCCCACAACAGGACCTGATTGATGTTGCAGCACCCTTGCGGATATAAGTAATTTCTGAAGGTCAGATAATCCATCCCATTATTTTGTTTCTAAAACTCTGCAAATATAGTGAATTTTGGAAACATTTCTTATATATCACCAGGAATTTTTAATGATTCTTGAAAGAGTAAACGTAGGAGCTCGCTGGGAACTGGCAAACCTACAATCTGTCTGCGGCTGCGCGGATCTTGTTGGAGAGCTCGACAAGGCCTCCTTTGAGAATCTCGAGCTCTTCCTGGGTGAATCCACCTTTGCCGCCGTTGCCGTCGATCCCGTCCAGTTTGTGGTAGAACCAGGACATCGACTTTCCATAGAAGTAGTCTCTAACAATTTCTGACCAGGAGATTTTCAGATTGATATCTTCCAATCTCTTCTTGACATCGGGAACCAGCACTTGGTTGTTTCGTTTAATAACAGTTTCCATAATCAATCATTATCTAAAAATGGATTAATCAATTCATCATAAAGCCTTTGTGCATAATCCTTTAATTCCGGATACCCGTTTGGAAAGCTCTTAACATAATTCCTTATCGCATAAATCAAGTCTGCCTCCTTCTCGGATACCGTCATTATGACTGCGTCTTTCTTTTTCATCGCGAATATAGTATAAAATTTTGTACTGTACAAATTTTTGTAGTAAACTATACTGTGTTGACGGTGAGGCGTTCCTCGTTGAAGCTGAAGAAGGCGTTGTCGGAGGCGACGATGTGGTCCAGGAGGGTCAGACCGATGGCGGAGCAGGCCTTACGGAGCAACTTCGTGGCTTCATAGTCGCCGGGGCCGGGGCGGGGGTTGCCGGAAGGATGGTTATGGACAAGCACTATGGAAGTCGCTTTGCGCTCCAGGGCCCGGGTCACTATCATTTTCACGTCAAAGGTGGTTTCGCCGAAGCCGCCTTCGGAAATCTTCTCGCTGGAAATGAAGTAGTTGGACCGGTTGAGGAAGACCACCCAGCACTGTTCGTGGTCAAGTCCCTTGAGGCGGGGATACAATATACGATATATCACCCCGGCGCTGGTGATAGGGATCTTCTCATAGGGGAATTCCTCCATCGCAAACCGTCGCCCCAGTTCGAACGCGGCAGTGACAGTGGCCGCCTTCAGGAGCCCTACCCCGGACACGTTCATCATCCTGTCCATCCCCATGGATGAGAGTTCCGTGAGGCTTCCTCCTGCCTCGGCCAGCAGGTTGCGGGCCACATCAACGGCATTTTCTTTCCCGGTGCCGGTGCGGAGTATCACCGCCAGCAGTTCTGAATTGCTGAGCGACCAGGGACCCTTCCCGATCAGTCTTTCGCGCGGCCTGTCCTCCAGGCCCAGATCCTGTATTTTCATATGCAAACCGCCTCCCCGATTTGCAGGAAGGCGGTCCAAATATATGTCAATATTCCGAGAAAAAAGCAAGGTGTGGTTCGTACTCGCAAAAAAAGATACGAATCTTATCTCCGGGGCAGTTTAAACCACACCTTAAGGGAAGCCATCGTGGTCTTATTTGTTGTTTTTTTGCTATATTTGTAGGAAAGAATGAATGCTAGATATGGCTCGTGAAATAAAATTCTCCCTGGTGTACAGGGATATGTGGCAGTCTTCGGGACGGTATGTCCCGAGGGTGGACCAGCTGGTGGAGGTCGCTCCGGCGATCATCGATATGGGATGCTTCGACCGTGTGGAGACCAACGGCGGGGCGTTCGAGCAGGTGAACCTGCTGTTCGGCGAGAACCCGAACGTCGCAGTGCGCAAGTGGACCGCGCCCTTCCATAAGGCCGGCATCCAGACCCATATGCTCGAAAGAGGCCTTAACGCCCTGAGGATGAACCCGGTGCCGGCGGACGTCCGGGAACTGATGTTCAAGGTCAAGAAGAAACAGGGCACCGACATCGCCCGCTCCTTCTGCGGCCTGAACGACCACCGCAACCTCAGGCTGTCGGTCGAATATGCCAAGAAGGCCGGTATGATCTCCCAGGCCGCCCTGTCCATCACCAACTCCCCGGTCCACACGGTGGAATACTATATGGGAGTCGTGGACAAGCTGGTGGAATATGGCACAGACGAGATATGCCTCAAAGATATGGCCGGAATCGGCCGCCCCACCTTCCTTGGGCAGCTGGTGAGCGACATCAAGAAGAAATATCCCCACATCAAGGTCCAGTACCACGGCCACACAGGCCCCGGATTCTCCCCGGCTTCGATGCTGGAGGTAGCCCGCGCAGGCGCTGATTATCTGGACGTTGCAGTGGAACCTCTCTCCTGGGGCAAGGTTCATCCGGACGTTATCACCATCCGTGAGATGATGCGCGCCGACGGCTTTGTGGTGAAGGACCTCAATATGGACGCATATATGGAAGTGCGCCGCCTCACCCAGAAGTTCATCGACGACTTCCTCGGCTACTGGATCAACCCCACCAACGCCATTATGTCCTCCCTGCTGGTTGGCTGCGGCCTGCCCGGCGGGATGATGGGTTCGATGATGGCGGACCTCAAGGGATTCCAGAATGCCATAAATGCCGCGGAACGCTCGCACGGCCGCCCCGAAATCAGCCTTGACACCCTGATGGTCAAGCTGTTCCAGGAGGTCGAATATGTCTGGCCCCGTCTGGGCTATCCGCCCCTCGTGACCCCCTTCAGCCAGTATGTCAAGAACACCGCGCTGATGAACCTGCTGAACGTGCTGAACGGCAAGCCCCGCTGGACGACCATAGACAAAGACACCTGGGGAATGATACTTGGCAAGATGGGCACCCTGCCGGGCCCTCTCGCTCCCGAGATTGTCGCCCTGGCGAAGGAGAAAGGTCTGGAATTCTACACCGGCAACCCTCAGGATATGTATCCCGACGCCCTACCTCAATTCAGGGAGATGATGGCCCAGGAAGGCTGGGACGAAGGCCAGGACGAGGAAGAACTCTTCGAGTTTGCAATGCACGAAGGCCAGTACCGCGACTACAAGAGCGGTGTCGCGAAAGAGCGCTTCAACAAGGACCTCGAGGAACAGCGACGGAAAGCCGGCGCTCCCATAAACGTGGTGCGTCCAGTCGTGGAGATGCCCAAATTCGACGTTGAGAAATATGTCGCAGCCCATCCCGAGGCCGTTCCCGTCCAGGCTCCCGCCAAGGGCCAGGTCCTCTGGGAGGTGGATGCGATTGACACCTCAAGGGCTCCCGTAGCAGGAACTGCAGTCACAGCCGGAAAGGCGATGGGCTATGTCCAGACCTTCTATGGCCTGGAAGAGATCGTGCCTGCCCAGGACGGCCGCGTGCTCGACGTGCGAGCCGCTCAGGGAGAAAAGGTGGAAAAGGGTGAGATCGTCGCCTTTATAGCGAAGTAAGCACGAAGGCATCCCACCTGCGCAGCCACTCTTCGAACATCGACTGCTTCGTCTCGCTGGAGGCGGAGCAGTATTTTATTGAATTGAATGCCAGAAGTTTAAGGTCGGCAAGGGAAAGGTCCCAGAAGGCTGCGGCGGCGAAGAAATCGTCGGTGAGATTCTCACGCTCCTGGAAGGCGGGGTCGTCCGAGGCGAGGACCATAGGGAGGCCCTTGCGGAAATATTCTATTGCGGGATGCTTTCTCAGGTCATTCACGTAGTGCAGCTCAAGGTTGCTCACAGGGCAGACTTCCATACAGATGTCATTGTCCTTGATGACGTCCTCCAAATGCTTGTGCCTGAAGAGGTTGAAGCCGTGGCCTATCCTCACCGGGCAGAGCTGGAGAGCTTCAGGCACGCTGGTGCTGCCCGTGTGGAGGGTCTCGCCGCAGTGGAGCATAAGCTTCAGGGAAGGATGCTCGCGCACGCACCGGGTGAGGAGCCCGCCGTAGAAGGATATGTTGTTGCTGCGGTCTTCCTCATTGACAAGGTCAAGACCCACGAGGAAGTCTTCGCCGCGGCGCGTGTCCTTGACGTTCTCGTGGATGTAGAGTGCATTCTCCATCATCGAGGTCGTCACGCCAAGGTCAACCCAGGAATATTTAAGGCCGCAGCCGAGCAGCTTGACGCTGAAACCTGGTTCGGAGTCCATCACGGCATAGTAGGCATCCCTTATTGCGGTGGCCATCGAGGCGGCCTCCTGCGGGGTGCCGAAGGTCAGGACGCGGATCTCGATGTGCTGGATCCCGATCCTTACGTAGTAGCGGAAAACGGCTTCATAGTACCTTCGGACTATGGAGTCGGAGGTGGCATACATATGCCTGTCGAATATGGTTTCGAACCATTCCCAGACGGTCTGGTGCGGGTTCTCGCCAAGGAGGGTCCATATGGTGCGGAGCTCGTCCGTGGAGAAATCGCCGTCCAGGAAGGCGTCGCTGAAGCGCTTGAATCCTTCCGGGACTGCTGCGCCGGGGGCTATCGTCCGCAGTGAGCCGCGCTTTGGCATCTCCCCGGTGAAGATGAAGATGTCGTCCTGGCTCATCAGCCACTGGATGAACTCTTCCACCGGCAGACAGGCAAGGCCGTGGATGTGGAGGTCTGCCCCTTTAGGCAGAAAATGGCAGAAACGGTAGAGCCCGTTCTGCCATAGGTCGCTGTTTTTCAGGGGATTGAACTCGCCGTGATAACTGCGCAGGAATTCATCTCTCAGCGCGGAAAGCCTCTTGTCGAGACTTTGCTCGGCTTCGTTCAGTGCAATTCTGTAGTCCTTGAACAACATCTTGGGGAGGAATTGCCTGCAAAATTACAAATAAATCTATTTTTCTGCAAGCAAAATCAGCAGGATTATCGGGATTCCCAGAAGGGCAAGCGTGGAACCGGCGGGAAGGGGAGTGGAGGGGAGCTGGGCGAGGATGTCTGCGCAGAGGGCCAGGCCGGCTCCGGTGAACACGCTTGCTGGAATGACGGTCCGGTGGACGGATGTGCCGCACAGGCGCCTTGCCACGTGGGGCGCCACGATGCCGACGAAGCCGAGCGGTCCGCAGAAGGCCGTGACAGCTCCGGTCATCAGGCAGCAGCTGAGGATGGCCACGATGCGGATGCGGGTGGAAGAGGCTCCCTGCAGGGAGGCATATTCTTCACCGAACAGTATGATATCCAAGCCTTTGGCGTTGAAGATGGCAAGGCCCAGCCCGAGTGCCAGCGCTCCGGCAAGGAGGGCGTCACTTGCCAGGCTGATGCTGGTGAAGGTGCCGGCAGCCCAGCTGAAGAACAGCTTGAGGCTTTCCTCCCCGGCGGTATACTGCAGGACGGAAGTTACGGCGCTGAATATGAACCCGAGCATCACGCCGAAAAGCAGCAGCGTGCTGCCGGAGCGGAATCTGCTCCCTGCCGCCAGCACCAGCGCCGAGGCGACGAGCGCTCCGGCGAATGCGGACAGGGCCATCCCCGCCGTTCCGGCAAGGCTCATAGCTGCTATGGCAGCGCCCAGGCCGGCTCCGCCGCTGACGCCCATAATGTGGGGATCCGCCAGGGGATTGCGGAACACGGCCTGCATCTGGGCCCCGCCCAGCGCCAGGGCCGCTCCGCAAAGCAGCGCGGTTAGCACGCGCGGAAGCCTGATTCCCAGCACGATATCCGCTGCCGGTCCTTCCCCGAGAAGCCCTCTTCCAACATCCCCCAGGCCCAGTGCCACTCCGCCGCAAAGCAGGTCCGCCCCGGCCAGCGCGATTACCGCCAGGGCAGCCCACATCATATTATTTTTCTTTCCGGCCATTTTCTTTGCAAAGATACACCTTTTTTCCTATCTTTGACAAGAGGAAAGCCACACTGGCGGGGTGACCTGCCATTTAAAAGCCCAAAAGATGGCAGGTCCCCAGGAAAAGCGAGCCACCTGCCATAAATACGCCCGAAATGTGGCAGGTCCCCCAAAACAGCAAGTATATGGAATGGTATATCATAGTGATAATCGTGCTGGCCGTGCTGCTTGTCGCGGCCCTCGTCGGGCTGTTCGCGGTGCAGGCCTCATCCGGCAGGGAACGGCTCAGCCTTACGGCAGCCTATGAGAAAGAGAAGGATGGTCTGTCCGAAAGGATAGCCGAGTCCGAGAAGGAGAAAGCGGCCCTGCAAAGCCGCCTGGAGGCAAAAGAGGAGCTGGAGCGCAGGAGGCAGGAAGAGCAGCTGCGCCAGCGGGAAGAGAGCCAGCAGGAGCAGCTGCGGCAGCGCCAGGAGATGGAAGAGCGCCACAGAAAGGACCTGGAACAGATGAAACTGGTCTTCGAGAATATGGCAGCCCGCAACAACGAGACCTTCAAGGCCCGCAGCGCCGAGACCATATCGGAGCTCCTCAAACCAGTGCAGGAGAAGTTTGCCGAGTTCAGCGCCGCGGTGAAGGACTCCCAGGAGAAGAGCATAGACCGCCATTCCCGCCTGGAACAGAAGATCCAGGAGCTTGACAGCCGCTCTGTCGCTGTGGGCAACGAAGCCCGCAACCTGGCCAACGCTCTGACGGGCTATTCCAAGGTCCAGGGCGACTTCGGCGAGATGCTCCTTGCCGACGTGCTGAAGAATGCAGGCCTCACGGAAGGCATCCATTTCGTCACCCAGAACGTCATCACGGACGAGTCCGGCCGCGAAATCCGCAGCGAAGGCGGCCGCACGATGATTCCCGACGTGATGGTCAATTACCCGGACGACACGGTTGTCATAATAGACTCCAAGGTGAGCCTGAAGGCATATAATGATTATATGGCAGCGGACACTGTCGAGCAGCGGACAGCCCTCGCCAAGGCCCACGTCGAA
>CACZBP010000034.1:6743-20947 GCA_902779495.1 uncultured Bacteroidia bacterium
CCTATATCCCCGACAACAAGCGCAAGGTCGACTTCAACATAATGTTCATCCCGGTGGAAGGCGCCTTCCGTCTCCTTCTGGAGCAGGACCCCCGCCTGTGGCAGGTTGCCAAGGATAACAACGTGCTGATAGTCAGCCAGATGACTCTCGTCATCGTGCTCAATATGATCCGAATGAGCTGGAAGCAGCACGAGCAGGAAAAGAACATAGCCGATGTCTACAAGACGGCCGAGGAGCTTATGGCCCAGTTGCGCGCCTGGATGGAGAGCTATGTGAAGATAGGGGAGAGCCTCGAAAAGGCCTCGGCGGCCTATGAGGACTCCAAGCGAAAGCTCGTGGACTCCAACCAGTCCGTAATCAAGAAGATAGGCAAGCTGGAGAAACTCGGAGCGGCTCCCCGCCGCTCGGGCGGAAAGATCAAGTCCACCACCCGCCTTGACGGCTCCCAGACCATAATCCCCAAGGAATTGGACAGCGAACAGATATGAAAAAGATTATCCCCATCCTCGCCCTTGCCCTGGCCTGCACGGCCCTTCAGGCACAGGGGCTCACCGAAGAAATCCTGCAGGACATCTCCTGTGGCTATGCCGGCTCCCCCTCGGACAAAGCCATACGTAACGCCCTGAACACCACGGCGATAAACGTCCTTGCCACAAATGCCGACGCCCCCGTCCTGGACAGGCATTTCACCTATGAGGTGAAGACGAAGGGCCGCACCGACCAGGCATCTTCCGGCCGCTGCTGGCTCTTCACCGGCCTCAATGTACTGAGGGCCGAAGCGATTGAGAAATATGACCTTGGCGAGTTCACATTCTCCCAGAATTACATATTCTTCTATGACCAGCTGGAGAAGGCCAATCTCTTCCTGCAGGGCGTCATCGACACTGCGCCCCTGCCTTTTGATGACCGCAAGGTTGACTGGCTTTTCAGCAACCCCATCGGCGACGGCGGCCAGTTCACGGGCGTGGCCAATCTCATTATGAAGTATGGTCTGGTGCCCTCCGAGGTGATGCCCGAGACCTTCTGCAGCAACAACACTTCGCAGATGCGCTCCCTCATTGCCCGCAAGCTGCGCGAAGACGGCCTTCAGCTGAGGGCAGCCTATGAAGGCGCGAAGAACCGCAAGAAAGCCGGCCCCGCGCTGCAGGAACTGAAGAAAGATATGCTGGGGGACATATACCATATCCTCGCCATATGCCTCGGTGTCCCTCCGAAGGAGTTCACCTGGACCTTCCCCGGCTCCCAGGCAGAGGCCTCCTTCACCCCCAGGTCCTTCTATGACAAGCTGGTGGGAAAAGACCTGGAAAACAGCTACATAATGGTAATGAACGACCCCAGCAGGGAATATGGCAAAGTCTACGAGATAGAATATGACCGCCACGTCTATGACGGCCAGAACTGGCTCTATGTGAACCTCCCGATGGACCGTATCAAGGAGATGGCGGTTGCATCTCTGAAGGATAACAAGGCGATGTATTTCTCCTGCGACGTGGGCAAGTTCCTCAATCGCAAGACGGGCGTGGCCGACCTGGAATATCTTGATTATGAGTCCCTTATGGGAGTTTCCTTCGGAATGGACAAAAAGGCCCGCGTGATGACCCACGATAGCGGCTCCTCCCACGCGATGACCCTCATCGCGGTGGATTTCGGCTCCGGCGACAAGCCCCTTAAGTGGATGGTGGAGAATAGCTGGGGCGCCTCCTGGGGATTCAAGGGCAACCTCATTATGACCGACGACTGGTTCGACAACTATATGTTCCGCCTCGTGGTGGAAAAGAAATATGTCCCCGGGGACATCCTGGATATGCTTTCACAGAAGCCCGTCCTGCTGCCTTCCTGGGACCCTATGTTCCTTCCTGAAGAATGAAAAAGATACTTTTGATCGCACTCCTGGTGGCTGCAGTCGGCTGCAAGGGCAAAAAATCGGAGAATGCCTCCGTGGCTGATATGAAATGGGAAAAGATCGAGGTTGAAGACCTCCAGATGCGGCCCGTAGCCGCTTTCGACAAGGACTGGATGGCCCTGGCCGCCGGCAATTCCTCCAGGTTCAACGCAATGACCATCTCCTGGGGCACCATAGGCGAACTGTGGAACAAGCCGGTCGTCATAGTCTATGTCTCTTCCGACCGTGCCACCAAGAAGCTGATGGACGAAAACAAGTATTTCACCGTCTCGGCTTTCCCTTCGTCGGCCAAGGAGTCTCTGGTCTACATCGGCTCCCACTCGATGAAGGACGAGCCCGACAAAGTGGCCGCCGCCGGACTCACGGCAGAGTTCTCCCCTCTGGGCAATCCTATGTTCAAGGAGGCCTGCCTGACCATCGAGTGCAGGAAGATATATGCCGAGCCTTTCAAGGAAGAGCTGCTTCCAGACGATGTCAGGCCCCGCTACGAGAAGATGGGGATGCACACTGCCTATATAGGCGAAATCGTCAATGTCTGGGAGAAGGAGTAAGCTTGCGTGAGACCGGAAGGAGGGCTATGATATAGCCTATCACCGTCACTGCCACTGCCGTTATTATGATGTCGCCGGCCTTGAGGATAACCGGATAGGGGGCGCCGTTCCAGCTCATAGGCATAGACACCAGTCCGAAATGCTGCTGCAGCAGGGCGATACCCACTCCGGCGGCCAGTCCCACAGCCATTCCCAGCAGGGAAATCATCCAACCTTCAAGGATGAAGATGCGTCTTACGGTCTTGCCCGTGGCCCCGAGGCTGCGGAGGATTTCCATATCCTCTTCCTTTTCGATGATGAGCATCGTCAGGCTGCCGAATATGTTGAAGGCTATTATGATTATCACGAATATGAGTATCAGCCATATGGAGGCTTTCTCGAAGCGCATCATCCTGTAGAGGGTGGGGTTCTGGTGGTCCCTGTCAAGGACGCGGAAGCCTTCGCCCATAAGGGCGGAGATGGCGTCCATCACGCTGCGCAACTCCTTGGAACCGGCCCCCGTGGCCAGACGGATTTCGATGGCTGAGATGTCCCCTTCCTCGTAGCCCATCAGCTGGCGCATAGTCTCTATCGGAATGACTATTAGGTCTTTGTCGAGGTCGTCATTGACGGAGAATATGCCGGCGGGCCAGACCTTCACCATATCCAGCGAGGCCGAGGGGTTGGACATCGAGAACTGCCTTGTCCGGGAGGGATACCACAGCTCCATCGCGGGAAGGAACCTGGGGCTGATGCCCATCGAGGCGGCTAGGACGGAGCCGACGCAGGCCATAGGGATGTCTCCGTGGTGGAGGGTGAATATGCCTTCGGAGATATTGCCGCCCAGCGGGGATATGCTTTCATATTCCCTGTCCACGCCTTTGGCCCTGGCCGCCCGGTTGTTGCCGTCGTAATTTATATATATGTTGTCTTCCAGGACCGTGGAGACGCTTTCCACGGACGGGATGCCGTGCACGGTGGCGAAAAGGGTGGAGTCCGCGTGGAAGACCTTGCCTTTGGCCGGGACGACAAGAAGGTCGGGCTCGAGGCTGCTCCGCATCTGGCGGACCAGGTCGTCGAACCCGTTATATACTGAAAGGATGATGACAAGCGCCGCCGTGCCTATGGCCATACCGATGGCGCTTATCGCAGAGATGATATTGATTACGCCGTGCGACTTCTTTGCGAAAAGGTACCTTTTGGCTATGTACAGCGGAAGGTTCATTTGCCCAGCAGGGAGTCGATGTGCTCTGCGTAGTCTATCGAGGAGTCGAGGAGGAACACCAGTTCGGGGACTATGCGCATCTGCTTGGCGACCTTGCGGCCGAGTTCACCGCGCAGGGACCTGACGTTGTCCTTCAGGGTGGCCATCACCGCTTCGGCCTTGGCCGAGGGGAATATGCTCACGAAGACCTTCGCCACGCTGAGGTCGGGGCTGATGCGGACTTCGCTCACGGTGACCATTGCTCCGCCGAAGGCCGCCATCCCTTTGCTGCGGATGATTTCGGCAAGGTCCTTCTGGAGTTCCCGGGCGACTTTAAGCTGGCGGGTTGTTGCGGGTGCTTCCATTATATAATATTGATTATGAAGTAGTTCTTCTTTCCTTTCTGGGCGAGGATATACTTTCCGTCTATGATGTCGGAGGTGCTGACCTGATAGTCGATGTCGCCTATCTTGTCCTTGTTGATGCTGACGCCGCCGCCCTGGACCATCTTGCGGGCTTCGCCCTTGGAGGGGAAGATGGCGGTCTTCACTGCGAGCAGGTCGAGCAGGCCGCAGGGGAGCTCGGAGGCGGGCACGCTGAAGGTGGGGACGCCGTCGAACACAGCGAGGAAGGTCTTTTCGTCGAGCTTGCGAAGGGCTTCGGAGGTGGAGTTGCCGAAGAGCATCTGGGATGCCGCCAGGGCGTTGTCATATTCCTGCTGCCCGTGGCACATTATGGTTATCTCCCTGGCGAGGACCTTCTGGAGGGAGCGCCTGCCGGGGTCTTCGCGGTGCTCGGCGATGAGGCTTTCTATCGTCTCGCGGTCGAGCATCGTGAATATCTTTATATACCTTTCGGCATCTTCGTCGGAAACGTTGAGCCAGAACTGGTAGAACTCATATGGCGAGGTCTTTTCGGGGTCGAGCCATATGTTGCCTTTCTCGGTCTTGCCGAACTTGGTGCCGTCAGCCTTGCGGATGAGGGGGCAGGTCAGGGCGAAGGCTTCGCCGCCGTCCATCCTTCGGATGAGCTCGGTGCCGGTGGTGATGTTGCCCCACTGGTCGGAGCCGCCAAGCTGCAGGATGCAGCCCTTGTGCTTCCACAGCCAGTAGAAGTCATAGCCCTGCATCAGCTGGTAGCTGAATTCGGTGAAGGACATTCCCTCGGAGCAGTCGCGCGAGAGGCGCTTCTTGACGGAGTCCTTGGCCATCAGATAGTTGACGGTGATATGCTTTCCGATATCGCGGATGAAGTTGATGAAAGAATAGTCCTTCATCCAGTCGTAGTTGTTCACCAGTTCCGCCTTGTTCGGGGCGTCGGAGTCGAAGTCCAGGAAGCGGGCGAGCTGGGCCTTGATGCCCGCCACGTTGTGGGCGAGGGTTTCCTCGTCGAGCAGGTTGCGCTCGGCGGATTTCATCGAAGGGTCGCCAATCATTCCGGTGGCGCCTCCCACCAGGGCGAAGGGCTTGTGCCCGCACCTCTGGAAGTGCTTGAGTATCATTACGCTCACGAGGTGGCCGATGTGCAGGGAGTCGGCCGTGGGGTCTATGCCCACGTAGGCCGCCTGCGGTCCTTCGAGCAGTTTTTCTTCAGTTCCGGGCATGATGTCCTGGATCATACCCCTCCATTTCAGTTCCTCTACAAAGTTTATCATCGTTTCAGTCTTTTTCAATCTGCAAATGTACGCAATTATTTGTAAATAATAACCTCCCCCTCCCGCAATCTGTCCCCCGCGCCCCCACTTCGCCCCGGTACCTTGCACTTTTTGCCGGGTTTTTCGACGAGGTCCCCGGTGTGGGTGGGGGTACCTTGCACTTTTTGCCGGGTTTTTCGACGAGGTCCCCGGTGTGGAAGGGGGTACCTTGCACTTTTTGCCGGGTTTTTCGACGAGGTCCTCGGTGTGGGTGGGGGTACCTTGCAGTTTTTGAGGCGTTTTTGAACGAGGTCCCCACAAAGGCCGGGCAGTAAGGGACTGAGCGAATTTGACGGGAATGGAGTTGGCCTTGTGCGTTGGCGTGCGTGAGCCTTGTGCAGGGCACGGTCCTGCGTTAGCAGGATGACCGACAGCCGGAGTCGAGTTTACGGGCAAAGCCCGTCGAGTTTTGAGGTCAAGTGCCCGGTGCCGCCCATTCCCGGAAGCTGAGCTCAGTCCCTTACTGCCCGGCCTCCTATTATCTCTCAAAGAAGTGCTTATGCCCTTGATTCATTATTTGGAGCAAGAAACACAAAGCGAGATTCTGTCGGAATGATTTCCGCTTCCGGCGGATTTTCTTTATATTTGTGTGTTAAACCCGAATCACCATGATACTTACGACCACGCCGTCCATCGAAGGACGCACAATCACGCAGTACAAGGGAGTCGTTTTCGGCGAAGTCGTCGCCGGCGTCAATTTCCTCAGGGATTTCGCTGCCAGCATCAGGAACTTCGTCGGAGGCCGCTCAGGGTCCTACGAGGATGAATTAATCAAGGCCCGCACCCAGGCCATGAATGAGATGTCCGAAAGGGCATCACAACTCGGCGCCGACGCCGTCGTCGGTATCGACATCGATTACGAGGTCCTTGGAGAAGGTGGCGGAATGCTTATGGTCACCGCATCCGGAACAGCCGTAAAACTTGCCTGATATGCAGACTGTAAAGCTTAACTGCGGCATTGATATGCCAATCATCGGATATGGTGTCTACCTGGTGGACCCGTCCGTCACGGAGCGCTGCGTCCTCGACGCGCTCAGCGTCGGATACCGCTCCCTGGACACCGCCCAGTACTATGAAAACGAGGCGATGGTCGGTTCGGCCGTGCGCAAATCCGGCATCCCAAGGGACGAAATCTTCATCACCTCGAAGCTCTGCCTGTCCCGTCCCACTTACGCGAAGGCAAAGGAGAACGTGAAGGGTTCTCTCCGGCGGATGGGACTGGACTACCTGGACCTCATGCTCATCCACTGGCCCATGGGAAACGACTCAGAGATATGGGCGGCCTTTGAGGACCTTGTCAAGGAAGGATACCTCAGGAGCATAGGCGTTTCGAACTTCTATCCGGAGCAATTCGACCTCCTGGTGAAAAGCGCTTCCATCATCCCTGCGGTCAACCAGATCGAGACCCACGTCTTCTATCAGCAGCGGCCGATGATTGCAAAAATGGACGAGGCGGGAACTGCTGTGGAATCCTGGGGCCCTCTGGCAGAAGGGCTGAACGGCATCTTCACGAATCCGGTCCTTACGGAGGTGGGCGCCGCACACAGGAAGACCGCCGCTCAGGTGGCTCTCCGCTTCCTCACCCAGCAGGGAATCATCGTGATTCCTAAGTCCGTCCACAAGGAGCGCATGATCCAGAACCTCGACACCCTGGACTTCACCCTGACCGGCGACGAGATGGCCGCTATCCGGGGCCTTGACACCGGACACAACCTGGAGGGCTGGCCGTCGGATGCCCTGAAGTACAACCCCAAAGATTTTTAGACGATGAAAAGATTATTGCTGGCAACCGCCATCCTTCTTACTGTCATATCCTGCGGCCCCAAGGGCCAGCAGAAGGCAGAACAGCCGGTCAACCCGGCGGAGTATCAATCAGTAAACCAAGACAATATGCAAAGAGTCCGTGATTTCCTGCATAAGACAGGCTATTATTTCCTTGCCACCGTGGACGGCGACCAGCCCGAGGTCCGTCCATTCGGCACAGCCGAGATCATAGAGGGCAAGCTCTATATCCAGACCGGACACGTCAAGAACGTGGCGAAGCAGATCGCTGCCAATCCGAAGGTGGCAATATGCGCCTTCGATAAGGAGGGAGGAGAGTGGCTGCGCATCAAGGCCACCCTCGTGGAAGACCCGCGCGTAGAGGTGAAGAAGGCCATGCTGGATGCCAATCCCGGCCTCCGAAGCATGTACGACGAGAACGACGGCAATACCGCCGTGTATTTCCTCAAGGATGCCAAGGCGACCATCAGTTCCTTCACACACGACACCATCGAAATCAATTTCTGACGTGGCTGAGAACGGAAAGTACAAGGAGGACCTGACGCAACACCTCCTTTCCATCTGCACGGACTCGGGTCTGCTCAAGGGTACGCTCCTATCAACGCCGGATGTCGACGAGGCCTGGTTCCGCCTTGCGCCTTCCTTCTACGGGGACGCCGTGAGGAATTTCAACGCGTACCCCGAGTTCTGCCTGGGCTGCGCGGGTTACCTCGGCATGGCCGTAGCGTTCCTCTGGGACAAGGACTGGGCCAGGTATATGGACTGTCCCTACTCCTTCTTCCTCGGAGAACGGGGCTTCGATGATATGGACGACCACATCACGGATGTCATCCTCCGGGACCGCAGGCACAGCGTCCAGGCGATGCAGTCCTGCGCGGCAAACGCCTATCACTTCCTCATGCGGGAGAGTCCGGAACCCGGGACGGCCGAAGCCTACAGGATGTTCCTGGCCACTGTGGAAGTGATGTACAAGATTGGCGCGGCCATCGAGCTCTGCCGCCTGGGATACAAGTTTGAAAAGGTGAGTCTGTCATCATGAAACAACCGCAGAACATAGAAGTCAGGGGCGCAAGGGCGCATAATCTGAAGAATATCGATGTTGACATCCCGCTAGGCAAGATTGTGGGGATTGCCGGTGTGTCCGGCTCGGGGAAATCGTCCCTTGCCCTCGGGGTCCTGTATGCCGAAGGCTCACGCCGTTATCTGGAGTCCCTTTCCACCTATACCCGACGCCGCATGACCCAGGCCTCGCGTGCCATGGCCGATGACGTCCGCTACGTGCCCGCCGCACTGGCCCTGCACCAGCGCCCTGGCGTTCCGGGTATCCGCAGCACCTTCGGCACCATGTCGGAGCTGCTGAACAGCCTCCGCCTGATGTTTTCCCGCCTTGCCAGCCACCGTTGTCCCAACGGGCATTACCTGGAGCCTACGCTTGATGTGGCGGCCGAGCAGCCCATCTACTGTCCCGTCTGCGGGGAGCGGGTCTATGCCCCCGGAGCGGAGCAGCTGGCCTTCAACAGCGAAGGCGCCTGCCGCTGCTGCGGCGGCACCGGCATCGTCCGCACCGTGGACGAATCAACCCTAGTCCCTGACGAGAGCCTCACCATAGACCAGGGTGCCGTCGCCCCCTGGGGCACGCTGATGTGGTCGCTGATGAAGGACATCGCCCGGGAGATGGGCGTACGGACCGACGTACCATTCAAAGACCTCACGCCTGAGGAAAAGGAGATCGTCTATCACGGCCCAGCCGAGAAACGTCATATCATCTACAAGAATGAGAAGACCAACGGCTTTGCCGAGATGGATTTCACCTACTACAGCGCCGTCTACAGCGTGGAGAACGCCCTATCCAAGGTAAAGGACGAGGCCGGGATGAAACGCGTGGAGAAGTTCCTCAAGGAGGACGTCTGCCCCGAATGCGGCGGTACGCGCCTGTCCGAAGCCGCCCGGGCGCCGCTCCTGCGGGGAATCAACCTGGCCGATGCCTGCCGGATGACGCTCTCCGAACTCATCGAATGGGTGAAGGGCGTCCCGGCGTCGCTTCCGGAGCCCATGCGCCCGATGGCGGAGCGGATCTGCGAATCGTTCCAGGACACGGCCCGCCGGCTTGTGGATCTGGGACTGTCCTACTTGTCACTGGACCGTGCGGCGGCCACCCTCTCCACCGGGGAGCGGCAGCGGGTGCAACTCGCCCGTGCCGTGCGCAACCGTACCACCGGCGTGCTCTACGTGCTGGACGAGCCCTCCATCGGCCTGCATCCGTCCAACCTGGAAGGTTTGACGGGTGTAATGGATGATTTGGTGGCCGATGGCAACACCGTCTTGCTGGTGGACCATGACACCCAGGTGCTTGCACATGCCGACCACATCATCGAGTTGGGTCCCGGTGCCGGAGCCAAAGGTGGAACGGTCATCGCGCGGGGAACGGTGGAAGAGTTGGAAACCAATCCCTCATCCCGGATAGGCCCGTATCTGAAGTCGGGGCTTAAACCGGCTCCGAGGCGGAAGGACCTCTTCAACGAGGGGACCATCCGCATGGCCACAGGAGCCATCCACACCGTCCAGCCGCTGGAGGTCACGTTCCCGAAAGGACGCCTGTCCGTCATCACCGGCGTTTCGGGCTCCGGCAAGACAACCCTGATCCTGGAGAGCCTGATACCAGGCCTCAGGGCGCACATCGATAGGAGTAAGTTGCCGCCTCATGTGTTCAGTATCGAAGCCGAAGGCATCCGCCAGGTCAAGCTCATTGATGCCACCCCCATCGGCATCAATGTGCGCTCCACCGTCGCCACCTATGCCAATATCCATGACGAGCTCCGGAAGGTGTTCGCCCGATGCGACGAGGCCAAATCCGGCGGCTGGAAGGCGGGGGACTTCTCCTACAATACCGGCAAGCTGCGCTGTCCCACCTGTGACGGCACGGGCTCGATCAGCCTGGATGTCCAGTTCCTCCCGGACGTGGACATCCCGTGCCCTGACTGCCACGGATCGCGCTATGCGCGCACAGCGTTCGAGATCCTCCGGAAGGGCGGCCACTCTCTGCCGCAACTGATGGAGATGAGCGTGGACGAGGCGCTGGAAGCCTGCGCCGACCTGTCCCTGATCAGGGGCCGTCTGCTGGTGCTGCACGACCTGGGACTGGGGTACCTTACCCTAGGGGAAGCGACGCCGAGCCTATCCGGCGGCGAGGCACAGCGCCTGAAGTTGGCCAGCGAGATGGGGCGCGGCCAGGGCGATACCGTCTTCGTGTTCGATGAACCGACGATAGGCCTGCATCCGCTGGATGTCCAGACGCTTATGAAGGTGTTCCGGAACCTGATTGACAACGGGGCCACGGTGATTGTCATCGAGCACGACCTGGATGTCATCCGCCAGGCCGACTATATTGTTGACATGGGACCGGGAGGCGGCGTCCAGGGCGGAAGGATTGTCGCATCGGGAGCTCCGGAAGAAATCGCCGCCAACGGCGAAAGTATCACGGGAAAGTATCTTTAGCCTATGCTGCATAAAAGGAAAAAGAAATCCGATCCTTACAAGGAGACCAATGAGGCTTTCCTCCAGGCGAAGGCCCAGGAGGAAGGAATGCATGTCCTTGACAACGGCGTGATGTACCGCGTCTTGAAAGAGGGGAGTGGAACCAGAAAGCCTTCTCCTCGCAGCATTGTATACGTCCATTATACGGGCCGACTCATTGACGGGACCGTCTTCGACTCAACGGAAGGCGAGCAGCTCCCGGCCCTCTTTATGGTCGGAGACCTCATCATGGGCTGGCAGATAGCCCTGACGAGGATGTATGAGGGGGACAAGTGGGAAGTCTATATCCCTGCCAAGTGGGGCTATGGTTCCAGGAAGATGGACGACATCCCTGCCCACAGTACGCTCATTTTCGAAATGGAACTCGTCAAGATAGAACGATGATACCTCCTTCCACTGACTGCCACTGCCATATCCTTCCGGGCCTGGATGACGGGGCCGCCTGCCTGGCCGAGTCGGTCCTCCTGGCCGGATACCAGGTGAAATGGGGGTTCAGGAAAGCCGTATGCACCTCCCACAGGGTCGGCAAGTACCCGAATACCCCGGATGACGTGAAGAGGGCTTGCGCCCTTCTTGAGGAAGAACTCGCCAAGGAAGGCATTCCCCTGGAGCTGGAGCCCTCTATGGAATACCGCCTCATCCCCGAGACCTGGCCGGAGACTCTGGAGAAAGGGTGGCTCCTTCCCTGGGAGGGCCGCCACATCCTTATCGAGCTTCCCATCCACAAGGCCTCAAGAATCGGGGACATCGTTCCCGAGGACGAGATAAAGCGGCTTCTCGACATGGGATACCAACCGGTCCTGGCCCATCCCGAACGCTACCTGTACCTTGACATGGAGAGGTACCATTCCTTCAAGGATGCAGGAGTGCTGTTCCAGCGCAATATCGGCTCCCTCGAAGGCCTGTACGGGGAAGCCGTCAGCGTCCGGGCCGAAGCCCTCCTTTCAGAAGGTCTGTACGACATCCAGGGCACTGATCTTCACAATGAGCGTTACGCGGAGTTTTTCGATTCGTTCGGGTTCGAGGCAGGCAGCAATTCAGGGATACTATGAGGTTCAAGCATACAAACCGGCCGGGCTTCTGGCTAGGGTTCCTAGATTTCTTCACGGCGGGACTCTTTTTCCTCCTGTATATGCCCCTCGGAGGGCTTCAGGACGAGTTGGATGAAATCCTCGGCCGAAGGAGCCAGCGCTACTGGGTGGCCTACCTTATCGGCATCCCGACGGCATTCATCTACCCACTTGTCTGGATGGCGCGAATCGCTGAAGAGCTGAAGGCCAAGGCCATTGACCTCGGCATAGAAGGCCCCTACACCTCCTGGTGGCACATGTTCGGATGGAACACATTCGGACTTCTGCTGATGGGGCCGGCAGTAGCTACCGGGCGGTTCTTCGACACCCTGAACAAAATAGAGAAGAAACTCAACAATATCGAGTAGGCCATGGACCATCTTCCGCTTTCCGACATACCGATGCTCGTGTCCAGCATCAACTTCCTTCTCCGGGACGAGGAGTTCGACAACCTCGACCAGATCTGCTACTGCTTCGGCGTGGAGCGGGCCGAGATGGACCGTCTGCTCGCAAGTGAGGGATACGCCTACAAGGAAAACCTGAACTGCGTCAAATGAGTGTCCCGGACCGGCATATCATCGAGCAGGCCTACGCTTTCTTCCACCAGAAGGAACGGGTGTATTCACATTCCCAGTCCGAGGCCGAGAAGGACCATATCGAGGACTCCGTCGCCGCCTATGCCAACTCAATGTCGGATGAACTCTACAGGGTCCTGTCGGGAGGTGATGACGCCTACCTTAAGGAGCACATATGCTTCGGCGAACAGCTGAAGGAGGCCGTGGCAAAAACGGAGCGGATGCTCTCCGGATACATCTATCCGCAAATACATTAATTCGTATTATTATTCGCACAACCTGAGAATTAATTTTGATTTTTATCTGTCGGCCCTCTAAGAAAAAAGGATGACTAATCTAACATTTGCATCCGGATTGCTCTTTCCTGGTCCCAACCACCGCGCCTGGTGTCTAATATGACACGAGAAAAGAACGGGTTCCGCATCGCTCTCCTATCATTTATTGAAGTTTCGCCGGCCGGGATCTTATTGTGAGGGGGACGTGCCAATTTGGAGCGGCTTTCTGACAAGTATCGGTGGTGGGGACCTTGCAGTTTTTGGGGCGTTTTTGAACGAGGTCCCAGGTGTGGTGACGTGGACACTTACCAGTTTTGGGTGTGTTTCCTGGTAAGTATCGATGCTGCCGAGGGGGGACTTGCCAGTTTAGAAGGTGTTTTCTGGTAAGTATCGGTGGCAGGTGAGAGTACCTTGCACTTTTTGCCGGGATTTTCGACGAGGTCCCCGGTGTGGGTGGGGGTACCTTGCAGTTTTTGAGGCGTTTTTGAACGAGGTACCCCACAAAGGCCGGGCAGTAAGGGACTGAGCTCAGCTTCCGGGAATGGGCGGCACCGGGCACTTGACCTCAAAACTCGACGGGCTGTGCCCGTAAACTCGAGTCCGGCTGTCGGTCATCCTGCTGACGCAGGACCGTGCCCTGCACAGGGCTCACGCACGCCACCGCACAAGGCCAACTCCATTCCCGTCAAATTCGCTCAGTCCCTTACTGCCCGGCCTCCTATTATCTCTCAAAGAAGAGCTTATGTACTTAATGCATTATTTGGGCAAGAACACAAGGGGGCGGGGACAAATGCGAGGAAAATTTGTATAATTCAAGGAATTATCCTAACTTTGCGGCCGCAAAATTAAAGGGGGTAGCCCCTTTGGTGCAATGGGGTCTGTGAAACAACAGACTGAGTAACACATTTCAAACAAGACAAAATGAAGCATTTTGAACTCAAGGGCCAGATCCGCGAGACTGGCAACAAGGCCGTCATCAAGGCCTTCCGCAAACAGGGCCTCGTCCCCTGCAACCTTTATGGACCCGGACTCAAGAACGTCCTTTTCACAGTTGAAGAAAAAGAACTCAAGGGAATCACCCACACTCCCGCTTCCTTCATCGTCGACCTCGTGCTGAGCGATGGCAGCAAGTATATGGCAGTGGTTCACGAACTCCAGTATCACCCCGTGAAGGACAACTGCCTCCACGTGGACTTCCTCGCAGTGGGTGAGGACAAGCCCATCGCCATCAACGTTCCCCTCAACATCACGGGACACGCTGTCGGTGTGCAGGCCGGTGGTAAGTTCGTCAAGCTCCTCCGTGAGGTTCGCGTCAGCGCCCTTATGAAGGACCTCCCCGACCAGATCGACATCGATATCACCCCTCTGGGAATCGGCAAGCAGATCAAGGCTGGAGACCTCCACTATGAAAACATCGCGATTCTCACTCAGAAAGACGCTATCATCTGCGCTGTCAAGGCTACTCGCAACAGTGCGGCCGCAGCCCCTGCAGAGGAATAGTGACCAAACCATTGAGCCTGGAATGAACTATCTCGTCGCCGGATTGGGAAATATCGGACGGGAATATGCCCAGACCAGGCACAATATGGGATTTATGGTGTTGGATGCCTGGTCTGAGGCATCCAATGCCGTTTTTTC
>CACZBP010000035.1 GCA_902779495.1 uncultured Bacteroidia bacterium
GGAATATGAAAAAGACAGCGATAATACTGAGCCTTGCCGCCATCCTGTGCGGCTGCAACTCTTTCCTGGACGTCAACCCCAAGGGAGAGGTCTTCAACAATGATATGTTCACCTCCGCGGCCGGATATGAGGACGCCCTCTATGGGATATATGCCGAGCTCGGCACCGTCACGGGCCTCTACAGCGACTACCTCTACTGGATCCCCGAAGCCCTCAGCGCCAACGTCTCCATCTCCGACAACGGCCTGCAGTATATGGCCCTCGCCCAGTGGTATGCCTTCAACGCCTCGACCATACGCACCAACGTGTGGAAAGCGGCCTACTCGGTCATAAACCACACGAACAATATCCTTGACCATATAGCTGCCGGCGGGGATGACCAGTTCCCCCACACGAAGATCTACAAGGGCGAGGCCCTGGCCCTTCGCGCCCTGCTCCACTTCGAGATGCTCCGCCTGTTCGGAGCGCCCTGGTGGGCTTCCGCCGCGGATAAGGCAAGGGCGATCCCGTATGCCGACAAATACTCCTTCTCCATAAGTCCCTTCCGCTCGGTGGACGAGACCTATCAGCTTATCCTTGACGACCTTAAGGCCGCCGAGCAGCTCCTTGGGGAGGATGCCGAGCTGGTCCCCGTCCAGAGGGACAACTCCTCCGGCGGAGGTTTCACCTCCTGCAGGATAATCCACCTTAACCTGTATGCCGTCCAGGCCCTTATGGCCCGCGTCTACTGGAGCAAAGGCGACCTTGACAACGCCGCCATCCAGGCCCGCAAGGTCATCGACAGCGGCAAGTTCACCTTCCGCGACAAGTCCGCCTTCGTCCAGTATGACAACGGCACCCTGGACCTCAAGGAGACCATATTCGGCATCTTCTCCCAGTCCTCCAACGAGAAGAACGCGAAGAAATACGGCCTGACCAGCTCGGGCAGCAGCTTCGTCCTCTCTCCCACCTGGAAGGCCCTCTACAACGACGGTTCCGCCTCGGCCGGCTCCGACTGGAGGGAGACCGCCTGGTTCGACGGGGCCCACCTGCGCGCCCTGGTGAACAGCTCCTTCATCGGGGGCACCAACACATATTCCGGCCCGGGCATATTGGGAATCAACGTGTTACGCATCTCCGAGATGTACTACATAGTGGCCGAGCAGCTGCTCGGAAGCGACCCCGACGAAGCCACCCGCTTCTTCGACGAAGCCGTCTCCACCCGCGGCCTTGACAAGCTTGCGGACAAGAGCCTGACCCTCACGGCGGACATCCTCTTCGCCGAGCGCCGCAAGGAGTTCTACGGCGAAGGCCTCCACTGGCACGACTGCAAGCGTCTGGGAAAGGACATCCAGGCCGATGCCACGACCGTGCTCTCCGGAACTGACGTCAACACCTACAAACTGCCCCTCCCCACGTCGGAAGAGGCCAACAGGGAAGAAAGATGAAAAGGCTGATATTACTGCTTCCAGTCCTGCTCATAGCGGGCTGCAAAGGCACCTGGCTGATGTATGACACCACCCAGACCGACCGCCTGTACTTCACGGTGGAAGGCGAATTCAACGTCGTCTCCTTCTCGCTGCTGACCGAGACGTCGGTCGATTATGAGGCCGCCGTCACCGTCCTCGGCACCCCGAAGGACCACGAACGGAAAGCGACCCTCAAGGTGCTGGAACAGGCCCCCGGGACGGTGCAGGTGGGTTCCGAGACCCTCACTGTCCAGACCGCCGTCCAGGGTGTCGACTACACCCTTGGCGAGCTGGTCATCCCTGCCGGCTCCACCACCGGAAAGCTGTCCCTGAAACTGCTGCGCAATCCCGGGATGGTGGACGTCTACAAGAAGATAGACATCCGCATAGAGCCCTCCGGCGAGTTCCTCCCTATGGATGCCGACAGCACCTCGATGAAGGCCATAATCACCCCTGAACTGGTGCTTTACGTCACTGACGGCGAGCCGTCCTGCCCCGAGTGGTGGAAGACCGAAGCCGGTGGCCAGGACTACCAGTGGGGCGCCTATTACGGCACCTTCAAGCCGGCGAAATTCCGCAAGATGCTGGAATACTACCACGCCATCCCCCAGAAGAACGCCCCCCTGTATGAGGAACTCCTGGTCAAATATGGCTACAACATCGACAACCCTGGACTGGAGCGCAACTTTATGAGCAAGCAGGACCAGTCCGTCTGGGCGACATATGTCCTCATCCCCCTGCACGACTACTACGTAGCCTATTACGCCACACATCCCGAGGAAGCGGAGACATTCGCCGAAACAGGCGACCTGACGACCCGCACCTGGGGCAACCCCCTGAGACTGCTGCGATGAAAAAGATATTCCTGCTGCTGCTCGCCGGCCTTGCTGCGGCCGCCTGCTACAAGATAGATGAGACGGCCTATAAACAGCTGTCTCCCATTACTTTCGGTGAAGTCTCGCCGGTCATCAACGTGTCCCTCGGCCAGCCGCTGGTCTATGACAAGCTTTCAGTAAAAAGCGACAGGCCACTCACCTGGCAGTGGGCCTTCGGCAAGAAGAAGACCACTTCGGGCGCGGGCGAATGGGATATGGACAGTATGGAAATCATATCCACCGACCCGCAGATAAACTACGTCTTCACCAAGCTGGGGACATATATCCTCCGCCTTCGCGTGGATAACGGAGAGGACATAGCATATAAGTTCTTCACCCTCAACGTGAATTCAGGCATAGACGAAGGCCTGCTCGTCCTGACCGCCGCCGACGGCGGCTCTTCCGCCCTGACCTTCATAAAGAAGCGCACCGAAGACGAGGTGGCCGAGGATGCCCAGGAGGTCTGGGACGACCTTTTCACCCTGATGAACCCCGGCGAAAGCCTGCGCAGCGGCACCTCGCTGTTCCTGTCGGCCTTCACCTCGGGGGGCATATCCTACAACCACCTCCTCCTGTCCACGGCCGATGCCGACGGCACCATATATGACATCGAGCCCAAGACCATGACGGTGATAACCAAGACGCTGATGCAGAAGGACTTCGGCACCTGGTGCTGCGACTTTGCGGGCCGCCAGACCGCCGCCACGGGAGCATATACCTTCCTGCGTGCAGGCGACGGCCGCGTATTCCGCCACGACCTCTTCACCGCCTTCCTGACCGAGCGTACGGACGTCGAACTGACCGCCGGGAAGGTCGAACGCAACAGGACCATAATGTACTCCGGATCCAACGGCAGCACCTACTGCAAGAGCGCCTTCTACACCGAAGACGTCCTCTGCCAGCCGGACAACAGCGGCACGACGAACATATATCCCGTCCCCGCGGGCTGGAAGATAGTCAACCTGTGTATGTCCCGCCTGGCCAACAGGAACTACGTCCTGATGCAGTCAGCCTCTGACGCCACGGCCTATAAGGTCATCAGCACCAACAGTTCCCTGGGCTCCGTGGCCGATGTGCTCGCATTCACCGCGCCCTCGCTGTGTATGGACGCCAATTCCATATTCTGCACCTCGCTGGGCTCCAATGACGCCTACTATTCCTTCCAGGACAAGATATGGCGCTGGGGATTCACCGCCGCCCCGGCCACCACGCCGACCATCACCCTCCCTGCGGGCGAGCAGATATGCGACCTTGCCACCAACTTCACCAACTCTGTTGCCGAAGGCTCTGAAACCCTGCTGTTTGTGGCGACATATAACCCTTCGCGAAGCGGCAAGAAAGGGAGCGTCTATGTCTATGATATAGCAACAGACACCTTGCAGAAGTCCTACGAAGGTGTCTGTGACAAACCGGTCAAACTGCTCTGGAAATACAGGATTTCCTAGAGGTCGCGCACGCAGCGGACCATATCCGCGCTCTGCCTCAGCTCATTTGCGCTGTTGCTGTAGAATGTGCGGGGATCGCACTCGTAGTTGCAGCGCAGGCTGGTGAGTGAGGTGATGGCCAGCACGCTGGCGTCGACTGCGCCAATCCCGGAATTCTTCATCTCCACCCGCCAGTCGCTTGTGAGGGTGTATATGCTTTCGGAATAGCCTAGTTCGGCGTAGAAGGACCATATCTTGTTCTTGTCCGAGTAGCTGTTGGCGTTGTCTATGGTGCTGGTGGTGGAGAATATGACTTCCTTGCCGCTCTTGTCGGTGATGCCTATCATATGCGGAAGGTTGTCGGTGGTGTTGATCTTGTCCGAGCCGAGCGACCACACTCTCCAGTTGCCGAGATTCTCGTTTATTACCGCCGCCAGGTTGAGGGCTTCCTCGTTGGTGGGAAGGCGCCATCCTTTGCCGTCGCGCACCATTGAGCACGGGTCGTGCTTGGCGGCGTCGAAGGTGAGGCCTTCTTCGTAGACGGCATAGTCCAGGTCGTAATAGGACGAGGGCTTGAAGGGGACGATGTCTCCGGCTTCGTCCTTGCGGTAGGCCACAAGGTCGGCGGTTCCTTCATCCCAGGGCGTGTTGTAATAGTTTGTGTAAGAGATGTTTCCGGCATCGTCATACTGCCAGGCGCCGAACCTTTTGGTGTGACCGAAATACTCCTCAGCAGGGGTTGAGGCGAAGGGGTCGAAGCCCATCAGCGAGCCGGTCTTGAAGTAGAGTCCGCGCTCCTCGGGGCCGGCAAAGCCATATCCCTTGGTGGCGGCGTCGTAGACCAGATATCCCGGGCTCCATTCCACGCTGAAGCCAAGGCGCTCGCTCACCGTGGCGGTCGCCATATCCAGCGAGAAGCGGGTTATGCGGCCGGCGGTGAACTTGACCTTCTTGGCATCCAGGGACTCGAAGCTCTTGGAGATTGTGTTCTTGTCCGTAGTGATCTGGACGCTGATGGACTTGAGGATGGTGCCGTCCTCATCGCCCTCGGGCTGGACGAATCCCGGCGAGAGGAAATACAGTTTCGTCTGCTTGGCATATGAGGAATAATCCGGCGAGGAGAGCTCCAGATAGGCCGCATATTCGCCGTCGAAGACATATTTCTGCGACATATAGTCCTCCAGCTCGCGGGAGAAACCGTCCACGTCCACCTTGTAGCAATAGGCATCGCAGGTGAGCTGGTTGGAGCGGGTGCCGCGAACGGCAGAGGTCTCGATGTGGATATTGCGCATCTTGTCCGTGCGGAAGCGGGGAAGGTCCGTCAGCTCCACTTCCACAAGGGCGCCCAGGGGCATAAGGGAGACTTTCAGATCCTTGCCCTTCTCCAGGGGGAGGATGGGGCTGGCCATAGGCATAGCAGCGCAGTCCCAGCCGGTCGTGCGCAGGGCCTGCTCGATTGGAGAGGCCGCCGTGACGGTGCTGTCCGCGCGGAATTCCGTCCCGCCGAAGGTTACGACTACGCTGATGTCCTCCCCGACCGGATAGGGCAGGGGGAGGGTGGCGGTGAAGCCGTCTTCGGACAGGGAGACGGGGGTGACGGAGGTATATGTCGCGTCGGCGACGTTATAGATGCGGAAGGAGTCTTCCATATCCCAGACGACCGTCTGGCCGAGGGCGCCGCTCTGCAGCGAGACCTTGGTGGGGCCTGCGCCGAGGGTAACGTCTAGCGTGCCGTAGGTCTTAGGCTCCTGCAGGGGTGCCTGCTCCTTTATCCCCGTGCAGCCGGCAAGGAGCGCCGCCGCTATGATTATCAGTCGTTTACAGTTTTCCATAATCGTCTTCGGGATAAGTGATGGTGCCGTCTGTAGGGATGGTGCCGAGGACCGTCACCGTGAAGGAGACGGGCGCGGGACCCAGCTTGAAGGATATTCCGGCAACGCCTTGGCCCTTGGGCGTGACGCTGATGGAAGATGCTGTGGCAGAGACGCTTGCAACTCCGCTCTCATCCGATTGGACTTCGGCGAGGCAGCCTTCTGGAAGCGGCGACCAGGTTTCGGGGCCGCTGAGGTAACTGAAGGTCAGCGACACGCTGCCGTCCTCCTTGATGGTGAACGGGCCGACCTCGGCGGGAAGGACCGTGCTGCCATCGGCCAGGACGCGGACATCGCTCCAGAAGGTAGCCTTGATGACCTGTCCTTCAACGGATGCCGACACCCTGCCGGGATCGGAGGAAAAGCCTGTCAGGCTGACGTTCCCGCTTCCGTCCACGGTGAGCCAGTCACCTTCTGCGACCTGCCAGTCGGAGGGAGTGGCGGGCCTGCCGTCGGAATACTGGGCCGTGAGGGTGGCCTGGGCTCCGGGATAGAGATACCAGACCTTCTGCACGAAGTCGGCATCGCGGGCAAGGGCATTCACCGTCACCGTGCAGGTGGCAGACTTCTCACCGGCGGTGGCGGTCACCGTGGCGGTGCCGGCTGCCATTGCGGTGATTGTCAGCTTGTTGCCGTCCACAGTCCAGGAGAGGACTTCGCGTCCTTCTACCTCCCAGGTCACCGAAGGGTCGTCGGCGTTGGCCGGCAGCACGGTGGCTGTCAGCTCGGCCGAGTCTTCTTCCGTGAGGGTGAGAGATGTTTCGCTTAAGGTTATGGACTCCACCGGGATGGGCTTGCGGGTGACGGTCACGGCGCAGGAGGCGGAAATGCCGCCGCTGGTCAGCGTGACGGAAGTCTCGCCGGGAGAGAGCGCCTCCAGGGTTACGTCAAACCCTTCGCCGGTTATCTTTGCAATCGCGGGGTCTGCGACTTCCCAGGTCACCGACCTGTCGTCCGCATCCTCGGGAAGGACGACGGCGTGAAGCGCCTGCTGCGAGCCTTCTTCAAGCGTGACGTGGTCAGGCTCGACGGCGACTTCCTCCACAAGGATAATCTTCTTTGTGACAGTCACTTTGCACACGGCCGACTTGCCGCCTGCAGAGGCGGTGACCCTGGTCTCGCCCACTGCGACGGCGCTCACCAGGCCGTCCTTGACGGAAGCGACCTGGGGGTTCTCGCTGGACCAGGTGACCGCGGCGTTGTCGGCGTTCGGGGGGAACACCGTGGCGGTGAGCTGCTCGCTGTCGCCCGTGGCCAGCGCAAGGGTCGTCTTGCTGAGGGTCACCGATGAGACCTCGACCGTCTGCGGGGTGGGATCCGTGCTGGTATCAGGCTTTTCCGCAGGCCCTTCTGGAGCCTGCGGAGAGCATGCGGCAACCACCAGGGCTGCCAGTATTAAAGACTTGAATCTCATTCAGTTACGTCCTTGACACAACGCACTATCATACCCGTGTCTCCGGCGAGTGTGCTGACGACGCCGAGCTTGCCGCTGGTGGCGGAGCTTGCCCACTGGCAGTTGAAATAGTTGCAGGCCGTCTTGGTCGCGGAGATTTCGAGAGAAGAGGAGATGAAGTTGCACTGTGAAGGCTTGTAGGCCCATTCGTCAACTACGCAGTTCTTGGGATCGATGAAGGCGGAGGCGTAGGTCGGTGCAGGGTTGCCGGAGCTGGTTGCAGTTCCGTAAGGATACCAGTTGAAGCCGAGCTCGTTGAGCTTGGAAGGAGTGGCATAGCCGTTCTTTACGGCTGCTGCATCCCAGGTGGGAACCGAGGTGTCTTCAGACTTGGCTGCATCTCCCCAGTAAGTGGATTTCGCCATAGCGCCGCTAAGGGTGAACCAGTCGTGGCGGGTGGGGATTCTCCAGCCCTTCGGGCAGACGCCCTGTGCACCTTCGAAGCTCTTGCCGTTCTCGGCCGTGATGTCGTCGGTCAGGAGGGCGGCGTAGATGTTGTAGAACAGACCGCGCTCGTGAATCTTCGCGGCATCTTCAGGACCTGCCACGACGATGTCGGTCACGGCGTACTTGTTGGTTTCGGTGTTGAGCTCGACGACAAGGTCGTAAGGATAGAATATGGATTCATCCTTGGCTGCGGAACGGACCTTCGCATCGCTGCGGACGGTGTAGCCGTAGGGGACATAGTGGAGGTTGGAGGCCATCCAGCGGAGGTTGCCTATGACTACGGTGTTGTACTTCACGCCGTCATAGGTGAAGAAGCCGTCGCCATCCTCGAATGAAGGGACTGCGTTGACACCGAATGCGGGGACTGCTACGGCGCTGATGCTGGTGACAGCGTCGTTCAGGGTGATGATGACGGATGCCGTGGCCTTGTTCCAGAAGGATGCGTCGAAATATTTGCCGTCGATGGTGACCTTGAGGATGCCCTTGGCTGCATCCACCTCGAAGTCCGGCTCGACTTCCTTTATATTGTCGGAGGCAGCGCGGGTGAGAAGGGGAGAAATCTGTGCGGTCACATAGACGCTCTCATCGGCTGCGAGGGCTGCTGCGGCGCTCTTGGGGGAGATGACGAATTCGACAACTGCGGAAGGGATTACATCCTCGTCGGTCTGGACGAATTCGACGACACCATCCTCATATTCAGGAAGATAGGTTATGCTCTTGACATCGCCGACGGGGGTTGCACCTACTGCCAGGGGGAGGGTGTAGACCTCACCGCCGATGAGGGTGATGACGAGGTTGCCTTCGCCGTCGGGGGCTATGCTCTGGAGGAATGCGTCTCCGTCCTGGCCGTCGGCACCCTGTGCCTTGACGCCGGTGTCGGTGTTGCCTATCCACCAGTTGCCGTTCTCACCGATGTTGGGGGTGATACCGGGCTCGCCTGGATCTCCGGAAGGGCCGGGATCACCTGAAGGACCCTGGGGACCGGGGTCGCCTGAAGGACCTTGAGGACCGGGATCGCCGGAAGGACCCTGAGGACCTGGATCACCTGAAGGACCCTGAGGGCCTTGCTCGCCCTTGGGACCCTGTGCCTTGATGCCGGTGTCGGTGTTGCCTATCCACCAGTTGCCGTTTTCGCCGATGTGGGGAGTGATGGCGTCGCTACCGTTGTGGAGGTAGATGTTGGTGCCGTCGGTGAGGGTGAGGATATAGCCGAAATCGACTTCCTGCACCTTCTGGACTGCAGTGTTGCTGCCCATCGCTGCCTGGAGCTTCGCCAGGTCGGACTTGAGCTGGGCAACGTCCTTCTCGAGTGCATCGATGCGGGGAGAGGAAAGCTGTTCCTGCGTGCAGGCCGCAAATGCCAATGCCGCGGCCGCTGTCAATACGAGTAACTTTTTCATGATGCTATTTGTTTGATGATTAATTAATTCACCCGGTATGTCCACAAATATAGAAACTATTTCCCGCAAATGCAACATATGGAAGGCTATAGCGAGAATTTCTTATAACATAAGAACAATCGTTTCGATTTTTTTGTATATTTGACTTTTGAATCCGTCAAAAACGGTTTTTTTAAGCAATAAAAACTAAAACGATAAAGTAACGTTAAAACCAAGTAACCTGTTCATTATGAAAAAGTTAGTTAGTGTTTTCGCTATGCTGCTGTGCGCCGGAGCAATTGTCTCGGCACAGGAAAAAGAGCAGTATAACCAGTATGGCGTGAAAGTGGACATCGATCCGCTCGCAGCCGAGGCTCAGGACGGTATCCTCGTGCTCCGTTCCAAGAACAACAGCGGCTACAAGATATGGTTTGACAACCGTGTCCAGACCGATGGTGCCGTATTCTTCGGCGCTCCCCAGTGGGCGGACGGCATAAGCAACGGCCTGAGCATCCGCCGCGCCCGTTTCGCCGTCAAGGCCCAGATCAACAGGGACTGGTATGGTGAAGTGGACTGCGATATGGCCAACGGCGTGTTCGAACTCAAGGACGCCATCATCCGCTACACCGGCATCCCTCACCTGGAGCTCCAGGTCGGTTCCTTCAAGGAGATATTCTCGATGCAGCGCAACAACTCCTCCCGCTACCTTCTCTTTATGGAGCGTCCTATGGTCTGCAGCGCCCTCGCACCTTCGCGCCACATCGGCTTCAACATCAACTACCATTATAAGAGCATCTTCCTCAACGGCTCCATCCAGGGCCAGGAGATAGAAGGTGCCGAGGCACGCGAATACACCGAGGAGAAGAGCAAGGGCCAGCTCGGTCCCGACGAAGGCCTTTCCTACACCGTCAAAGCCATATGGCAGCCCGGTTGGGACAAGCCTAACTGGGGCCTGCACGTCGGCGGCGCCTTCTCTTACCGCAACCCCAAGACCACCGATGAAATCTGGGGCAAGACCCGCTACAGCTCTCGCAACACCACCGGCATCAACCGTAAGAAATATATAGACACCGGCGACTTCGACTACCACCACAAGCTCCTCTACACCGCAGAACTCGCAGGCTACTGGGGAGGTTTCCGCGGAGAGGCCGTCTGGATGGGCAACACCACTTTCCTGCCCAATAACGGCGGTTCGAAGAACTTCTCCGGATGGTATGTCCAGGCCGGATATCTGCTCTTCGGCGGCACCCAGCGCTATGACGCCGGCGGCGGAAAGTTCACCCGCGTCAAGAGAGGCCGTGGCTGGGGAGACATCGAGCTCTGCGGCCGCGTCGAATATATCGACCTCAACGCCGACAAGAAACTCGCCATAGCCGACCAGAAGATTATGGGCGGCAGCGCCATGGCATATTCCGCCGGTATCAACTACTACATCAACGACCACGTGAAGATTATGCTGAACTACCAGTTCAACGACAACGACCGCTATTCTTCCGGAAAGGGCAACAAATTCAAGGTCGGTCTTGATGAAAACGGAGTTCCCACCAACGATCCCAAGAAGACCGTCGGCAAGGCAGGCGTCGACTACCATATGGTCTCGATGCGTTTCGAAGTCGATTTCTAGGAAAGACCTAAGCTGAAAAATATTTATTAACTACTTTAAATTCAAAACATTATGAAAAAGATTCTTTTAACGGTCCTTGCGGTGATTGCTGCATTTGCGGTGATTTCCTGCAACTCTGATCCCGAGCCTCAGAAGCAGCCTTCAACCCCTTCCGAGGAACCTTCCGCCAATCCTTCAGAAGAGCCTTCAACTCCTTCCGACGAGCCTTCAACTGAGCCTTCGGATGAACCCGCAGCGGAAGTTAAGCTCTGCATCAATGAAGTCAACGGTGTGAAAGGCTACAAGGGTATTGAAATCTACAATGCCGGAGATGAAGAGGTAGACCTCAAGGGCTGGGTTGTCAAGAAGAATGACGAAGTGACCGACGAGACCGCCGGAACCACCCTTTATTGGGAAGGCGTAGAGGGCGTCGGCAAGATTGCAGCCAAGGGCTACTATGTTATTCACGCCAACAAGGATGACGGCAACCTCCCTGAGAAGACTGAGGGTTGCGTCGCCACCGGTGGCCTTTCCAACAAGAAGGGTGTGAAGCTCGAGCTCATCAACCCCGCAGGCGAGACCGTCGACACATTCAACCGCGGTTTCGATACCACTCAGGATGATCCTGAAGTTTCGCTCGATGAGCTTACCGGTTCATTCGCCCGCGAGACCGACGGCGCTGATTCCTGGAAGCTTATGGAACCCACATTCGGTGCTACAAACAACGGTGCAGCCCTTGTAGGTGATGGTGTTATAACCGGAATGTAGCAGCTATGGCAGAACTCAAGATTGGCGAGCAGAGCAAGCCGCGCTTCGAATTCCGAAGCTTCGGCCAGTGCTTCTGCGAGGCACACAAGAGAATGGCACGCCTGAGCGTTCCCGTACCCGAGAAGGTGTGGGAACGCCAGAGCGATGAGATCTACATCATCTCGGCCAAGAACGACATCAACAACACCAAGATCCGCGACGGCAAGATGGACATCAAGACCTTCGTCCAGAGCGTCGACGGCCTCGAGCAGTGGAACCCCCTGATGAAGGGCGAGTTCCCCATCAGCCGCGAAGTGCTTGAAAAAGAGGTGTTTCCCGCCTTTATGGTGGAGATGCCCAAGCTGGACAAGGACACCTACACATATGACGAGTTCATCGCCATGGTGAAGGCCAATCCCGACCTTGCGGCAGTCCGCGTGCACAAGCAGCGCTTCGGCTATATGGTGAATGGCACCATATGCGAAGTGGGCAACGTGCTCATCAACGGCGCCAAGGTGGTGACCATCAACAGCGAGTCCACCGAGATCGAGGACATCAAGAAGACCATCGCCGACTGCGGCCTCGAGGGTGTGGAGAACATCAACTATCTCCAGGCCATCAAGCGTGTTATCGGTATGAGCGACAAACCTTTAGCCAACGAAACAATATGTCACAGGAAATAGAGAAAAAGTTTCTGGTAAAGGGCGACTTCAAGGCTGAGGCGTTCAAGGCCACCCGCATCACCCAGGGCTATCTTTCCAGCGTCCCGGAGCGCACCGTGCGCATCCGCGTCAAGGGCGATAAGGGCTTCATCACCGTCAAGGGCATAGGCAACGCCTCCGGCGCCGCCCGCTTCGAGTGGGAGAAGGAAATCCCCGTCGAGGACGTCAAGGCCCTGCTTGACCTTGCCGAGCCCGGCGTGATTGACAAGACCCGCTACCTGGTGAAGAACACCGACGGCAAGCACACCTGGGAAGTGGACGAGTTCTACGGCGACAACGACGGCCTCACCGTGGCCGAAGTCGAGCTCACCGACGAGAACGAACCCTTCGACAAGCCCGCCTGGCTTGGCGAAGAGGTCACCGGTGACCCCAAGTACTTCAACTCAATGTTGATGAAGAATCCCTATAAGAACTGGAAATAACAGCTCCTGACCCTAATCAAAGGAGGGCGACCCGGTTGTACGGGCCGCCCTCTTGTTTGGGATGGGGGACCTTCCACTCTTGCGCGCCTTGCCGCGGGGAGTTTGCCATCCCTGAACGCCATGCCCGAGGGGACCTTCCATAAAAACGCCTGTTTTATGGAAAGTCCCCTTCAAAAAGTGACCACCTTCCATAAAAAGGCCTGTTTTATGGCAGGTCTCCCCCTGGAAACACCGGCGGCAGTGAGAGAAGGCCAGGTCAGGCGAAACGGAGGAGGGTTTCTTCGTCAGCGCCTGTCAGCCTGGCGATTTGCTTGCGCGATGAACCATATTGCCTGGCAAGCCGGGAGACCAGTTTCCTGAATGACACCGTGCCCAGGTCAGAGACTGTTGCCGCGCCGAAATCCGCGCAATAAGCCCTGATGACATTCAGCAGGTAATCATCTGAGTATGAGCATATTTCCTTCTGGAGCAGGAAGGACTCCATCTCATTTTCAGTATTATACCTTGAGACCGCCTTGAACAAGTCGGACGATGTGCCGAACAACTCTTCAACCTTGGCATACAGGACCCAGTGACGGGGGCTTATGACATCGCCGCAGAACAGCATGTCATCCTCCATTTTCTTGCGGGTGTGCAGCATCGCCCTCAGATTGGCGGTCCCATATTCCTTGGCAGGCTTTTCCGCCATGGTCCAGAACTGCCGGCGGAAGTATATCCAGGCCGAACTCCACCGGTAACTGTATGGGCAGGACATCCCGGCCTTGAAAGGATTCCTGAGAATATAGGCTACTGCCGATTTGAGGTAGTCCCGGCCCGTTATCTGCTTGATGTCCGGTTGGAAATCCTTCAGGAAAGAATTATCCCCATATTTGGAAGAAGCATATTGGGCATAGTCCTTCTTCAATGTGGAAAAGAATTGAAGGATAGAGCCTTCGTCACCTTTTACAAGCAGATGGATATGGTTATCCATAAGGCAATAGGCGTATATCCCGACACCCAGGGCAATGGCCAGCATCGCCATACGGTTGAGAAAGAACAACCTGTCTTCGTCGTCTCTGAAGAGCAGGGTCGTCATGGAATGATTCGAGGTAAGATGGTAAAACATATGCCGGACAAGTTTTCACAAATCTAATCATTTGTTCACTCATTCGCATAGTGATTTTTAACCATGCCTGCAGGTTTTATAATCTGAAATCAAACCCGGCGAGACAGGCGGGAAATATGGGAAAAGAGGAAAATAAGGAAATGCTTTTCTGGACTACTGAGGAGTACAAAAAGTTTTCTGATGCAATTGTGGATAAGCCTATATCATTTTATGCATTTGAAATGCTGTATTGGACTGGAATGAGATTAGGTGAGCTGCTAGCTCTTACAACGGAGGATTTTGATTTTGATAAGAATACAGTTCGTATCAATAAATCGTATCAGAGGTTGCAGGGGCAGGATTTTATTACAACACCCAAGACTCCAAAAAGCAATCGAACGATAAAACTTCCTAAGTTTTTGTCGGAGGAGA
>CACZBP010000036.1 GCA_902779495.1 uncultured Bacteroidia bacterium
GCAGGATGACCGACAGCCGGACTCGAGTTTACGGGCGCAGCCCGTCGAGTTTTGAGGTCAAGTGCCCGGTGCCGCCCATTCCCGGAAGTTGGCCTTCCGACCTCATCCTCACCCCAGCAAGGGTACCTCGTTCAAAAACGCCCCGAAAAGTGCAAGGTCCCCGGGTGGAGTGGGGTACCTCGTACAAAAACCCGGCGAAAAGTGCAAGGTCCCAGGGGCAGGGTGGGGCTAGGGCCGTGGAGACTTAAGGCACCCGGAGATGGACGCCGGTGCGGCGGAGGAAGTCGCCGAGGCGGTCGAGCCAGGTGAAGGAGCCGGTGCCGGGAGATGCTTCCACCTGGAAGCAGTGGGGGCGCAGGGCGAGGGTGTGGAGCTCGCTCTGGATGCCCATCGAACGCATTTTCTCCCAGGTCTTTACGGAATTCATTGCGGCCCAGTCGTCGGCATCACCGTGGACAAAGAGCATCGGCGCCGTCTTGAGGTCGAAGGAGAATTCCGGAGCAAGGACGGCGCTGTCTTCGTTGCCACCCTCGGAGTTGGGGGCCTCAAGGCCGTCGGTGAGGGCATATGCCGGATATATCCCGATTCCCCACTGCACGTTGCAGGGCAGGAAGTCTATGCTGTCCTGGGGGAGATAGGCGTTGTGCAGTGACGAGGTCACACCGAGGAGCGTCAGGTGACCGCCGGCGGAGGAACCCATAATGCCTATGGCATCGGGGTTGAGGCCGCGGCCGGGAGCCTCGCTGCGCACCAGCCTGATGGTCCGCTGGAGGTCCTCCCAGGCGGTGATATGCTTGGGCAGGCCGTGAGGGCGAGGGGTGCGGTAGCGCATAGTTACCACGGTCATTCCCAGGGAGTTAAGGTACCTGCGGGCCGGAGCGACCTCGAAGCCGTCGGGGCCGTTGCCCTCATATGAACCGCCGGAATAGATTATCTGTATGGCGTCGGTGCTGCGAACCTTGGGGATGTGCCACTCGATATAGGGCTTGCACTGGTGCTCCTGTGCATCGGGCATAGCGCCCTCGGGCCAGAGGTCCTCTTTGATATACTCCGCACGGTCCTCGTCGGAGGCATAGCGGTCCATAATCGGCACCGGATGATCCAGCTCCCCGAGGAAGCCCATCTGGCGCATAAACTCGATGCCCCGCTCGAAGCCGAGCACGGCATGGCCGACGTTCGGATAGAGATGCAGTTCGGCTGGGATGCCTCTTTTGCGCAATTCCCTGTAGATCAGTGTGGAACCGTTGGGGGAATATTCGTCGAGCCCTCCGTGGTGGAGGCTCATAGGGCAGGTCTTTGCGTCGAAATGGAATATGGTGTCAAGCTTCACATCGGGGCCATAACCCTCGCGGGCGGCGGGAGCGCCAAGGCCGTCGGTGGTGACATATGCCGGGGCGTGAAGGATGGCCCAGTTAATGTGGCAGGGCAGCTCGTCAAGGGCGTCAACCTTCTGATAGGCAGGCGTTTGTGAGCTGGTGGCAAGCAGCACCGAAAGGTGCGAGCCGGCCGACATCGAGACCGTTCCTATCCGCTCGGGGTCGAAGCCGCGCTTGGCCGCTTCGCTGCGCACCTTGCGCACTGCCCTCTGGCCGTCCTCCCAGGCGGTCTGGTAATAGGCCAGGCCCGCAGGACGCGGGGTGCGGTAGACCAGCTTGACGCACTGGACGCCCTCGGCGGTGAGCTTCTGCGCCCACATCGCCACGGGCTCCACGTCGCAGCAGGACTCATAGGCCCCGCCCGAAATAAGGATCATACAGGCACCGTTGGGGTTGGCAGGTGCGTCATACCACTCGATGTAGGGCCGGCGGTAGCGAGCCGGCTTGAAGCCAGGCTGGGCCGCTTCGTCGGTCATCGCCGCAATCTGGGCGTCGCTCGGGTGCGGCATCTTCTTCTTGGGCCATATATATTCCCTTGGACCCGCCGAAAGGGTCAGCGGCACAAGCAGTGCCAGCATCAACAGAATCTTTTTCATAATGTCTGTCCTCCTATGAATTCACGCATAATCGATGTGGGTGGAATTGCTGCGATTTCCCCCGGCTGAAGGGCTACGATCATATCGAGGAACTTCAGCAGGCGGACGGCCTCGGTGAAGGCCGGGGAGTTGGGGGCGATGCGCCTCAGGAGCGGTTCGGCGTAGTACTTGAGCATAGGCAGCTCGAACATCAGGGCCGAATTGAACACCGCGTCGGCATTCTCCTGGAAGGGGAATATGTTGCGGGCCTCGCCGCGGCGCACGCTGTGCCAGCGCATTATGGTCTGCTCGGGGGTGATGCCGCGCACGCGGTTGTCACGCACGATGCGGCGCAGCAGGCGGTTGTCCGAAGTGGATATAGTGTTGTTTTCGTCCAGGCCCAGGGAGGTCAGCGCCGAGACGTAGACCCTGAATATCTTGGAGTTGTCCACTGCGGAGGTCATCTCGGGGTTGAGCGCGTGGATGCCCTCCATAATGAGGATATCCTTCTCCTCGAGCTTCATCTTATTCCCCACGAAAACCCTCTTTCCCTGCTTGAAATCGAATTTCGGAATCTCCACCTCCTCTCCCTCAAGAAGCTGGTTGAGCTGCTTGTTCAGATACTCCAGGTCCATCGCGTAGAGGGACTCGAAGTCATATTCGCCGTTCTCGTCCTTGGGCGTGTCCTCGCGGTTGTGGAAATAGTTGTCCAGCTCTATCACCTTGGGGTTGAGGCCGACCACCTTGCACTGGATGGCAAGGCGCAGGGAGGAGGATGTCTTGCCGCTGGAGGAAGGTCCGGCGATAAAGACTATCTTCACCTGGGAACGCTTCTCGTAGATCATATTGGCGATCTCGGCATATTTGCGCTCGTGACGGGCCTCGGCGAGGTTGATTAGGCGCACCGCGTCTCCCGCCATAATGAGGTGGTTGAGGTTGCCTAATCCGTTGATTCCCACGATATTGCACCAGTCGGTGTGACTCTTCAGCGCGGAGGCTATCTTGCCCTGGCGCTTCATCGGCATCACCTTGCCGGGCTTGCCGATGACCGGAAGCTGCAGGCAGAATCCTTCGCCGAAACCGGTTATGTCGAAGGTCTTCAGGATGCCCGTGGAGGGGACGAGCGGGCCGTAGAAGGTGTCCTTCACGTCGCCAAGGGAATAGACGCTGGTGATATATTTCCCGAGGCTGTCGATAAGGTCGGCCTTGTAGGGCTGGTTCTGCGCGCGGAACAGGGCCTCAAGATCGTCGGAAAGGACTTTTTCGCGGTTAAAAGGCATATCGGCGGCCACTATTTCGTCCATCCTGTCCTTGAGGCGTTCGAGGTTTTCGTCGGTCACGAACCAGGGCGCCCTGTGGCCGTCCTCGCCGGGCTCGGCCTCCAGCAGTTCGCAGTAAAGGCCGCTGGGCAGCGAGTGGTGCACGGTGAGCACCTTGTCCGGGAACAGGTCGCGGACTGCTTTCTGCAGCACGAAGCACAGCGAACGGATATAGCACCGGCGCCCGTCGGGGTGGTCATATCCTATGAAGAGGACTTCGTGCGAAACCACCATACGGTAGCGCAGCTCCTTGAGCTTGTGGTCGACCAGCGCCGCCAGGATAGGGGTCGGCTCTCCGGTCTTGGGGTCGCGCAGTTCGATTCCGCAATCCTTGGCTATGTCGCCAAGGGGCGTTCCCAGCGCCGCCTGGTGCATCTTGCCGTCGTTGGCGCAATATACTTCAAAGATGTTCGTCATAATATTTCTTTAAGGAATGGTCCGGTTGCTGATGAAGGGTCCTTGGCCAGCTGCTCTGGGGTGCCCTGGGCGACCACGCGGCCGCCGGCACGGCCGCCGTCAGGGCCGAGGTCGAAGATGTAGTCCACGCTCTTGAGGACGTCCAGGTTGTGCTCGATGATTATCACCGTATTGCCCTGGTCTACAAGTTGTTGCAGCACGCCAAGCAGCACCTTTATGTCTTCGCTGTGGAGGCCCGTGGTGGGTTCGTCGAGGATGTAGAGGGTGTTGCCGGTGGCTTTGCGGAAGAGCTCTGCGGCGAGCTTCATTCGCTGGCTCTCTCCTCCGGAGAGCGTCACGGCCGACTGGCCGAGGGTGACATATCCCAATCCGACATCCACCATAGCCTTCAGCTTCTGTGTTATCTTGGGGATGCTGGAAAAGAACTCATATGCCTCACTCACAGGCATTTCCAGCACGTCGTTGATGTTCTTGCCCTTGTAGCGGACGGCGAGGGTGTCTTCCTTGTAGCGCCGGCCGCGGCATTCGTCGCAGACCACGTTGACGCTCGGGAGGAATTTCATCTCGATGACCTTGATGCCGGCGCCCTTGCATTCCTCGCAGCGGCCGCCGGGCACGTTGAAGGAGAAGCGCCCGGCCTCGAAGCCGCGCACCTTGGCGTCCACCGTCTCGGCGAAGAGGTTGCGGATGTCTCCGAACACGCCGGTGAAGGTGGCGGGGTTGCTTCGCGGAGTGCGGCCTATGGGGCTCTGGTCTATCTCTATGAGTTTGTCTATATTCTTGATTCCCAGGATGTTGTCGTGGGGGAGGGGCTTCAGCGTGGAGCCGTAGAACTTGTTCTTCAGCACCGGCATCAGGGTCTCGTTGATGAGCGAGGATTTGCCGCTGCCGCTCACGCCGGCCACGCCCACGAAGCAGCCCAGCGGGATGTCGATGTCGACGTTCTTGAGGTTGTTGCCGCGGGCGCCGCGGATGCCGAGGGTCAGGCCGTTGCCGAGGCGGCGGTGCGCGGGCACTTCTATCGACTTGACGCCTTTGAGGTAGTCAAGCGTGACGGAGGGGCCTATGACGCTGTGCCTCAAGGTGTCTTCGTCGGGCTTTTCCTGCCCGAGGAGCACTTTCGTGGGGGCGCTTAGGCACACTTTGCCACCTTCGCGCCCGGCTCCGGGACCCATATCCACAAGCCAGTCGGAGGAATACATCGTCTCGGCGTCGTGCTCGACCACCATTATGGAGTTGCCTTCGTCGCGAAGGGTCTTGAGCGAGGATATCAGCTTGCGGTTGTCCCTCTGGTGAAGGCCTATGCTGGGCTCGTCCAGGATGTACATCACGTTCACCAGCTTGGAGCCTATCTGCGTGGCAAGGCGGATGCGCTGGCTTTCGCCGCCGGACAGGGAGCCGGTGGCGCGGTCGAGCGACAGGTAGTCAAGGCCGACGTCCATCATAAAGCCCACCCTGTCGCGCAGTTCCTTGAGGATGTCGCGGGCGATGCGGTTTTCCTTGTCGGTGAGCTTGGAGGGGAGGTCCTTAAGCCACTGCTGCAGGTCTGAAATCTCCATTGCAGCTACCTCGGAGATGGTTTTTCCGTCTATGCGGAAGCATTTGGTCTCTTCCCGCAGGCGGGTGCCGCCGCAAGTGGGGCATACTATCTTCTCGTCTATGTCGTCCGCCACTCCGTCGAAGGAGACCATCTCGGACTGCGGCCCGTCGCCCACGCGGAAAAGCTCGTCGGAGCCGAAGACCATAAGGGCGACGGCCTCGTCGGGGATGGCTGCTATGGGGTCATATAGCGAGAAGTTGTATTTGCGTGCTATTGCGCGGATTATGTCGAATTTCTTGTTTTCGCGGACCTTGCCAAGGGGGACTATTCCGCCGTCGGCTATGGACAGGTTGCGGTCGGGGATGATGGTGTCCATATTCACGTCCACTATCATTCCGAGGCCCTTGCAGTGGGGGCAATATCCCTCGGGGGAGTTGAAGGAGAAGCTGTGCGGGGCGGGTTCCTGGAGGGATATGCCGCTGTCCGGGTCGACCAGGTGCTTGGAGAAATGCTGCAGATGGCCGGATTCCATATCCAGGACGGCCACGGAGCCTTTGCCGCGGCTGAGGGCGGTCATCACCGATTCGCGGATGCGTTTCTGGTCGCCGGCTTCAGGCTTGAGTTTGTCCACCACCAGCTCTATGAAGTGGGGCTTGTAGCGGTCAAGCTGGGTCACGGCGGCCAGCTCGAGGATTTCGCCGTCCACGCGCACTTCGGTGTAGCCGCGCTTGCGGAGCTGTTCGAAGAGCTCCTTGTAGTGGCCCTTGCGGCCGCGCACGAGGGGGGCCAGCAGGTAGCATTTGCGTCCATTGTAGCCGCTGATGATGAGGTCCACGATCTGCTCGTCGGTGTAGCGGACCATCTCCCTGCCGGTGGCGGGGGAGTAGGCGCGGGAGCCGCGGGCATACAGAAGTCGCAGGAAATCATATATTTCCGTGATTGTGCCGACCGTGGAGCGGGGGTTGTTGCCGGTGGTCTTCTGCTCTATGGCGATTATGGGGCTGAGGCCGGTGATTTCCTCCACCGAGGGCTTTTCAAGGATGCCCATAAAATGCTTGGCGTAGGTGCTCAGGGTGTCCATATACCGCCTCTGGCCTTCGGCATATATCGTGTCGAAAGCCAGCGAGGACTTGCCGCTGCCGCTGAGGCCCGTCACCACGACGAACTCCCCGCGTGGGATGCTCACGTCGACATTCCGGAGGTTGTGGGCGCAGGCCCCGCGTATTTCGAGATATTCCCTCATTCGGTCATATACTTAAAGAATTGTTCCACGTCGCCTTTGCCGGGGAGCCGGACTATGTAGGCCTGGTCGCCGAGGTCGTCGGCGAGGGCGGGGCTCATACGTTCGCACATACAGAGCGCATTGCCGTATTTTTCAAGCACTTCCGCGTGGGAATGCCTGTAGGTGTGGCAGTCGCGGCGGCCCACATAGGCGCAGTAGTACTGCTCGCCGAAGCCTTTGCGGCGCTCCCCGAAGGCCACCATATCCGCCCAGATCTGGAAGACGTCGGTGGAGTGGGCGAAGTTCATCATATCGGGGGTGTAGCCTCCCGGCGGGCGCATATTCACTTCCAGGCCCACGTAGTCGCCTTTCTTGCCGAGGCCTTCCCGGTCGCGGTCAAGCTGGAAGAACTCCAGGTGGACGAAGCGGCCTGTTATGCCGAAGGCCTTCACCGTGCGGCGGCCTATCTGGGCGAGTTTGGCGGGGACGGTTTTGTTGCACCAGTAGCAGGTGTCGAGGTTGCCGTGGACTATCTCCATCACCGGGGTGGGGAAGACGCTGTTGTTTTCGAATATGGGTTCGCCCTTCTCGTTGTAGATGGCGTCGTAGCTCACCAGAAGGCCGGTTATAAATTCCTCTATCACATAGAGTCCCGCATCTTGATGGGCGCTGAACCACTGCGTCAGCTGAGCTTCGTCCTCCAACTTTGAGGTGCCGCCGGCGCCGACGCCGTTGTCGGGCTTGGCAATCAGCGGGTAGCCTGTCTTGCGGGCGAATTTCCGCACGGCTTCAAGGCCTTCTGCGGCCTTTATCTGGCGCGCGGTGGGGATGCCGCCAAGGGCGTAGTATTTCTTCATCTCGCTCTTGTTCTTGATGGCGGCTATATGGTCCGTCTTTATGCCGGTGGTGACGTTGAAGTCGGTGCGAAGACGGGCGTCCTGCTCAAGCCAGTATTCGTTGTTGGATTCTATCCAGTCTATCTTGCCATATCTGTGGGCGAACCAGGCCACGGCGCGGTAGACTTCGCGGTAGTCTTCGAGGCTTCGGACCTGGTAATAATCTGTAAGTGAGGACTTAAGCTCCCAGGGGAGATTGGCATATGGGGTGTCCGCAATGCCCAGGACGTTCACGCCGTTGGCTTTGGCGCCGGCGCAGAAATGCCAGTAGGTCTGGGGGAAATGCGGGGATATGAATATAAGGTTCATAAACGTGTGTGTGTTGTTTTCTTGACAAATGCGGCTCATCTGGCCGTCTGATATCACGAAGGCTTCGCCGTGCAGCTCGCTGCGGCCGTCCTTCACTTTTATGTAGCCTCCGTCACGGAAGGTGACAAAGCGGTGGCCGTGGCTGTCGGGGAAGGCTATGTCCTCGAAAAGCCTCAGGCCGTCCACCTGGGCCCAGCGCACCTGCTCGAGGTGGGGGATTATCTGTATGTCCGTCAGGTCCAGGCCTTTAAGCCACCTGCGATATCCCGGGTCACGGGCTTCTCCCGGCAGTTCGGGGTGGGAATACACCGTCCCTGCGCAGTTCATGCTCCCGGCGCTGCAGCCCATTATGACACCTTGGTAGTCCTCCAGCAGCTCCTTAAGGCGGATCTCGTGGATGAACCTGTTCTGCGTGGGCACATGCCCGCCGCACAGGATCACCCAATCGGAGTTCTGTATCAGCTCCTTAGCCCGGTCCGCATTCCTCCGCTCCAGCATCGTGATGCTCTCAGTCTCGATGCCCGAGCGGTGTATGCACAGGCTCATCCCCTCCTCCACGTACCGCGTGAACCCCTCGTCATCCGGCGCCGCGCTCACCAGCACCACCCGGGGGGCGCCTTCCCCGGCCCTTTCCTCCGCGCTCGCTCTCTCCCTCTCCCTGCGCCGGGCGACCGCGTCACACAGCTCCGCCCTGACATCGGCCAGAAAGCCGTTGTCGGCGGTAAAATGGTCCTCGCCCAGCCGCGTCGGACTCCCTGTCAGGAACAGCGTCGCCATAATCATACAAAAATAACCATTTTTGCCGACATTTGGAACCCTGCCCTACATTTTTCACTTTTCCTCATCGGCTTCCCCGACACATTCTGTCATTCTGAGCCCCGCCTCTTAACCTGTCATTCTGAGCCCCGAAGGGGCGTGAGAATCTCCCAGCGCCCAAAGATCCTCACGTCGGGCCCCGCCCTCCTCAGGATGACAGGAAGAGGCGTGGCACACACCTCACGCCGCCCCCACCATTCCAATCCGCCGCAGGGGGCCTACTGGGCACTTTTCTGCGCCATCACGCCCGTTTTTGCGGGGAAAGTGGGCCTACTGGGCACTTTTCTGCGCCATCACGCCCGCTCCTGCCATAATATCGGCTTTTTTCTGGCAGGTGGGGTTCGTGGACGGGGGACCTTGCTGTTTTCGGGGCGCTTTTGAACGAGGTCCCCGGCGTGGCGGGGGGACCTTGCTGTTTTTCGGGCGAAAAAGTGCAAGGTCCCGGGGAAAATGATTATTTTTGCAGTAGACTATAGGAAGACTATGCTGAACATAAAGACTTTTTATTTCAACCCCTTCCAGGAGTGCACGACGCTCCTTTGGGATGAGACCGGCGAAGGGGTGGTGGTGGATCCGGGCTGTTACAACGCCAAAGAAGAGGAAGAGCTGCGTAAATATATATCCCTCAAGAAGATAAAGCTCGTGGCCATATGGCTGACGCACGCGCATCCGGACCATATATTCGGCGTTGCCGGCATTCTGGACGAGGCCGAAATCCCGGTGCTTGTGCATCCCCTCGAGGAGCCGGAAGCCGCTTTCGAGCTGGCCAGGAAGGTCGGGCTGCGGGAGCCAAGGGCCGACTTCGAGACGGTCGATATCCACGAGGGGGACACGGTCAAGTTCGGCAACACCCGGTTCACCGTCATCGAGACTCCGGGCCACACCCCGGGCGGCGTCTGCTACTACGATAAGGCTGATAATCTGCTGATTACAGGCGACACTCTGTTCGCCGGCAGCATAGGCCGCACCGATCTTCGCGGCGGTGATTACGACCACCTCATCGTGTCGATAATGAACAAGCTGATGGGCCTTCCCGGCGAAACCGAGATCATCCCGGGCCACGGCGAAACCTCCGACATCGGCTGGGAACGCACCCACAACCCTTTCCTCCAGCCCTGGGGCGAACCCTGGGAAGAAAACGAAACTACCTTGTAGGATATGGACACAACTACTAAACGGAGATATGTGAAACTGCAGTGGCGGACGCTCATCGTGCTGATGGCGGGGTATGTCTGCTACTACTTCCTGCGCAAGAATTTCAGCGCCGCGATTCCGGCAATGGAGGCGTCGCTGGGGCTTTCGAAGGTCCAGCTGGGCGCCTTCCTCACCCTGAACGGAATCGTATATGGCGTATCGCGTATGATAAACGGCCTGCTGGCGGACCGATATTCCAAGAAACTGCTGATGTCGGCGGGGCTGGTGCTGTCGTGCATCATCAACCTTGCGATATGCTTTTCGCCCCGGCTGAACGGCTTCATCGGCCTTTTGGACAGCGAGGGAAAGGCCACGCTCGCTCTTGTGTATCTCATTGGCTCACTGTGGGTTGTGAATGGATATGTGCACGGTATGGCATATCCGCCCATGGCCTCGATGATGGCCCACTGGTTCCGCCCGTCGGAGCTAGCCACCAAGCAAAGCATATGGAACGCTTCGCATTCGATCGGCGCCGGCCTGGTGATTGCACTGTGCGGCTGGATCCTGCACCGCTGGGGATACAGCGCCTGGAACCTGTGCTTCATCGTGCCTGCCGGAATAGCCTTCGTCGGCGCCATCGTGATGTTCACAACGCTGAAAGACGAGCCGACCGACTGCGGCCTTCCTTCGGTGGAGGAGTTCGAAAAGGAGGAATCGAAGGGCGAAGTCCACGCCCACGCCAAGCTGCCCGGCGGCAAGCTCAAAGGCGAGCGCTACAAGAAGTTCCTCTCCAGGATGGTCTTCCGCAATCCGGTGATATGGAGCATCTCCTTCGCCAATTTCTGCGTCTATGTGATCCGCTTCACCATCCTCGAGTGGGGCACCACCTTCCTGACGCAGTACAAGGGACTGGATATAGCCCTGGCTGCGAGCATAGTTGCCGCTTCGGAGCTCATAGGCGGGGTGCTCGGCACCATCGCCTCAGGCTGGATCACCGACAGGTTTATGTCCAGTAAAGCCCTGAGAACCAGTGCTTTGTTCACCCTCGGAGCCACCCTGTGCTTCTTCGCATTCTGGAGGATTCCTGATGGCGCCCACTGGATATGGAGCGCGATATTCATCGTCGCCTCCGCCTTCTTCATCTACGGTCCCCAGGCCCTTCTGGGTGTCTGCGCATCGCAATATGCCACCAAGAAAGCCGCCGGGAGCGCCAACGGCCTTGCAGGCATATTCGGCTATGCCGCCACGGTCATCTCCGGCATAGGCTTCGGCTATATGGCCGACCGCCCCGGCCTCGGCTGGAACGCCGTCTTCGTGGTGGCCATCGCCTTCGGCCTTCTCGGCGTGGTGGTCCTCGCCCGCTGGTGGCGCGCCCCCGCCGACGGCTACGAAAAGGCCGTCCAGGTCCTCGAAGAAATCTGACGGCCCAGCGCCGGCATTCTCCAGCACCCGGGACCTCGCACTTTTTCGCCCGAAAAACAGCAAGGTCCCCCCGCGGGAGATGCTTGTGTAACCTATTGATATATAAGGAAACGCGGAGGGTGGGGTTATAGATTTTAAGAAGATTTGCGAAAAATTATTAAAATTTATTTGGAAAAACGATTTATATCCCGTACCTTTGCAGAGGACATTTGAAATTTTTCATGTCTATTTGTTAAGTTCGTTTTATACGGGTCGCGGTTTTGGGGAAAGCCGCGACCTACTTTTTCCCCGGAGGCGTCCCGGGGCTTCCACTTTAGGAGGCAGGGGGCGAAAGTGCTAAATGTTTGAAAATGAGCGATATAACCCAATCCTGGAATCCACTTTGTTCCACTTCTTTTCCCCTTACGCGTGATAATAACGTTTTAAGTTCGTAATTTTGCCGAAAACCAATCAAACGGATATGAAAAGAATCTTGTCAATCACGGTGCTGCTGCTCCTGGCCCAGGCGGCTTTCGCACAGCACTCAGTCAAAGGAAAGGTGACCGACCCGGAAGGCCTTCCCGTGGTGGGAATGTCCGTCATCGAGTCCGGCACCAGCAACGGTGTAACCACCAATGCTTCCGGAGCCTATGAGATCCGCCTCCGTAGCGGTGACGCCACCCTGGAATTCCTGGCCCTGGGATATCAGACCCTCAGGGAACCGGTGGCCGGTCGCTCCGTAGTAGATGTAGTCGTCAATGAAGAGGCCCTCGCCCTCGACGCAGTCGTGGCAATCGGCTACGGCTCCGTGCGCAAGCGCGACCTCACCACGGCAGTCTCCACAGTGTCCACCGAGGACATCCAGCTGCGCCCCGTCACCGAAGCCTCCGGCTTCATCCAGGGCAAGGTGGCCGGCGTCCAGGTGACCCAGACCAGCGGCCTTCCTGGCAGCGGTATGGTAGTCCGCGTGCGCGGAGCCTCCTCCATCAGCGCCACCAACGACCCTCTGTACGTTGTGGACGGCGTCCCCGTGGGAACTGGTAACTACAATATCTCTTACCTCTCCCCGAATGACATCGAGTCCATGCAGATTCTCAAAGATGCCTCATCTGCAGCTATTTACGGTTCCCGTGCCGCCAACGGCGTGGTGCTCATCACCACCAAGAAGGGCTCCAAGGACCGCGGTCCCCAGGTGAGCTTCAACTCCTATGTCGGCCTCTCCAAGGTCGCCAGGACCTACGAGGTACTGAACGTTGACGAATACCGTGAACTGCAGAACGAAATCGGCGTGGCCAGCGTGCCCGAAGGCCTCAAGGACGAGACCGACTGGTTCAAGGAAGCCTACCGCACCGGTATCAACCAGAACTACCAGGTCTCGGTTGCCGACGCCAACGACCGCACGAGCTACTATCTCGGCGCCGGTTACAACGACGAGCAGGGTATCATACGCGTAGCATATAACAAGAGGTACAACGTCAAGTTCTCCATCGACACCGACGTCTACAAGTGGCTGAAGGTCGGCGCCAATGCCGCATATTCCCACTGGAGGAACAACGGCATCATCTCCGGCACCGGTTCCAACCGCGCCGGCGTGGTCCTGTCGGTCATCAACACCCCTACATATGCAAAGGTCTGGGACGAGACCAACCCCGCCTATTACTGGCTCACCTGGTATGGCGCTCCCAGCCTCACCACCCCCACGGAGAACATCGCCCGCACGGAGAACAACTACAGCGAGGCCGACAGGCTCCTGCTCACTGGATATGCCCAGATCAACTTCTCCAAGCACCTGAATTTCAAGAGCTCCGTGACGATGGACCGCCGCTGGAACCACAACTACTCCTTCCTCGATCCCATCCACACCTCCTACGGCCGCACCCAGCACGGCGAGGCCTCCGACGAGCGTTCGGACGACAAGAGGATGGTCTATGACAATATCCTTACCTACAACAACACCTTCGCCTCCAAGCACACCCTCGAAGTGATGGCAGGTACCTCCGCCACGACTTCCCTGTGGCAGAACCTCTCCGGCAGCCGCAACTATTTCTCACCGGACTACAACAACGTCATATTCGGTCTGAACGGCGGCAACAAGGCCGGCCTGCGCGGCAACAGCCAGGGCTGGTCCGAATGGGCGATAATGTCCTACCTGGGCCGCGTGGCATATAACTACGACAGCCGCTACTACCTGACCGTGAACGTCCGTGCCGACGGTTCCTCCAAGCTCGCCAAGGGCCACAAGTGGGGCGTCTTCCCCGCCGTTTCCGCCGCCTGGCGTATTTCCGGCGAGGAGTTCATGAAAGACGTGGAATGGATCAACGACCTCAAGCTTCGCGCCGGCTGGGGCCAGCAGGGCAACCAGGACGGCCTGGGCGAATATGCCGCACTCCAGATGTACAATATCAACTACTTCGACTGGACCAAGACCGACACCGCGGAAGCGGCTCCGACCCTCGGCGGCCCGTCCAATATGAAGAACGTAGACCTGACGTGGGAGACCACCAGCCAGGCCAACGTGGGTGTGGACTTCTCCATCCTTCGCAGCCGTCTCACCTTCACCCTCGACGCCTACTATAAGTACACCACCAACCTCCTTCTGAACGTCCCGATGCCGGCCCCTAACCCCAGCATCTACCGCAACGAAGGCCAGATGAGCAACTGGGGCCTCGAGTTGGCAGTGAGCTCCGTGAACTTCGACCGTAACGACTTCCGCTGGACCACCGATTTCAATATCTCGATGAACCGCAACC
>CACZBP010000037.1 GCA_902779495.1 uncultured Bacteroidia bacterium
GAACTGGGCGGTGAAGCACTTGGAGAAGTAGGAGGTGGAGGAGAAGCCCACCGCGGTGGCGACTTCGCTCACCGGGCGGCCGCCTTCGCCCAGGAGCTGAGCGGCCTTCTTCAGGCGGCAGAGCTTGATGAAGTCACCCGGAGGGAGGTCGGTGACGGTCTTCATACGGCGGTAGAGGGTGGCGCGGCTCATATTCAGGGCTTCCGCGATGTCGTTCACGTCCATATCGGGATTCTCCATCCGCGAGTAGATGCACTCGGTGAGCTTGTCGAGGAACTCGCGGTCGGTGCGCGACAGGGCCAGGGTGGCGAGGTTGCGCATCTTCTCCCTCTCCTTTACCTTCTTGAAGCCGAACCATATGAGGGCGGCAAGCAGCAGGACGTAAAGCGATATGGCCCAGGTGCTTAGGTAGAATGGAGGAAGGATGTCAATCGCGATTTCGGCCGTGTTGCCGGACAAGGAAGCGTCCCTTACTTGGAGCTTATAGCTGCCCGGGGATATGCCCGAATAGCTTATCATCTTCCGGCCTTCGAGGTCCGTCCATTCCCTGTCCCGGCCTTCGAGGCGGTACTGGTAGGTGCGGGTGCCGGACATCGCATAGCCCAGGTCGGCGAAGCCTATGCTGAATATGCTGCGGCTGCGGGGGAGGGTCAGCTCGCGCGTGTACAATATGGATTCCTCCAGCGGGGAGCCCTTGGCGCCGATCGCCACTTCAGCATTGGGCTGGAGAAAACGGTTGAAGACTATCTTGGCCTTGCCCTCCGGCTGAAGGACCTGCTCCGGGTCGAAGCTGACAAAGCCCTTCACCCCTCCGAAATACATCCTGCCGTTGCGGGAGACTATGCCGGACTTGAAGTTGAACTGGTCGCACACCAGGCCGCTTTCGTGGTTGAAGGCCGAGACCCCGCCGCCCGAGCGGCCGATGCAGAATATGCCGTGGTTGGTGCTGCCCCATATGTTGCCTTTCCTGTCCTCGAGCAGCATATAGACCATGTTGTTGGGGAGGCCGTCAGCCTGGCTCCAGTGCTTTTCCACCTTGTCAGTCAGGTGGTTATACATATATGTGCCCGCGTCCGAAGTGCCGAACCACAGATTGCGGTCCATATCCTCCAGGATGCAGGTGAGGTAGGTGTTGCCGGATTCTCCTTCGGAGCCTATGGGGACGCTGCGGGGCACTTCGCCGGGCCTGGCCAGGCAGAAGGCGCCGCGGCCGAAGCTGGCGAACCACAGCCTGCCGTCCACATCCTCGTAGATGTCGTTGACCTGCACTCCTGCCATCTGCTCCTCGAACACCCTGGAGACCACATCTTTCTGTTTATCATACAGATACAGGCCGCTCTCGGTGCCTATCCATATCTCCCCGGCGGTGTCGCGGAATATGGAGTAGATGTTGTTCTCGTGAAGGGCGTCAGGGATGCCGTCGCCCATATAGTGCTTGTAGCGTCCGGTGGCGGGGTCGAGGATGAAGAGGCCGTCGCCGTAGGAGCCGACCCAGAGGCGGCCGTCAAGGTATTCGATGGCGTGGACGTTGTCGGCGGGGAGATAGCCGCTGCGGAAGGTGCCGCCCGCGGGGTTGAAACTGTGCAGGCCACGGTCTTCGGTGCCTATCCACAGGGTGCCGTCGGGGGCCTCGCAGAACTCACTTATATTCTTGCCTGACAGGCCGTTGGAGCCGGGGATGGGGTAATATTTCGAGAAGCGGGCGGCATAGTCGGAATAGTAGTTGACCCCTCCGAAGTAGGTGCCTATCCACACTCCGCCTTCCCGGTCGCAGGTGATGCAGTAGACAGCGTTGTCGGAGATTGAATATGGGTCGTCCTGCCTGTGGACGAGGTGGGTCCGCCCGGCTTTGTCCCAGATGTGCAGTCCGTCTTCGGCGCCCGCCCATATGCGTCCGTCCCTGTCGAGGGTTATGTCGTGGACGAAGTTGACGTCGGCGCTGAATGGCGCGAAGCGGTGGCTGCGGACGTCGAAGGTATATATGCCTTCGGAGACGGTGCCGACCAGTAACGTCTTGCTGTCCAGCACTGTAACGCAGGAGTAGTTGTTGTCGCTGCCGGGGTTGCGGAAGGCTTCGGCCTTGCCCGTGCGGGAGCTGATGCGCAGGAGGCCGGCCTTGTAGGCGGCTATCCATATGTTGCCGTCCACGTCGGTGCAGAGGCTGCGGATCTGCGCTTCGGCTATGCCTTTGACGGGAAGGAAGGTGTCGGGGGCGCCGGAGGAATATCGCAGCAGAAGGGTGTCGGCCACGGCCACCCACATTTCGTCCCCGCAGCGGACTATGTCACGCACCAGGGCAGGGGGAGCGTCTGCGGAGCTGAAATGCTCCCTGTGGGGGTCATATATGTACAGCCCTTCCAGCGTCCCGGCCCAGATATTCCCGTGGGCGTCTTCAGCCAGAGAGCATATGGCGTCGTTCTCGAGACCGGTGCTGGGGTCGTTGGCGAACACCTTGAAAGAGCCGTCATAGCGGTTGAGGCCGTCCTGGGTGCCGAACCATATGAAGTCGTTGCTGTCCTGGAGGATGCAGTAGACCATATTCTGCGAGAGCCCGTCCTCCACCTGGATGCTCTTCAGGGGATAGGACTCCCCGGCCAGGAGCACCTGGCAGGAAAGCAGAAGGGGCAGTATCAGCGACTTTTTCATTATGCCGCTAATAATTCTAGTATTTGAAAGACGATCCGCCGAGGAACTCGCGAAGCAGCGAGGTCGGGGGGATTTCCTGGTCGGGAACCGGGGTGAAGTAGTGGATGAACTTCAGCAGGCGGTGGGCCTCACTGTATTCGGGGCAGTTCTTCGGGACGGTCGCGAGGATGGGCTCGGCGTGGAGGCGGAGGACGGCGAATTCCAGCAGGTAGGCCGAGTTGAACATCATATCGGCATTCTCCTGGTAGGGATATATCCAGTCGTGCTCGCTCTTGCGGACGTTGGGCCACTGGCGTATGGACTCGCGGGCCGTGAAGGCGCGCTTGTTGTAGTCGCGGATGATCCTGCGGAGGAGGCGGTTGTCGCTCGTGGGTATGCAGTTGTGGTTGTCCAGCGAGGTGCTGGTGAGGGTGTTGATGAATATGCGGAACTTGCTGCTGTCTGGAATCCTGTCGGTCAGGGCGGGGTTCAGGGCGTGGATGCCTTCCACCAGGAGGACGCTGCCGGGGACGAGCTTGATATGCTTTCCCTTATATTCTCTGAGGCCTGTAACGAAGTTGAACTCAGGGACTTGCACGTCTTCGCCAGCAAGCATTGCGATTATGTCTTCCTGCATCCTGGCGTGGTCCACCGTGTCGAAATTGTCGAAGTCGAAGCTGCCGTCGGGGAGCCTCGGGGTGTCCTGGCGGTTGACGAAATAGTCGTCCGTGCATATGGTCAGGGGAAGCAGGCCGCAGGCCTTGAGCTGGATGCTTATCCTCTTGCAGAAGGTCGTCTTGCCGCTGCTGCTCGGGCCGGTGATGAGGACCACCTTCACCGGCTCTTCGAGACGGGAACGGCGGTCTATCTCTTCGGCTATCTGGACTATCTTCTTCTCCTGCAGGGCCTCGGCGACCTGTATCAGCTCGCTGGCGTGGCCTTCGAGGATGGCGTGGTTCACGTCGCCCACGTTGGCAAGGCGCTGGATGATATTCCAGTTGAGGCTTTCCTTGAACATCTCATATGTCTTGGGCTGGTCGCAGAAACCGGCGAGCACGTCGGGGTTGGACCGGCTGGGCACGCGCAGGAGCATTCCGTCGTGGAAGAGCTGCAGGCCCCAGAGCTTGAGATAGCCGGCGGTCGGGACCAGGCGGCCGTAATAATAGTCGACCGTGTCGCCGAGGGTGTAGTAGTCGGTGTAGACGTCTTCGCTCGTTTCAAGCAGGCGGACCTTGTCTTCATAGCCGGCTTCTTGGAAGACCTTGCGGGCCTTTTCGGTGTGGACCTCGTAGCGGTGGAAGGGCACGTTCTGCTCCACTATCTCGCGCATCCTTGCGGCTACTTTCTCCACGTCCTCGGCAGTAAGTTCGCTCTTGTCGGCCTTGTGCAGGTGGCAGAAATAGCCGTGGGCTATGGGGTGCTCCATATAGACCTCGCAGCCGGGGAAGACCTCGATGGAAGCCTTATAAAGCAGGAAGTACAGGGAGCGGGTATATACCCTCATTCCGCTGGGATCCCTCAGGTCCAGGAATTCGACGTCCTTGTTGTGGTAGAGGCGGAACCTCAGGCCCTGGGAGACGTTGTTCACCTTGGCCGACACTATCGGGTAGGGCTTCTCGAATTCGAATTCTTCAGCCATCTGCTCGAGGGTCGTGCCTTCGGGAAACTTCTTGTAAGTCTTTGTGTTCTTGCAATATACCTGCATCATAAGGCTTATGGTTTTTAAAAGCAAAGTGCCGGGTTATCCCCGGCACAGTCCGTTATTTAGAAGATTTCAGGCTCGTTGTTGCTGCCGCCGCCATCCTCCTGCGCTGCAGGGCGGGGCTTGCGGAACTCGCGGCGCTCGCCTTCGCGGCGCGGGCCGCGGTCGCTGCGCCTCTCACCGCCTCTGCGGTCATCGCTGCGGCGCTCGCGGCGTTCGCCTTCGCGGCGGGGTCCGCGGTCACCGCCGCGGGGCCTGCGCTCGGGCTCCTGATAGCCTTCGGGCTCGGGCTTGGGCTGGAGGGCACGCATCGACAGGCGCATCTTGCCGGTCTTGGCGTCGATCTCGAGGAGCTTCACGTCCACCTCGTCACCGACCTTCAGGACGTCTTCGACGTTCTCGGTCTTGTTCCAGGCTATCTCGCTCACGTGCAGGAGGCCTTCCTTGCCGGGAAGTATCTCCACGAAAGCGCCGAATTCCAGGATGGAGACGACCTTGCCGTGATATGTCTGGCCGGGCTCGGGGACTGCGCAGATTGCGTTGATGCGCTCGAGGGCTGCATCCATAGCGGCCTTGTCGGTACCGAAGATGTCCACGACACCCTTGGTTCCGCCCTGTCCGTTGTCCACCTCGTCGATGGTGATGGTGGTGCCGGTTTCCTTCTGGAGGCCCTGGATTGTCTCGCCGCCCTTGCCGATGACTGCGCCGATGAACTCAGCGGGAATCTCGATCTGGATGATCCTGGGCACGAAGGGCTTGTAGTCCTCACGGGGTTCGCTCAGGGTCTTCATCATTTCGCCCATAATATGGAGGCGTCCCTGGCGGGCCTGCTCGAGGGCTTTCTCGAGGACCTCGTAGCTCAGGCCGTCGACCTTGATGTCCATCTGGGTTGCGGTGATGCCGTCCTTGGTGCCGGCCACCTTGAAGTCCATATCGCCGAGGTGGTCCTCGTCGCCGAGGATGTCGGTGAGGATGGCGTAGCGGTCATTGGGACGCTCTGCATCGGTGATGAGGCCCATTGCAACGCCCGCGACGGGCTTGCGGATCTTCACGCCGGCGTCCATAAGGGCGAGGCAGCCGCCGCAGATGGAGGCCTGTGAGGAAGAGCCGTTGGACTCGAGGATATCGGAAACTACGCGCACTGCGTAGGGGAATTCAGGCTGGGTGGGCATAACTGCCTTGAGGGCTCTCCAGGCGAGGTTGCCGTGGCCGATTTCGCGGCGTCCCACACCCCTCTGTGCCTTGGCTTCGCCGGTGGCGAAAGGAGGGAAGTTGTAGTGGAGGACGAACTGCTGGGTCTCCTGTACGAGGACCTCGTCCATCTCTTTCATATCGAGCTTGGTGCCGAGGGTGACGGATGCCAGGGCCTGGGTCTCACCGCGGGTGAAAATGGCGCTGCCGTGTGCGCAGGGCAGGCAGTCCACTTCGCACCATATGGGGCGGACCTGGGTGGTGCCGCGGCCGTCCAGACGGAGGCCTTCGTCGAGGATGAGGTTACGCATTGCCTCTTTCTCCTCGTGGGCATAGTAGCGGGCGACAATGGCGGCCTTCGCTTCCTGGTCCTCTTCGCTGAGGGTTGCGAGGAAGTCGGCGTGGATCTGCTCGAAGCCGGCGGTGCGCTCCTGCTTGGGCTTTGCGGCCTTTGCCAGGGCATAGCACTTGTCATAGCAGAAGTCGTGGACTGCCTTGCGCAGCTCCTCGTCTTCTTCGTCGTGAGGGTAGTCCCTCTTGACGGTCTTGCCGCAGTCGGCGTTGAGTTCCTTCTGGACGCGGCAGTGTTTCTTTATCTCCTCGTGGGCGAACTTGATAGCTTCAAGCATCACATCTTCAGTGACTTCCTTCATTTCACCCTCGACCATCATGATGTTCTCCTCGGTGGCTGCGACCATCAGTTCGAGGTCGGCCTTTTCGGTCTCGGAGAAGGTGGGGTTGATGACGAACTGGCCGTCGATGCGGGCTACGCGCACCTCGGAAATGGGGCCGAGGAAAGGCAGGTCGCTGGTGGCGAGGGCTGCGGATGCGGCGAGGCCGGCGAGGGCGTCGGGCTGGATATCCTTCTCAGCGGATATGAGCCATATGTTTACGAATACTGCGAGGTGGAAATCATCCGGGAAAAGAGGCCTCAGGGCCCTGTCCACTAGACGTGCGGTAAGGACCTCTGCATCGGAGGCCTTGCCTTCCCTCTTCATGAATCCGCCGGGGAAACGTCCCGCGGAGTAGAATTTCTCCTTGTAGTCCACCTGCAGGGGAAGGAAATCCGTTCCTTCGGTGACTTCTTTGGCGCAGGTGACGGTGGCCAGGAGCATGGTGTCACCCATTCTGACGACTGCGGAACCGTCGGCCTGCTTGGCGACTTTTCCGGTCTCGATCTCGATAGTCCTTCCGTCGGACAGCGAGATGGTCTTTTTGATAATATTCATTACTTCTTTTTTACCGCTTGGCATTGAACCGTTCAATGCCCTGATTAATATATACTTAAACGCACACGCGTGAATTTTTTACAAAAAAAGGGACGGTCCTTTTTCCGACCTGTCCCTCGGCGTCAATCCACAGAATCTTACCTGCGGAGACCAAGCTCCTTGATGATAGCCCTGTATCTCTCAATGTCTACCTTCTGGAGGTAATCCAGAAGCTGACGCCTTTTACCGACCAGACGGAGAAGGGAACGGCGTGTGACCACGTCCTTCTTGTTCTTCTTCACGTGCTCGGTGAGGTGAGCGATACGGTAGGAGAATAAAGCAACCTGACTCTCAGGAGAGCCGGTGTCCGTATTGGACTTCCCGTACTTCGCGAAAATCTCTTGCTTACGTTCAGGCATCAAATATTCAGCCATCTTTGCAAAAGTTTTTTGGTTAATAAATATGCATTTCCGCACCCCTGCGGAATTTTGCGGTGCAAAGGTAGCAAAAATCACCTATACTTCCAAATAACTTTTCCGGTTTTTCGCCGGCCTTCCCTTCGAATCACCGCTTTCCCGGCTACCTTTGCCCAGTAAAAGATTGGGGAAGTTTCCCCAACCCCCTCTGCCACCCACAGGCCCATATACGGGGGCATAGAATTCCCCCGAACCCCCTGCGGCCTACTTCCTTTTCCGTATTTGTCTGTCGCCAAATACCCAGGCCGGCCGACCGGCTGATGCCGGTTTGTTAACTCACGCACGTCCCTTTAAATCACCGCTTTCCCAGAAGCCATCAATTTTCCTGCTCCATCACCCTGTGGCAACGCTTTCCCGGCTCAACTGTTCACCGTGTCCCATTTCCGGGGACGCGGTACACGTTTTTCCGGCTCAACCGTTCACCGTGTCCCAATTCTGGGGACGCGGTGAACACTTGGGTGATCAATAGCGTTCCCGGACGGTGGAGCTGCCGGAGACGGGGCAGTCGATGATGGGATGGCAGGTGCGGCTGAGGGTCTGGTAGGTGATGTGGCTGGCGCCGCTCAGGTCCACCCTGAGGGCGCTGCAGCAGTTGACCTCGGCGGTGCTGGCGCCGCTCATTGAGCCTTCTACGGCGGATGAGGTCAGGTCAAATGCGCGGAGTTGGCTGGCTCCGCTCTCTTCGATGATCATAGTTGCGGAGCTGAATCCCTGGAGGTTTGCAGTTGATGCGCCGGAAAGATGGATATCCAGAAGGTCCGTTTCAACATATGCCCGGCACAACGATGCTCCGGAGAGGTTGATTTCGACATTCCTCCCAACCACGTCACCGATATAGGAAGAGGCTCCGCTCAGATTGAGGAAACTTACGGGATTGCGGGCGGGGATAACGGCCTTGGGGACACCTCTGTAGAAAGTGAACCCCTCGAATCCGATGCGCAGCGTTCCCCTGACCACCTCGGCGATAACCCTGCTATGCGCAAGCTCACCTACGGTTATTTCTACGTCATCCACCTGGTCGCTGACCGTGACGTCGAAGGCGTCGCTGATTTCAAGTCCGTCATAAAAACCGTGAATGGGATAATACTGGGTCGTCGGTACGCCGTAATCCTTCGAGCAACCGCAGAAGGCAAGGCACAGAGTCAATGCAATAAGTGAATTTCTCATAAATCTATCAATGTCTAAGTTCCAATGAGTTTGCAAATATACGAAAAATTCCTTTCATCGGGAGGGCAGAAAGCCGACCTGGGTGGGCCTGATGGCGCAGAATCTGTTCCATCAGGCCCACTTTTCCGGCAAAAACGGGCGTGATGGAACATTTTTCGTCCCATCACGCCCGCTCAGCAGGTATCAGATGCTGTCAAGGAGACTTGCCGCCGTGGAGTATTCAAGTCCTGTAACGCGACATAGTTGATTGATGTTTGAGCTGAACCGATATCGCAGTTGCTTCAACAATTCAGCCTTCTCGCCTTCTTCAAGTTCCTTGAAAGAGTTTTTCCTGAAAAGTCCACGGCAGAGGTCCGGGATTGCGGAGATTAGAATCTGGTCTTTAAAAGAAGGGATATCTTGCTCCGAGAATAGTCTCTTGCTCGCCTTCGAAGAATGGTCAAGGAAATACTTCATTCTTTGGGCACGTCTGAAAAGGGACTCTACGAAATCAACTGCAACGTAGCTTTCAGGGAGGATATATCCTTCTTCGCAGATAAGGAAACAGTCAGGTACTCTCTCCCTTGAATGGATAGTATGCCTTAACTTGCGTCCTGAGAGCTCACCTGCCTTCGTCCCTTTTGCAGGTATTGGTCTGAAAAAGCATCTCCCCGTTCCCCAGGGGTATTCTGATGGAGACAGGCACAGCCCTGCTGCGACACTGTTCATCTGGACATATGCTATCGCCCTCTCGAGTGATTCATCATACGGACTGAGTTCCCGCAAGTCGATATCGTTCCTTTTCAGGTGTTTCCGCCCATTGTATTTCTTGCTAAGGTATTTGGAATACATCTTTTTGAATTCATTGATAAACAGCACCGACTTCTCCCTGTCCTCGGCGAGCACGAAGTGGACGTGGTTTGACATCAGGATGAACGCCAGGACGCAGCAGCCATATTTGAAAGCGACGATTGCGACATAGTTCATGGCCACGATAAAGTCTTCTGTGTCCTTGAACCAGAGACGGTCTGACAGATGGTCGGAAGTAATCAGGAAGAATTTCATATGGTTCGATTTGCGGCAAAAATATGAATTCTTTCCAAAAATAACGTTGTTAATTCATGATCAGTGAGATAAGATTCGTGCTTTTTTTAAGGATAAGAAAAATAAAAGTATTAACTTTTTTATGATATGCCCGTATGGGAACGATGATAAAATACTGATTATTAATTATTTATATATGAAAAAGCTGTTTTGGGCACTGTTGTCTGTGCTTTTGGTGACCACACTTTCCTGCGGAAAGCAGCCGGAGCCAACCATTGACCCTTCGGGGGACTCGACCCAGAAAACCGATTCCGGCGATCCGTACGCCAGTGACGATCCCTCGTCCATCTCGGATCCCTCCGGGGACGATGGCCCTGTGGACGACGGCCCGACTGTCGCGGGATATGAATGCATGACATATGAGGCGAAGAATGTCACCAACTGTTCGGCGAAGCTCTGCGGCGAAATCAAGGTAAAGGACTCCGACGACTACGAGGTGCCCGTGGCGATGACTTCGACTACACGGTCATGGACCTTGAACCTGGGACCACATATTATTATGTGGCCGCCCTTGAGGTCGGAGCGGGGATTTCCTGCGGGAAAGTAATGTCATTCAAGACGCTGGACGCTCCGGAAGGGGCTTTGGACCTTGGCGTAGTGTGCACGCGTATGGACAAAGACGGCAAACCGCTGAAGGACGGACAGGGCAATGAAATAACCTACAAGCTTTATTGGGGCGAATGCAATTTTGGCGCAAGCACTCCGGAGGAATATGGCGACTATTATGCCTGGGGCGTGGTCGAGACCCCTTACAGGAGCCTGAGCCCCCTTGTCTGGAAGGATGGCTTCGAGGAAGGATATTCAAAAAACAATTACAAGTGGTTTACCATTAAAGATGGCGAGACAAGTATAACCAAGTATTGGCCAGGCACATACGGGGATAACAAGACAGTCCTGGAAACAGGGCCTGACGGCGATGATGTAGCATCCGTAAACCTTGGCGGAAAATGGAGGATTCCTACATATGATGAATGGGTAGCCTTATGGAAGCAGTGTACGTGGGAATGGGACTATGAGAGGGGAGGAATGGTTATTTCCAGTAAAGCCGAAGGGAATTCCAACAGCATCTATCTCCCCGGAACGGACTTCTGTATGGGCACTCAAGTGGGCAAGTATGCCGGAGAAAGAGGCAATTATTGCCAAGCTTACTCATTACTTGTCGTTGAAAAGAACAGCGGACGCGATTTGAATGGACATAATAGATACCTAGGATTCTCCGTGCGTCCTGTCACGGAATAAATATCTACCGATTCCGGGAGTCGATGCAGATGGTGACTGGGCCGTCGTTCACCAGGGAGACCTGCATGTCGGCGCCGAAGACGCCGGTGCCGACTGGTTTGCCGATGGCATCGGAGAGCTTGCGGCAGAAGGACTCGTACAGCGGCACCGCCGTCTCGTGGCCTGCCGCCTCGATGTAGGACGGCCTGTTGCCTTTGCGGGTCGATGCCATCAGGGTGAACTGACTGACCACCAGCGCCTCCCCGCTGCATTCCACCACGCTCCGGTTCATGACGCCCTCCCCGTCGGGGAAAATCCTCAGCGCGGCAGTCTTCTTCACCAGGTAATCCACATCCTCCTCCGTGTCCTCTGCCCCAACCCCCAGCAGCACCATCATCCCCATTCCGATCTCAGACCTCACCACCCCGCCGATTTCCACCGACGCCTTCGAAACTCTCTGTATTACAACTCTCATACGCACAAAGTTAATAAATATAATTATCTTTGCAGATATGAAGAAACTGTTTTTGTTGACAATTCTGCTGGTGATGGGCGTTAACTGCCTGGCGCAGAAACATTTTGTGAGCGTGATTGACGAGAGGACTATTCCGGCCCGGGCGCAGTTCGATTCTCTGATCGTCGAGTTCGGGGCCGGCTTTGACGCCGACAAATATGCCACCGCCTTCAATATTGCCGGCAGAATCGGAAAAGACGTCCACTTCGTCTCGCTGAAATACCGCACGGTGGACCCGAAGGGCCAGGAAATCATCGCCTCGGGCATGGTGGCATATCCCGAACGGGGATGCTTCCTCGGCACAATCGAGGTGTCGCCCATATGCAAGGAAAAATATATGTGCGGCACGGAGAGGCTGTTCACCATCGAATGCCTGCCGTCCATCCGCGGACATGTCGTAATCGTCCCTGACACAATTGGTTACGGCATCACCAAGGACGAGGCGATTCCCCTTCTGCAGAGCGAAAACATCGCGCAGGTCGCAGTGGATATGCGCCTTGCCGTCAAGGAATATTTCGAAGCCGTCGGCGAGAAACGCAAGTTGCCCCGCAAGAGCATCCTGTTCGGATATTCCCTCGGAGCCGCCGGAGCCCTTGCCACCGCCTGCTACTACCACGCCCACAAGGAGCTCGGCGTGAAGATGCGCTGCCTGTGCCTCTCCAGCGGGGCATATGACCCGGCTGTCGCCATCCAAAGCTCCATCGACAAGGGCTTCAATGAATATCTGGTATATCCCTCCATCACCCTGGGCATGAACCGCTGGATGGATATGGGGCTGGACTACGGCAAGATATTCCAGGGCGCCATCCTGCGAGATTTCGACAAAATCACCGAAGGAAATGAGAATCTGGGCAACTACGCCCGGAACGTATATGGCACCGACCCCTCCGCCTACCTCCATCCGGACTTCTATAAGCCCGGACGCAACGATGACATCAACCGTCTGATGGACGGTCTGCAGTCCCTGAAAGTCCCCGCCGCCGGCGCCGCCCTTCCAAAGGACCTGCGCATATATCTCCGTCATTCAGAGGAAGATACCTATGTACCCATCGCCTGCACCGACCTATTCTACAAGGAGATGCGTGAGGCCGGCTACCGCAACATCTCTTACCACCGTGACAAGCATGGCACCCACTACGACGAAGCCGCCAAGGCCTTCGTCGATCTCTTCATGCTTATAGTTTTCTGAGGCTACGACCTCCAAGCGAGCCTTTAACCGGGCGTGATGGGCGTTTTTTTGTTCCATCACGCCCGGTTTTGCCGTAAAAGTGGGCCTGATGGAACAGATTCTGCGCCATCAGGCCCACTTAGGGGGATTTAAACGGGATTATTCGATGCGGAGGTGGCCGCCGACGGGGACGGGGACCTGGGTGAGGCCGGGACGGAGGGTGACCGTGCCGGTGCTGCGGCCGTACAGGTCAAAGACTTCGGCTTTGACCTTGCGCTTGCCGGCGGGCTGTGAACCGGTGCCGGCGCCGAGGTCAAGGCAGAGGGTGGGGGAGCTGGTGGCGTTGAGGACGTAGACGGGGGTGCCGCCGAGGGGGACGGGCACTGTGACGTCCTGCTGATAGACGCCGATTATGCGCTCGGAGTCGTTCCAGGCTTCGATCAGGGGGTAGCCGGCTTCGGGGTGGTGGGGGCGGAAGGAGCCCCGAAGGAGGGCGTCCTTGTGGGCCTGCGAGAAGTCGAGCCAGCGGCGGATGACGTCACGGTGGGCCTGGGGGATATCGCGCAGCATCACGGAGTACTGTACGACTCCGAACAGAGCGGACATTATGGCGCGGGCGGCCTGCTCGGGGGACTCGGACACGTTCCACTCTATCATATCCGAATGGATGGCGATGCCGGGGGCGCCAAGGCGCAGGTTGCATATCCCGATGCGGTTCTGCATATGCTCTCCGGGGCAGTCACCGACGCGGAACATATTGCCGAACATCGCGATGGCCGGTCCGACATATGCCTGGCGGAACTCGATGAGCACTTCCGGATTGCGCGCCTGAAGGGCGTCGCGCACGCCTACCATCAGCTCACGCACCGCCTCGGGGACGGTCTTTATGTCCCGTCCGGCATAATTCTCGGCGACGGCAGGGTCGTTTCCGCCCCAGGTGAAGCTGTCGATGAAATCCAGCTTGAAGCCGTCAAGGCCCCAGTCCTGCGCGGCCTTTAAATATAAGTCAATCAGGAACTTACGCACCTCGGGGAAGCGCGGGTCGAGGGTCCCGGCGCCAAGCCCTTCGTTGAGGTAGAGGTATTTCCCTGCAAAACGCTCGAAATTTTCGCTCTTGAAGCCGATGAAGGGCACGCTGTACCACATCATATACTTCATACCCATATCCTGTACGCGGCGCACGTGGTCGGCAAAGGACGGGAAGCGGTTGGCGGAGACTTTCCAGTCGCCGCAGTAGGCATAGCCGCGGCCGGTGTCGTCGGTCTGCCAGCCGTCGTCTATGATGACGGTCTTCATCCCGAGCGACGATGCCAGGGCGAGCTCCTCCTCCACATCCTTCTGATGCAGGTCCTGATGGAACTGGTACCAGCTGGAATACAGGGGCTCGAACGCGGCGTCGGGCACGTGGCAGGGCTCGCAGCCGGAAGACTCCCTCATCCAAAGGGCGGCCTCGCGGACGCAGTCGGCCCAGAAGGCATCACGAGCATCCAGGCGGACGGTCACCGAATAATCGGTGCGGGGCGCCTCTGGCACGGTGAAGAACCGTATCCTCCCGATTATGACGCACCCCTCCTCGCGAAGACCCATATTGGCAACCACGTCGCGGAAAACCTCGTCGCAGGCCACCGTGAGGCCGTTGGCGTCGCTGTCGTCGAAGAACTCCCAAAGCGGCATCCCGACGGCAATATTGGACCTTGTCTGGGACGCCCAGTCGGGCTTGAGGGCGAAGTGGGCGGTCTCATTCACGCTCCAAAGGTGGTGCATATCCCTCTGCGGAATGCTGAAGGAAAGCTGGAACTGTGGCGGCACCGAAGGAGCCTCGCGGGAAAGCTTTACAGTCAGGTACTCAACGCCTTGGGAACTGCTCAGCGAAGTGTCGAAATTCCATCCGAGGGGGCTTTCGCAGGAAAGCGTCACATCGCCCGCCGACAGGGTGGGGACGACCTTGGAGAGTCCCTCACCCCATACGGACAGGCTGGCCGCAATGGCCACCGAAAGTAACAATAACCTTTTCAATTGCTAGAAGAGTTTTTTGTCCACAGGGACCTCTCCCGTGCGGACCAGCGGTGACAATGCGGGATATTTCTTTCCGGACTTGGCCATAGCCTTGTCATAGAGGCCCTTCCAGTCGTTGGCAGGGTCGCCGGATGAGAGTTTTTCAAGATATGAAGCAGCCTTGGCGGAGTCTCCCAGGCGGGCATACAGCACTGCGGACATCCAGTCCTCTGTCCTCTCGTCGACCAGGTCGTCATAGGGCCTGCCGACTCCCAGGGACATAGGCCACTGGCGTGCCTGTGCAACCTTTTCGAGGGCGGCCTTGGTCTTGCCCTTGTCGGCAAGCTGGGCGGCCAGCTGGAGCTTCACGTTGCGATACAGCACGCGGCTTCCGCTCTGGCCCTCGAAGGGGAGAATGCGGATATTGTCCAGGACCTTCTCGGCTTCGGCATATTTACCGTCGGCAATAAGGGACTTGGCGTAGGTGTCGCCCACGTGGAAGTTCTCCTTATGCTTGGCATAGTACTTCCCGGTGAGCTCGACCGCCTTGGCGTAGTTGCCTTCGTCGTAGAACTTCTTCGCCAGGTTGTTGCGGAACCTCCACTGCTCGGGGTCAAGCTGGAAAGCCTTCTCCAGGTCGGCGCGGCTGCCGGTGAGGGTGGCGCGGTAGGCATAATACTCGGCATAGCCGGTGTCTTCGTCATCCAGAAGGGCGCGGGCCGCAGCCTTGTCGCCGAAGGAGTCCAACAGCATGGCCAGCAGGTACTTGCTCTTCCAGCTGCCACCGTTGTCAACGGCCCAGCGGAGCACCTCGGCGGACAGTTCGCGTGAGGGGAATACCATATCGATTGCCTCGCCCTCAGCGGCGGGGATAAGGGAAGCGTCGCCCTTGAAATAGGCCTTCCACAGTGCAAGGAGGATATCGGAAGACTGGGCTGCCTCGAGAACCGCAAGCGCCTTGTCGTCAAGGCCGAGGGAATGGTAGAAGGAGGCATATTCGTAGTAGTTCTGCTGCTTGAGTTCCTCGAATATGGAAGCGTCCAGCGCGGAAGCGGAAAGCCTGCCGGCGAGCATCCTCTCGATGTCGGGGAAGTGGCACAGCGGGTCGAGGGCGGATATGGCCCCGAGGATATCCTCGGAAGGAGTTATCTGGTAGAGGATCTGATATGCTGTGACGTTGTTGGCATTGCCAACCAGGCTCTTTCGGGCATAGTCGGCCGCGAGTTCCTTCTCACCGAGGGTGAAGTTGATGATGGCCAGGCGGGTGTATGCAGCGCTGCGCAGCTCGCTGGTCAGCGCGGCCAGCTCGAAGCGGTCCATCGCGTCATAGACCTTGCCCAGGCGAAGGGCGACGATGCCGCTGTTGTAGTTGGCGGCAGGGTTATATTCGTCGATTGCGAGCACCTTGTTGAAGCACTCATATGCTCCGTCCCAGTCGAGCCTGCGTGCAAGCAGCAAGCCCTTGAGGTTCAGCGCTTCAACGAGCGAGGGATTCAGCTGAAGGGCCCTGTCGACCTTCTGCTCGGCGAGGGGATATTCCCTCATTCCGAACAGATAGCCTCCGTGGGCGGCCTGTCCCTCGGCGCTCTGCAGGTCGAACTGCGGGTTGATCTTGTGGGGCCTGTCGGTGGACTGGGTGTCGGAAGAATATATCTTCTTGCCGTCGATCCGGATCACCGCGGGAGCGGCCTCGACCACCTTGCTGAAAGGCTCGGCGGCCTTAAGCGAGCACTGCGAGGAAGAGATGACCTTGCCGGAAGCATCCTCGATGGTCATAAGGCCGGAGAGATTCTGCAGGGGATAAATCTTGACGACGTTCTTCTCCACGTTGACCACCGCGCGCAGGGTCATATCGGCAACGCCGCCGATTCCGGCGAAGGGCAGCCAGTACTCGTTCCAGGAATCGGAACCGTAGGGGGTGAAGAGGAACTGCTTGTAGGGCGTCTCAACGCTGGACATATCGTTCTGGTTGAAGAGCCTTCCGCTCTGCAGCTCAATGTATTGCGGGCGGTTGTCGGTCAGCAGGTCGATCCATATGGTGCCCTGCTCGGACTGTGCCCAGCTGAAGTACTTGCGGCCGAGCTTTTCGTCGCGAAGGGCATAGTGCAGCATACCGAAATCCTCGCCCGGATAGTAGACTCCGAAATAGCCCTTGTGGGAGCCGCCGGGGTGGAATGACTTGTCCATTCCGAAGCGCTGCTCGCTGTAGTTGCGCAGGTCGCGGCCGCCCTCATAGGGGAACGGGGTCGTCTTGCCGTTGTGGCCTATCGTGTAGTCCGCGGGGAAGACTATCTGCATGTCGTCGGTAATCTTCACGCCGGAGTTGGCCCAGGTGTAGTAGGGCTGGAACTCGCCGGAGTAGTTGTGCCAGAAGGAGGAGGTGCGCACCCAGACGGCGTCCTTGGGGAGGTTGATTTCAATCACCCAGCGGCTGCCGGAGAGGAGCTCGGTCACGCCGACATAGCAGCTGACGCTTCCGTCTTCCTTGGTAACGGTCTTGTAATCAACAGGATGCGCGGTGGAAGGCGCGTGCCCTATGACACCGTAGTTGAACTCTATGCCGCCGCTGGTCCAGGGGCCGCGCAGGGATATCTCCCTGAACTTCACGACGTCGTTGTCGTAGAAGAGTTCTCCGCCCTGCTTCTTGTCGTAGATGGACCAGATCTTTCCGCCGATTTCGGGGAATATCTTCACGCGCAGGTAGTCATTCTCCAGGACGACCATCTTCCAGGTGCGGTCCACGGCGTTGAAGGCGAAGTTGTTGAAACGGGTGTAGGGGTAGACCCTGTCGGTGCGGGCCACCGGGTCGGGGTCGGAGAAGTTATATGTGCGGATGACCGTATCCTTGACGGACACGGTCTGTGCCGATGCCGCGATCGCTGACATCAGGAAAAGCAATACCAGAGATTTTCTCATTGTACTTAAAAGTTGTATTAACTTCTAAAGTTACTATTTTTTTACGAAATCCCGCAAATATGTGGCATATTTGTCGATGCAGTCGGGATATCCGAATTTCTTGACGTAGTTGGCGCTTATGTAGGAAGTGTAGGTGGTTATGTTGCGTATGCCGTAGGAGGCATATGTCTTCACGTCGTCCTCGAAGAGGGCCTGGTTCCAGGGAACCTGCTTGAGGTTGGTCTCGTCCCAGCCGCTGAAAAGCGAGCAGTCAAGCCAGTAGTCCAGCACCTGGGCGGTCTCCACCGGGAACACCTTGAGGTTGTCCGAAAGGGCCTTGAGGTACTGTCCGTGCGTGCGGGCGTCCTTGCCGGAGGCGCTGGCCTCGGACATAGGACGGTAGTGGTCGCGGTCGATGGGGGCGAACTCCAGGAATATGCCTTCCACGGGCTTGACCTTCTTGGGGGCCTCGACGGTGTTGTAATATGCCAGATGCGCCAGGGTCGCCTCGGGGTTGACCGCCCGCAGCCCTTCGATGATGACGTTTTCAAAGGTCAGGGCCTGGTCGGCCGGGTTGAGGTCCTTGCACTTGGGGCAGTGGCATATGTCACCGGTGTCGTCCAGCCAGCAATAGTATTTGTTGTTGGTGGAACGGTACCTCTCCCCGATTATCATCGCCCTTTTGCGTATGGTGTCCAGGGCGGCGGGGCAGGACGGACAGCCGTTGTAGTCGTTGATGCGCACGCCGTGGTCGTTCATCCTGTAGTAGTCGTTGAAATTGGTGCCGTCGTTGTCAAAGCCCTTGTTGAACAGGTCGCGCGGCAGCAGCCATCCGAGCATATGCTCCTCGAACTCAATGTCTATCCCGTTGCGGGCGCATTCGGCCGTGTAGCTCTTCCAGGTGGCGGAGTCCTTGTCGCAGTTGTAGATGCTGAAGGTGTTGATGCCGGTGCGCTTGGCTATGTCGATGTAGTCAAGCTTGCTGCGTATGGCAACGTCGGTCCAGCAGCAGATGATGCCTATCATCTTGAACCATCTCTCGCCGCTTTCGGGGTCGTAGCTTTCGCCGGGGTCGCTGCTTTCCTCGGTCGGGGTTTCGAC
>CACZBP010000038.1 GCA_902779495.1 uncultured Bacteroidia bacterium
CAAGTATTCCTGGCTCGAGTTCGATGCCAAGACCCTCACGGGAAAATTCCTCAACGTCCCCGCCCGGACCGAGATTCCCGAGACAATCAACGAACAGCTGATCGTCGACCTCTACTCCAAGAAATAATTAACACCCAAAAAGAAATAATATGGCAATCTTAGCATTTCAGAAACCGGACAAGGTTATAATGCTCGAAGGCACTGACACCGTCGGTCGTTTCGAGTTCAGGCCTCTTGAGCCTGGCTACGGACAGACCATCGGCAACGCCCTCCGCCGCATCCTGTTGTCCTCTCTGGAAGGTTTTGCTATCAGCTCGATCAAGATAAGCGGGGTGAACGACGAGTTCGACACCATCCCCGGCGTCATCGAGGGTATGCAGGACATTATCCTTAACCTCAAGCAGGTCAGGCTCAAGCAGATGGTTGAGTCCGTGGACACAGAGACCGCCAACATCACCGTAAGCGGCAAGCAGGAGTTCACCGCAGAGGAGATCTCCAAGGGATTGTCTTCTTTCAAGGTGCTGAATCCCGAGCTCCATATCTGCTCGCTCGAACCTTCCGTCAAGATTGAGATGACTCTCACCATCACCAAGGGCCGCGGCTTCATTCCCGCCGAGGAGATGCGTGACGAGAACACTCCCATCGGAACCATCCCCGTGGATGCGATCTACACTCCTATCCGCAAGGTCAACTGGACCGTGGACAACTGGCGTGTCGAGCAGAAGACCGACTACGAGAAGCTGAATCTCGAGATAGTGACCGACGGTTCCATCTCCCCGAATCTCGCTCTCCAGGAGGCCGCAAGCATTCTCATCTACCACTTCAAGCTCTTCACGGACGACAAGAAGATCACCCTCGAGAGCACGGTAGAGAATGATTCCAAGGAACTCGACGAGGAGTCACTCCGTATGAGGCATCTGCTTCTCACCAAGCTTTCAGATATGGGTCTGTCCGTCAGGGCATACAACTGCCTGAAGGCCGCCGACATCGACACTTTCGCCGACCTCGTGTCCTATTCCCGCCAGGAGCTTATGAAGTTCCGCAATTTCGGACGCAAGTCGCTCAACGAAATCGACCTGCTGGTTGAGAAGATGAAGCTCACATTCGGTATGGATGTCAAGAAGTATAACATCGAAGTTAAGAAAAAGGAAATTTAATTATGAGACACAATAAGGCAGTCAATCACCTTGGACGCCAGAGCGGTCACCGCAAGGCCCTCCTCGCAAATATGGCAACAGCCCTTATCCAGCACAAGAGGATCAACACCACGGTCGCCAAGGCCAAGGCCCTCAAGACCTACCTGGAGCCCCTCGTGACCAAGTCCAAGGAGGATACCACCCACTCCCGCCGCGTTGTTTTCAGCTACCTCAAGGACAAGGAAGCCGTCAAGGAACTCTTTGGCGTAATCTCCCCCAAGATCGCTGACCGTCCGGGCGGATATCTTCGTGTCCTCCACACCGGTTTCCGTCAGGGTGACGGAAGCGAGATGGCCCTGGTAGAGTTCGTCGACTTCAACGAGGCGGCTCTCGCAGCAGGTGCCAAGAAAGAGGCAAAGAAGACCACTCGCCGCAGCCGCGCTAAGAAGGCCGAGGCAGCCCCCGCAGAGGCTCCCGCAGCCGAGCAGGCTCCCGCAGCGGAATAATGCAAACCAAGGCAAAAAAGGGACTGGAAGTATCCGGTCCTTTTTTGTCGTTTTAATACCCCAACAATATGAATACACTGTTTTATATAGTACCGGCAGCGGCTGTGGTAGCCCTCCTGTTCGCCTGGATATTCTTCCGTCAGATGTTCAAGGAAAGCGAAGGCACGCCCACGATGAAGGAGATTGCCCAGTATGTGCGCGAGGGGGCGATGGCCTACCTCAGGCAGCAGTATAAAGTCGTGGTCATAGTCTTCGTGGTGCTGGCAGTAATATTCGCCGTCCTGGCATATGGCTTCGGCGTCCAGAATCCCTGGGTCCCGTTTGCCTTCCTCACCGGCGGTTTCTTCTCCGGCCTTGCAGGCTTCGTGGGAATGAAGACCGCGACCTATGCCTCCGCACGCACGGCCAACGCCACTTCCCGCAGCCTCAACTCCGGCCTCAAGATAGCCTTCCGCAGCGGCGCCGTTATGGGCCTCACCGTGGTCGGCCTCGGCCTTCTGGACATTTCCATATGGTGGCTCATCCTCAACGCATTTGTCGAGGAAGCATCTGAGGCACAGACACTTGTGGTGATTACGACCACTATGCTGACCTTCGGTATGGGCGCCTCCACCCAGGCCCTCTTCGCCCGAGTCGGCGGTGGCATCTACACCAAGGCTGCCGACGTGGGAGCCGACATCGTGGGCAAAGTCGAGCAGGACATCCCCGAGGATGACCCCCGCAACCCCGCCACCATCGCCGACAACGTCGGTGACAACGTAGGCGACGTGGCCGGTATGGGCGCAGACCTCTACGAGTCCTACTGCGGCTCCATCCTCGCCACTATGGCCCTGGGCGCATCCGCCTTCTTCTCCGAAGGCACCGCCATCCAGATGAAGGCCATTATGGCCCCTATGATGATAGCCGCCATAGGCGTCGTCCTGTCCATCATCGGCATATTCGCAGTCCGCACCAAGGAAGGCGCAGGCCTCAAGGAGCTCCTCGGCTCGCTGAGCGTCGGCACCAACCTCGCCGCCGTGCTCATCGCAGTGCTCACCTTCGGCGTGTTCTATGTGCTTGGCTTCGACGGCCAGAACGGCCTCCCGCAGTGGTGGCAGCTGTCCCTCTCCGTGCTCTCCGGCCTGCTTGCCGGCGTTGTCATCGGCAAGGTGACGGAATACTACACCTCCCACTCCTACAAGCCCACCCAGAAGCTCGCTGAAAGTTCCCAGACCGGCCCCGCCACCGTCATCATCAACGGTGTCGGCCTCGGTATGATATCCACGGCTGTGCCCGTGGTGACCATCGCCGTCGCCATCCTGCTGGCATATGGCTTCGCCACCGGCTTCCACTTCTCCACCGACACCCTGAGCCTCGGCCTCTACGGCATCTCCATCGCCGCGGTCGGAATGCTCTCCACCCTGGGAATCACCCTTGCCACAGACGCCTACGGCCCCATAGCCGACAACGCCGGCGGCAACGCCCAGATGTCAGAGCTCGACCCTTCGGTGCGTGAGAAGACCGACGTCCTCGACGCCCTGGGCAACACCACCGCCGCCACCGGCAAGGGCTTCGCGATAGGCTCCGCCGCCCTGACGGCCCTCGCCCTTCTGGCATCTTACATCGAGGAAATAAAGATAGGCTTCAGCCACATCGGCAAGAATGTCCTCGAGATTGGCGGCCGCACGGTGGAAACCGTCAGCGCCTCCATCACGGATATAGTTGAATACTACGACATTACCCTGATGAACCCTATGGTCCTGGTGGGCATATTCATCGGCGCCATGATGGCGTTCCTCTTCTGCGGAATGACGATGAATGCCGTGGGCCGCGCAGCCGAAAAGATGGTCATCGAGGTGCGCCGCCAGTTCCGTGAGATAGCCGGCATCCTCGAAGGCAAGCAGCGTCCGGACTACACATCCTGCGTGCGCATCTCCACAAGGGCCGCCCAGCACGAGATGATATTCCCTTCGCTCCTGGCGATCATAGTCCCTATGCTCGTTGGCGTCATCCTCGGCCCTGCGGGTGTCATCGGCCTTCTGGCCGGCGGCCTTGGCGCAGGCTTCGTCCTCGCCATATTCCTGGCCAACTCCGGCGGTGCCTGGGACAATGCCAAGAAGTATGTCGAGGAAGGCCACTTCGGCGGCAAGAACTCCGCCAGCCACCACGCCACGGTGGTCGGCGACACCGTCGGAGACCCCTTCAAGGACACCTCCGGCCCTTCGCTGAACATCCTCATCAAGCTGATGAGCATGGTCTCCATCGTAATGGCCGGCCTCACCGTGATGCTGCATTTCTAGCACCTTGTTTTTAATTTGAGGCTGATAATCATATACATGTCCTTGCTGCTGTCAAGTCAGGCACCTGACAGCACAAGGGCTTCAGTGTATGAAGCGTCTCCCATCAACAGAGTGTTCGGAAGCATCGAACTGGGTGAGTTTGTTGATAGGAAGGATGTCTCCTCGACTTTCAATCTTCCAGATTATTATGCCCTGGATCATTACCGTGAATTCTCTTCATATTCTTTCAGAACCCCGGTGAAGTATTTTGACAGGGTCTGGGATGAGGTCCTGGTGGATTATCAGAACGATACCCATAATTGTTCCGCCCTGTTTTTTTACAAAGTATTCAAGCAGGAGGAGAAGCCTTTTAAAGAATATGACAGCCTGAAACAATGGTTTGTTTCATTATATGGAAGCGGTGAAGAAAAATCTTCAGGAGACGGAAGAAGCATCACTTGTATATGGCAGGACAGCGAAACCGTCCTGACACTTATGCTTAGCAAGATATCCCCCGGGACAAGGCATCGGATTATGGTTTCATTCAGTGATAAACATAAAGACATATACTATGATTAGTTTAGAATGAAGCGGATATTGCCGATAATCATCCTGTTGTCCGTCTTCTTCTCCCCGCTGCAAGGCCAGGAAAAGAAGACGGGTACCTTATCGGGCAATGTCACTTCCATCAATGAAGGCCGTAACGGCTACAGGTTTTCTTTCCCCGTTTCCGGCGCACGCATTACATTCAACCACATTCCGGACAGCACGGAGGCCTCTGGCGACAGCATAGTCGTCCGGAGCAACCGCAGTGGAGAGTTTGTCCTGAGGAATCTTCCCCTTGGCAAGGGCCACATCCGCGTGGACGACATGAAGAATTATTACCCACAGGACATCTTCCTGGACATCTTCGAGGACCATGCAGTGCTGATGATTGAGCTTGAACGCAAGGCCGAGCAACTCAAGGAAGCGGTGGTCAAAGCCGATGTGCCGCCCATCCTCCACCGCAAGGACACAATCATCTACAACGCCGCCGCCGTCTCCCTCGCAGAAGGCGAGAACGCGATGGAAATCCTCCGCCAGATGCCCGGAGTGGAGATAAAGGGAGGGAAGATATATGTAGAAGGAAAGGAAGTCAAGAGGACATATGTCAACGGTCGCCTGATATATGGCAATGATGCGTCCTCCCCTTTGAATTCAATTGACGCCCAAGAGGTTACGAATATAAAGTCATATGAGGAACTCTCCGTCGAGGACAGGCTGAAAGGGGCGAAGAGCGGCAATATGGACCGCGTCCTGGATATAACGACGAAGAACCCCATATTCAGTGCCTTCGACGGCCACATCCTTGCTTCCGGCGGCGTGGATGAAAACAAGGACTCCGAAGGGCAGGTGCAGCCCCGCTACCAGGGAGCGATATCCGCGAAGCTCTTCTCGGAATATCTGCTCTGGTCCGTCAAGGCCAATGCCAACAACATTGGCCGCTCGAACAATGAGTTTAACAGTATCAAGAACCCATATGGCGCCCTCGGCAGCTACAATGAGAAGACCGTGGCCGATGCGACCCTGACAAAATACTGGGGCGATCGCCTTCTGGGCAGTTCTGTCTATGCCTCATATGGTTTTGTCAAGGATTACACCCGTTCCTTCAGCAATTCCCTGTCGGACTATTTCGCCACGCAGGACAGCCCCGCGAGATCCTATGCCGATACCACCTCGTCATCCTCGGTTAGCGGGACACACAGGATTGACCTCAATGTCAATCTGAACAGCCCGGTGCTGAAGATGTTATCTGTCCTTAACACCTTCAGTATATCGAATCAGGTAAATGATTCTTATTCCGGCTCCCTTGGCCGTATGGCCGGAACGGATTTTTCGCGAAGGAGCGAGTCCGGCAGGAATGACGGCCGTAACATCAGCTACCAGGGTCGCCTGAATTGGCGAAATACCACCGCCAAAAGCGGATGGAATCCGGTTGTTTCACTTTCTGTTGATGTCGGACGGGATAATTCTGGAAAACTGACGGTTGACACCCTCGTCACGTCGTTTCGCCGGCGTCGCCTGAGCACGGATGCGGACGGAAAGAACTGGTCGGTCAATGCTACGGCTGGCGTAGAGAAGATGTTGATAAACACTGACACGCTGTCTCTTACCATATGGCCGAATATCTCTGCAGGTATGTCGCGCAAGGAAAACAAGTCGCTCTCTTTCGATTATATCGATCCGGCTAATCCTGTCCCTGACGCCGTGAACACATATGACTACACATGGAACACCAGGGACGCCGGTGCGGGAGTCGCTTTGGTTTTTTCCAAGGAAAGCAATCACTGTTTTTTAAATCTTGGCGCTTCCCTGAAAAACCTTTCCGATCAGGAACGTGTGCCGTCTTTGTCGGGATTCTCCAAGAATTACGTTATTCCGAGAATTGAAGCAAACTATTTGTCAAGATTCCTCAGAGCTGCATATTCCCTCTACGGTAGTGTTCCTGCCGTGGAGCAGGTACGGGACCGTATTGATGACAGGAATCCATTGTTCGTCCAGGCGGGCAACCCGGACTTGAAGCCATCCCTGACACATGTCGCCCAAGTTGAATACCACCATCAATTCCAAAGCAAGACTATCCCGTCCTTTTTGCAACTGTCCTTCAGAGGCTCACTTGTTGACAACGCCATAGTGTCCGACAGCAGGTATTATGCTGCAGCCACCCACATTGACGGCTGGGGTGGGTATGACATCCTTTCTGGAACGACGTTCACAAAGTATGCCAACACTTCCGGTACCTACAGCATCAACGCCAACGCGATGTATAGCCTGAGGATACAGCGTTTAAAGATGTTCCTGCAACTGGGCGCCGGATATGCTTTTTCCGAACGTCCCCAGTACATCTGCGGGAATCTCCTCCGGGATATATCCCACTCCCCATCGGCAAATGTCCAGATTAGCTGCAGGCCAAACAAGAAAGTCAGGATAGAGCTCTACTACGGCCTGTTCTATATCAATGACCGCAACGATGCCGGCACCCTGCTGTCAGAAAAGCTGGATCACAGCTTGAGGGTTATTACCGGTTTCACTATCGGTAAATACTTCTTTATCAACAGCAATATCAATGGGAACATACATCATTACATCTCCGGCGGCGTCCCCGACTTCAACTATCTCGCCTTCGACTCCTGCGCTGGCGTTTCCCTTATGAATGGTCGCCTGCTGCTGACCGTATCGGCCAATGACATACTCAATCGAAGTACCTCTTACTCGGTATCCACAAGCGCCGACAGCCGCATCCAGTCCTGGACTCCCACCTTCGGCCGCTATTATATGCTCAACCTTGCTTTCCGACTCAACAAAACCTCCAAGAGGGAAGTTTACAAGGGGATGGTCGGACTGGATGACTTTTTCAGTGTGGAAATTATGAATCAGTATCAGGGGCGTTAAAAATATCATCTATGATGATGTTTTTTGCGTTTTATTTCATATATTTGTTAATTATGCGGAAAAGTTGATTTTCTGGATTGTTAGCGAACAGTAGCTTAAAAATTATATGAGAGATTATTCCAAACTGATCGGGGCTGCGGCCCTGGCCCTTTTGATTTTCGCACCGACGGCCGGTGCTGAATCATTCTGGCGCATCTTCAAGAAGAAGGCCAAGACCGAAAAAGCCGACACCACAAAGACCCTCTCCAAATGGGAGAAGCTCTTCGACAAGGAAGAAAAGTCCTCCAAGGGTATGCTGTCTGTCCATCTGAAGAAGGGAAAGATATATTTCGACGTGCCGGATTCGCTTCTTGGCCGCACCTTCATTATGGGCACCACCATCCGCTCCATCAGTGACAACACCTTCGGAGTGGCGGGCGGCAAGAAAGACCTCTCTCCTTTCACTTTCGAGAAGGCGGACAGCACGCTGTACCTCAAGAAGGTGGATTTTTCCTTCCGTTCGGAAGACACTTCCATCGTGAGGGCTCTGTCCAAGGCCCACACCGGGGCAATCATAGCCAAGTTCCCGGTCAAGGCCACCTCCCCCGACAAGCGCTACAGCATAGATATGACCGACTGGCTGCTGGACGACAACAAGGATTTCAGTCCCTTCGGGGGTGTGTCCTCGATGATGCAGCGTTCTTACACAATCAACGAGACATACAAGAAAGATCTCTCATATGTCGTTGACACAAAGGCGTTTGACGACAATGTCTCAGTGACCGTGAGCCGCACCTACAACTACTCCCTCACTGACGGCCAGGGCAAGACCGTGGCCAAGAACCGCGCCCTCACTGCCGAGATGACCACCTCCATACTCCTTCTCCCCGAGCAGGTGTATCATCCCCGTATGGCCGACCCCCGCATAGGATTCTTCTTCCTGGGACGTCAGCAGTTCGGCTCTTTCAACTCCTCCACCAAGCCCGTCTATTTCGCAGAGCGCTGGCGCCTGGAGCCCTCGGACACCCTGGCCTACCGCCGCGGCGAAAAGGTTACGCCCGTAAAACCCATAGTCTACTACATAGACAACGACTTCCCTGGGTGGTGGAAACCATATATCTACGACGCCGTCCTTCAATGGAACGAGGTGTTCGAGAACATAGGTTTCAAGGATGCCGTCAAGGCCCTGCCTTTCCCCGAGGACGACCCTGCCTTCGACCCGGACAACATACGCTACAGCTGTATCCGCTACGCCCCCGTGGCCATACAGAACGCTATGGGACCTTCCTGGGTGGACCCCCGCAGCGGCGAAATCATCAACGCTTCGGTCTATGTCTATCACGACGTGATCAAGCTCCTGAGCACCTGGATGTTCGTCCAGACCGCCCAGGCTGATCCTGATGTGCGCGCCATGGACATCCCCAAGGAGATTCTCGGAGACGCCCTGATGTATGTCATCAAGCACGAGGTGGGCCACACGCTCGGCCTGATGCACAATATGAGCGCATCCACCTGTATCCCCCTGGAGTGGCTCCGCGACCCTGCCAAGACCAATGAATACGGCACCACCACTTCCATAATGGACTATGCCCGTTTCAACTATGTGGCCCAGCCGGGAGACAAGGAAAGGGGCGTCAAGCTCACCCCTCCCCGTTTCGGCAAATACGACTATTGGGCGATACGCTGGGGCTACACGCCTGTCTTCGACGCCCCCTCGTTCGAGGATGAGGTGCGCATCACCACGGACTGGATCACGGATTCCCTGAAAGTCGCCCCGTTCTATCGCTACGGCAAGCAGCAGATGAGTCTGGCGGGGTCCGATCCCAGCTGCCAGACCGAGGACCTTAGCGACGACGTGTTCGGCGCCACGGCATACGGCATATCCAACCTCAAGTACATAATGTCGCATTTCATGCAGTGGATAAGCGACGAGGACGACCCTGATTACGAATACCGGCTATCGATATATTCCGGCATCGCAAGCCAGTACCTGAGGTATTTCGGCCACGTCGCAGCCAATGTGGGCGGACTCTACAAATGGGAAGTCGTCCCTGGCGACGGGCAGAAGCGCTATGCCAATGTCCCCCGTGACAGGCAGCTCCGTGCGCTGGAAATGCTGATGGATATGTACAGGGATGTCGACTGGCTGGCCGAACCCTCGGCCGTCGGTACCCTGCCCCTGCTTGGAGACCTTCGCTACGGTGTCCAGTCCAATATGGCAAGCACCCTTTTCTTCCTGCCTTTCGCGAACGGATCCGTGGATGGCGTGGTGACAAAGGAAGTCTCCACGGAAGAGCTGTATGACAAGCTTTTCGATTTTGTCTGGAAGCCTAAAGGCAAACTCTCCGCCTCGGACAGGGCGCTTCAGAAACGCTATGTGCTGAATATGATACAGACCGGCTCTTTCCGTCTTCCCGAAGGGGTAAGTGCCGCCTCTTTCGCATCCGAGCCCTTCCTTGAGACCCCCACGGGTATGTGCCTGGACGATATCAGCGGCTTTGAATGGGAACCCCGTAACACCCTGCAGTCCTTCGGCATAGTGACCCCGGGCCTTATCTATACCCAGCTCGAAAAATCCCTCAAGCTGCTGCGGCAGCGCCTTTCCGGTGCCGATCCCGTCACCAAGGCGCATTATTCCCTTTTGATACAGTATATTGAATACGCAACCGCCACCAAATGAGAAAGACAGTATTTGCAATCCTGACTGCGCTGTCGCTCATTGCGGCAGTCGCTCCATCATCCCTGGCAGGCCCGAAGAAGAGCCGTAAGGCTGCGAAAACTGAGGCCCCTGCCCCTCCGAAGAAGACTCCCTACCAGAAATTCTCCACCAAGAAGGGAATCAAGGTGGCGGGCGAAGGCCTGAAGGTCTACCGTGACGGCAAGAAAGTCTGGCTTGAGGTCCCTGACTCCCTGATGGGCAGCAAGATAGTGCTCAGCACAGTAGTGGACAAGAGCAGTTCCGAATGGGTGCCGGTGGGCAAGAGCGTTTCCCCGCAGAAGGTGTTTGTCCTGTCCCGGACGGATTCCATGCTGGTCCTCCAGGAGCCCGGTGCCATCATTTCCGTCAAGGACACCACGATGCAGGCTGCCCTGGGCAAGGCGGGCCTCCTTCCTGTGCGTTATGCATTCCCCCTGAAATACCGCAACGGTGACACCACGGCCGTGGTAGTGGATGCCACCCGCCTGTTCTCCCCCTCCAACAAGGATGCTTTCAGCCTCAAGGGGGTCAATATCGACGACACTTTCTCTGCCTGGGATGAAGGCACGCCTGTGGCCGATTTCTCCGAAATAATCGCTCCCGTGGCCTATCCCCGCAGCGTTGGCGTCCGTCAGGCGGTATCATTCCACGTGACACCTTATCTGCCGGCCGGAGGCGGCAGGGCCTATGTGTTCGAAGGCCAGAAGGAGCGCATCGACGGAGAGTTCATCACCACCGTCACCCTCCTTCCCGAGTGCGGAATAACAATCCGGGAAACGGACCGCCACATAGGCGTGAGGAACGTCCCCTTCAAGGAATATTCCTCTGAAAAGGGCATCCGCTCGGGCCGCACGGCAAGGCGCTGGAATATCTCCAAAGACAAGCGCCTGACGGTCTATGTGGACACCCTCTTCCCCGAGGCCTGGTACCAGGCCATACGCAAGGGCATCGAAGCCTGGAACCCCGCCTTCGAAGAGATAGGCATCACCAGGGCCATAGATGTGCGACGCTATCCTTCATATGGAGGCTTCCGCGCGGAAGACCCTCTCGTGAGCAAGGTTATGGCCGACGACGACGGACGCAGGGAAGAGATACGCACTGCGCTTTTCGGTGACAACTCCACCGGAGAGCTGCTGTCTTTCACTATGACCATCCCCGCCGGATTCATAGACAATGTCCGCTACGAGGCCTTCTACAACATAGCTGACGCAGATGCTCGCTACCGCACCTACGATATGCCCGAATCCGCCTTGTGCGAGATAGTCAGGGCCAGGGTGATGCAGGCTTTCGGCGGCGTCCTCGGCCTGGAACCCAACTACGCCGGCTCCCAGGCCTATTCTCCCGCTCAACTCCGCAGCCCTTCATTCACTAAAGTGCACGGCATCACCGCATCGGTCACCGACGATGTCCTTTTCAATATCTTCGCCCGTGAAGGCGACAGGGAAAGGGGCCTTGTGACTATAGTGGACAGGATAGGTCCCTATGACCGCCTTGCCATAAAATGGCTCTACTCCTCTTTCCCCGAGGGCACTGACGAGAAAAAGGCGCTGACCTCCGTCATAGCTCCCTACACCGGCGCGGAATACCGCTATGTCCCCGTTTCCGGCAAGACCTATATGGACGTGCGCGCCCTGCCGGGAGACCTCGGCAATGACCCCGAGGCCTGTTTCGACGAGCGTGTCCGCCACCTGCGTGCCGTGATGGAGAACGCCTACTCCTGGATAGGGGACGAAGACCTGGAGATGTCCTCTTTCCGTATCCTGCTTCCCGAAAGGATTGCACTGCAGTTCTTTGCGGCCTCCAGGACGCTTTGCTACAACATAGGCGGAGTCTATAATGACGACTCCGGGATGAGGGCGGTCCCCAAGGACTTCCAGAAGCATATACTTCGCAAGGTCAACGACTTTTACACGACCTTCTCCCTCCCGCCTTCGGCCACCGACCTTTTCCACTTCTCAGGTGCGGTCAGCTCTTTCGACGGTCTTTTCAGGACCAACTACGCCAACCAGTCCGGTTTCTTTGGCCGCGTGCGTATGGTTGCCTTCGCCGCCGACAAGGCTGCCAGCGGCTATCCGGCGTCGGAGTATCTGGATGACCTGACGGACCTGCTCACCGCGAATATCAGGAAAGGACAGGTGTGCAAGGAAGATGAATTCCCCGTGAGCCTCCTTATGGCTATGGGACTTATGTCCAATTCTCCTATGATGCAGCATAGCTACCAGGAAGCATTCCATCGTTCCAATGGCCTTATTGACAGTTTTCCCGAGGACGAAGCCCTTGCTCCCGTACTCTCCGGAATCCCCGTAACGAGCCTTTCCGACCTGGACGGTGACTGCTACAATGCTATGGAACGCATCCGTTCCATCCTTGAAAAAGCTCTCCGCGCAGAGGGCGACCCCAACAAAATAGGCATACTGGAATACCTGCTGACAATTGCCCAAGCTGCCTTGGGAATGAAATAATAAACGTTTTAATAATTGTTTTATTAAATTTTACGTTTATATTTGTAACTTGGTGGTTGATTGTAATTAAGCTTAAAGACCGGCAGGATGATAAAATGTCCAGTCAGTCAGTGTGTTAATATGGTGTTAAATAATATTAAAAACCGTAACCTTGGACTTTTGGTCCTGTGTTTGGCCTTCCTGTTCCCGGCCAGCCTGCCTTCGTATGCCCAGCAGCTCAAGACCGTGCACGGCACCGTCGTGGATGAAAGCGGCGAGCCGGTTATCGGCTGCGCCGTCTATTCCCCCGAAAATGTCAAGGGCGGAGTCGCGACCAACGTCGACGGTGTCTTCCTGATAAAGCTTTCCGAGGAAGTTGCGTCCCTGACCTTCGAAGCACTTGGTTTCGAGAAGGTTACGCTCCCCGTCGACAAAGTGCGCAGGGTGCGCCTGAAGCAGTCCGTGCAGAGCATTGACGAAGTGGTCGTCACCGGTATATTCACCCGTAAGAAGGATTCCTTCACCGGCGCGGTCCAGACCATATCCTCGGAAGACATCAAGCGCGTCTCCAACGCCAACGTCGTCCAGGCTCTTAAGAACCTCGACCCTTCGCTGCTGATTATGGATAACCTCGAGGCCGGCTCCAACCCCAACACAATGGCCTCTATGCAGCTTCGCGGAGCATCTTCCCTGATGACCGAAACAAGCGGCCTGAAGAGCAATTTCCTCAACAAGGGAAACACCCCCCTGTTCGTGCTTGACGGTTTCGAGACTTCCCTGGAGAAGATTACCGATATGGATATGAACCGCATCCAGAGCATCACCATCCTCAAGGATGCATCGGCCAAGGCCATATACGGCTCCAAGGGCGCCAACGGCGTCATAGTCATTGAAACAAAGGCGCTTGCCAACGAGCGCACGATGGTGACCTACACCGGCAACATCACCATAGAGGCCCCCGACCTGACGAGCTACAACATCTGCAACGCCCTTGAAAAACTCGAAGTTGAAAGGCGCGAAGGCTTTTATGACAGTCCTTTGACCACGACGGATGTCATCATCGCCCAGATCTGTTCGGTCATATGTACCAATATCATCGCATATGTCCAGCTGGCCCTGATCGGCCGCTGGCGCTTTCTCGACCATATAGGCCCCATGCTCAGACTGACCGGGATCAATCTGATCATAGTCATCCTGTGGGTCATTTTCATGCGGTGGATCTACAATACGATCTATCCGCCGAAGTCGGTCATTCTGATCTATGA